>JAPLOH010000111.1:17240-49890 GCA_026400845.1 Alphaproteobacteria bacterium
CTGGCCGGGGTGGGGGTGGCACAGGTTCTGCCGCTTCGGCGGCCGGGGTTGCCTCGGTGGAGCCGCCGGCGCCCTCCTGCATGACGACTTCGACGCCGGGCTTCTCCGGCGACTCCGCGACCGGCTTCATCCGCCCGAGCCCGAAAGTGCCGGCGACCAGCAGCAGGGCGAACAGCAGATGCGCGCCCAGCGAGGCGGCGAGAAAGCGCGTCATGGCGGCAGCAATTGCCAGTCCGGCCCCTCGCCGAGGGACATGCCGAAGGCCGCCGCCGCCGCCGGCAGGGCCTCGGCCGGTGCGGCGTCGGCGGCGACCCGCCCCTCGGCAACGACCAGCATTCGCGTGGCATACCGCACTGCGAGATCGAGCGCGTGCAGCGCCACCACCACCGTTGCGCCGCCCGCCGCCGTGGCGCGCAGAAGGGCCATGATCTCATGCGCCGCCGCCGGATCGAGGTCGGCGGTGGGCTCATCGAGTAGGAACACCGCGGGCGCCGTCGCAAAGACCCGTGCCAGCATCGCGCGGCGCGCCTGGCCACCGGAAATCCGGTCGATCCGCTGGCTGCTGAGATGCAGGACGCCGCATTGCGCCATCGCGGCCTCGATGCGCGTGGCATCGCGATCGCCATGCGGAATGCGCCCGAGGGCGACGATCTCCGCCACTGTCATCCCCCAGGCCGATCGCGCACCCTGCGGCACGTAGGCCACGCGGCACGGATCACGCCGGGCCATGCCCGGCAGCAGCCCGGCGATGGCGCGCAGCAGGGTGGACTTGCCGGCGCCATTCGGCCCGCACACCGCCACGCACTCCCCGGGCGCGATCCGCAGCGCCACGTCGCGCAGCACTACGCGGCGGCCGAGGGCGATTTCCGGGGCGTCGACGGTGATCACGGAGTCATCCGCCGCGCGATGCGGATCAGCAGCGGAGCACCGAGCAGCGCGGTGAGTACGCCGAGCGGCGGCTCCTGGGCGAGCGGCAGCAGCAGCGGCAGGGCCCGCGCGACGAGGTCGGCGGCGAGCAGCAGCCCTGCACCCGCGAGCGCCGAGGCCGCCAGCAGCCCGCCCGGCCGTTCGCCGATCAACGGGCGGAGCAGATGCGGCACGATCAGCCCGACGAAGCCGATGCCGCCCGCCACCGCCGCCCCGGCGCCGACCGCCAGCGTCACCCCGAGCGCCGCACGGCGCAGCGTGCGGCTGGAGGGCTGTCCGAGACTCGCCGCCACCTCCTCGCCGAGGGCAAGCGCATCGAGCCCCGGGCCGAGTCGCAGCAGGATGGCACCGCCGGCCAGGATCGGCGGCGCGGCGAGCCAGAGGTGGCTCAGGCTGCGGTCGGTAAGCCCACCCATCAGCCAGAAGGTGATTTCCGCCAGCGCGTAGGGGTTGGGCGCCAGCGTCAGCGCGAACGCCAGCGCCGCGGCGGCGATCGCCGAGACGGCGACCCCGGCGAGGATCAGCGAGGCGCCGGAGGCGGCGCGCCCGGCCAATGCCAGCAATGCCACGCAGCCGAGCCCGGCGCCGGCGAGCCCGGCCAGCGGCAAGGCGGGCGGGAACAGCGCCGCGGCGCCCCAATAGAACGCCACCACCGCACCGAGCCCGGCGCAGCCGGCGATGCCGAGCAGCCCGGGATCGGCCAGCGGATTGCGCAGCGCCCCTTGCAGCACCGCCCCAGATACCCCCAGCCCGCCACCCACCAGCAACGCCAGCAGCGTGCGCGGCAGCCGCAGTTCGAGCGTCACGATCCCCCCGGCCCAGCCGAACCCGGCCGCCCCGATCAGCAGCCCCAGGCAAGCGAGCCCGAAAAGCACGGCGAGGCCACGGATCACCCGCCGGTCTCCGCCAGCAGCGCGACGGCGTCGGCCGTCCATGGCCCGCCGCACGCCAGCAGCGCGGGCGGCCAGGTGATGCGCGGAATGTCGGCAAGGGCGGGATGGCGCAGCAGGTCGGTCGCGAGCGAGGGGAAATCCGGCGCCGCCGCGATCACCAGCCGGTCGGGCGGGTGCAGCACGATCGCCTCCAGCGCCATCCGCCTGCCCGAACCGGCATTGCGCAACCCCGCGGCGGTGATCACCGCCGCCGCCAGCGAACCGGCATCGGCGACATAGCCACGCGCCTGGAGCGGCAGCACCGACAAGCCGCGCCCAGGCGGCGCCTCGGCGAGCACGCGGTCCATCCGCGCGATCAGCCGCGCCCCAGCCGCCTCGGCGCCCAGCAGCGCGGCGAAACGCCGGGTTTCGGCGCGGATCGCGAGAAAATCCTGCGGCATCGCCGTCCGCTCGATGCGTACTCCGCGGGCGGCCAGCGCGGCGAGCGTGGTCTGCGCGCCGAACGGGCCGGCCAGCACCAGATCGGGCGCCAACGCCAGCACCGCCTCGACATCCGGGCGCACCCAGCGCATCCCCTGCGCGGTGGCGGCCACCACCGAGAGCGCCGGGTCGCGCGCCAGGGGGCTCAGCGCCACCGCCTGTTCGGGGGCGAGCAGCACCAGCAACTGGTCGGTGCACAAGTTGAGCGAGACCACCCGGAGCGGCGCCGCGCGTGCCGACGCCACCCACAGCAGCAGCAGCGCCGCAGCCAGAGCCTTCACAGAACCAGCACGCCCCGATGCTTGGCCTTGCCCTCGGGTTCCACATGGATGGTGATCATCAACCCCTCCATTTCGGCCTTCAGCGCCGCCTCGATGCGGTCGCAGATTTCATGCGCGGCCGAGACCGACATCGCACCGGGCACCACGAGATGGAATTCGAGGAAAGTCAGCCGCCCCGCGTGGCGGGTGCGCAGGTCATGCGCCTCGATCGCGCCCTCGGCGTGCTGGCCGACGATGTCGCGGATGCGCCCGACGATCTCGCCCGCCGGCGCCGCATCCATCAGCCCGCCGACGGAGTCGCGGATGAGAAACACGCCGGAGACGATGATGTAGACCGCCGTCAACGCCGCGATCGCCGGGTCGATCCAGGGGATGCCGGTCGCGATCACCAGTATCACGCCAACCAGCACGCCGACCGAGGTGACGACGTCGGCCACCAGATGATGCGCGTCGGCCTTCAGCGCGGCGGAGCGGAATTTGCGGGCGTTGCGGAACAGCAGCATCGCCCAGCCGAGATTGAGCACCGTCGAGGCCGCGTTGAGCGCCATGCCGATCAGCGGCGCCTCGATCGGCGTGGGCGCCTGGTAGGTATGCCAGGCGTGCTGGAGGATCACCATGGCCGCGACCACGATCAGCACGCCCTCGATCACGGCGGCGAAAAACTCGGCCTTGTCATGCCCATAGGGGTGGTTCGCGTCGGCCGGCTTGGCGGCGAGGCTGAGCGCGAGAAACGCGACCACCGAGGCGGCGACGTTGACCACGGTCTCGGCCGCGTCCGAGAACAGCGCGGCCGAGCCGGTGACCCACCAGGCCGCAAGCTTCAGCGCCAGCACGATCACGCCGAGCGCAATGCTGCCGGCCGCGAGATCCTTCGCCTGCGTCACCCCAATCCCTCTTCCATGTCCTGATCCGCCGGCTGTAGCACCTGATGGGGCGGGGAAGGAAGGAAGCGCTTCTTTTTGAAAAAAGAAGCAAAAACTTTTTCTCCGCTGCTTCGCGTTAGCCTGGGCCACGCTTTTCGATGAACACGCGGCGGCGGGGATAGGAGAGCCAGACCCGACGTCCCGCCAGATAGTCCGCGCCCAGGATCATGTCGATCCCGCGTTCCACCCGCTCGCCGACGTGGAACTCCGGGCCTTCGAAGCGCTCCCCGGCCACCTCCACCGTGGCGAAGCGATGCATGGCCATGGTGGCGGCCGCGGGTCCGGCGCCGGAAACCGTCACCTGGGGATCGCGCGCCAGCATCTCGGGGGTCACCCCGAGTGCCACGGCGGCATCGCGGGCGACGAAGGTGCGGCCGGCGCCGGTATCCACCAGCGCGTTCAGCACCTTGCCGTCCAACGTCACCGGCACCACGAAGCGACCGCGCTCGGAGCGGCTGGCGTCGAGCACCGCCGCGCGGGCCGCCCAGGGCGGCGCCAGCGTGTCCGGGCAGAGCCGACCGGCGTAGAGGGTGACGCGGCGCTGCGGCAGGTCGAGTTCTACCTCGAACACCGACAGCACCGAGACGCCGAACAGCCCGTCGATGCCGCCAGCCGACAACGCCGTCTCGGGTGGCAGCAGGATCACCTTGTGGTCGGGCACCTCGAGGTCGCCGATGCGGAAAGCTTCCAGCCGCCCGGCGGCCGTTTGCGCCGAGCCGCCGACGCCGGTGACGGTGCTGATGGTCCGCGGATCGATCGTCAGGCCGAAGCGGCGCATCGCCGGCTGGGTCAGCACCACCGAGACCGCGCCGGTATCGAGCACGAAAATGGCGCTCTGGCCCTTGATGCTCGCCCGCATCAGCGGCAGCGGGCCGCGCATCTCGATCGGGATCACCAGGCGCGGCCGCACGCCGCAGGTCTCGAAGTCGAAATCGTCCTGCGGCACGGCGCAGCCGGCGAGCAGCAATGCCAGGGCCAGCCAAGCCCTCACGCGCCACTCCCGGCCACCGGCAGTCGGCGCACCCGCACCCGGCGGATCCGCCGGGCATCGGCTTCAAGGATGCGGAACTCGATGCCGGAGGGATGGCCGATCACCTCGCCGCGCGCCGGCACCCGCCCGGCCAGGGTGAACACCAGCCCGCCGACGGTATCGATATCGGCCGCCCGCTCGTCGTCTTCCAGCACCGGGCCCATGCGGGCCTCGAACGCCTCGACGGGCAAGCGGGCATCAAGGTCGAGCGAGCCGTCGCCGCGCTCGATGACCTGGGGGGCGGGCACGTCGTCATGCTCGTCGGAGATGTCGCCGACGATTTGTTCGACCAGGTCCTCGATGGTCACCAGCCCGTCGATGCCGCCGTATTCATCGACCACCAGGGCGAGATGCATGCGGGCCTGGCGCATTTGCAACAGCAGGTCGAGCACCGGGATCTGCGGCGAAACCAGCAGCGGCTTGCGCAGGATGGCCGCCAGCTTGAACTCCGCCGGCCGGCCGACGAAGGCGAAGACGTCTTTGAGGTGAACCATGCCGACGATGTCGTCGAGCTCCTCGCCGAACACCGGCAGGCGGGAATGGCCCTCGTGCTGGAACAGCGCCACCGTCTCGTCGAGCGTGGCATCGACGGCGATGGCGATGATATCCGGCCGCGGCAGCATCACGTCATCCGCGGTGGTGCCGCGCAGGCGCAGCACGTTGGCGATCAGCGCGCGCTCCTGGCGGTCAAGCTCCGGAGCGCCGTCGCCGGCGGCGGCTTCCGCGGCGGCCTCCTCGACCAACCCGGCGATCGATTCGCGCACACTGGGTTCGACGCTGCGGCGCAGCAGGCGGCCGCGGAGACGGGCAATCAGGCCGGCGCGCCCGCTCATGCGCGGCGCCACGGGTTGGGCAGGCCGAGGCGCCCGAGGATGCGGGCCTCGGCCATCTCCATTCGCCGCGCCTCGCCGGCTTCGGCGTGGTCATGCCCTTCCAAATGCAGCGCGCCATGGGCGATGAGATGGGCGAGATGGTCGCCCACAAGCTTGCCGGCGGCACGGGCCTCGCGGGCGACCACCCCCGAGGCGAGCACGATTTCGCCGGAACTGTAGGGCGTCGCATCGAAAGTCAGCACATTGGTCGGCTTGTTGCGGCCGCGATGCCGCGCGTTGAGGCGTTTGACCGCGCGGTCCGAGGACAGCACCACGGTCGCTTCCAGCCCCGCCGCCTCGGCAACGCGGCGGATGATCCGTTCGGGGGCGGCGATCAGGCGATACCAGGCCGGATCGGCCACGATGATCTGGAGCCCCGCCGAAGCGGGGCCGCGACTAGAGGAAGGGTCCATCAGCCGGCGGGCCCCTCATGCCGGCCGCGCCGGGCGGTTTCCTTCTCCGCCTCGGTGCGCTGCTCGTAGGCATCGACAATGCGCGCCACCAGGGGATGGCGCACCACGTCGCGCTTGTCGAAGCGGCAGACGCCGATGCCCGGCAGGCCCTCGACGGTGTCGAGCGCGTCGCGCAGCCCGCTGCGCACGCCGGAGGGGAGGTCGATCTGGGTAAGGTCGCCGGCGATGACCATGCGGGTGCCCTCGCCCATGCGGGTGAGGAACATCTTCATTTGCACCGGCGTGGTGTTCTGCGCCTCGTCGAGGATGACGAAGGCGTGCGCGAGGGTTCTGCCGCGCATGAAGGCGAGCGGCGCGACCTCGATTTCCCCGGTGCCCATGCGGCGGATCACCTGCTCACCCGGCATCATGTCGTGCAGCGCGTCGTAGAGCGGGCGGAGATAGGGATCGACCTTCTCCTTGAGGTCGCCGGGCAGGAAGCCGAGCCGTTCGCCGGCCTCGACGGCGGGGCGGGAGAGCACGATGCGGTCGACCTTGCCGGCGGTGAGCATGGCGACCGCCTGGGCGACGGCGAGATAGGTCTTGCCGGTGCCGGCCGGCCCTACGCCGAACACCATCTCGTGCTTGGCCAGCATGTCCATATACGTGGCCTGGCCGGGGCTGCGCGGGCCGACCGCGCCGCGCTTGGTGCGGATGGCCGGAAGGTCCGACAAGGGCAGGCGGGGATCGTCGATTTCCGAGAGGCGGATCGCGGCGTCAACGTCGCTCACCGTGATACCAGTGCCCTGCTCCAGACGCCGGTAGAGCCCGCTGATCGCCGATTGCGCCGCCTCGACCCGTGCGGGGTCCCCGGTGATCGCCATGCGATTGCCGCGACAATTCACCTTCACCCCGAGCCCTTGCTCGATCCGTACCAAATGCCGGTCATGATCACCGAGCAGGAGGGAAAGCAGCGCATTGTCGGGGAAATTGAGCGTGACAGCGCGGCTGAGCGGGGTGGCGACGGCGGCGGCCGATGGGATCTGGGTCAAGCGGGCTCTCTCTCCTCTACGAGCGTGGCGGACAGCGAACTGGGTTTGCCGGCGGTGATGGTCATGTCGACCACCTCGCCGATGAGGGATAGCGGGCCGATCGCATGCACCGGTTGCAGCCAGGGCGAACGCCCGCCGATCTGCCCGTCACGCCGGCCGGGGCCGGTGACCAGGACGGGAATGGTGCGCCCGGTCAGGCCAGCATTGAACGCGGCCTGCTGGTCGCGCAGCAGCGCCTGGAGCGCCTGGAGCCGGCGATCCTTCTCGGTTTCCGGCACCTGCATGGCGGCGCCCGCCGCGGGGGTACCGGGGCGGGGCGAATATTTGAAGCTGAAGGCCTGCGCGAACCCGACGTCGCGGATCAGTTGCATGGTCGCCTCGAAATCCCTCTCGGTCTCGCCGGGATGTCCCACGATGAAATCCGATGACAAGGCAATATCCGGCCGGGCCGTGCGCAGGCGAGCGACAATTTCGAGATATTCGGCCGCCGTGTGCTTGCGGTTCATCGCGGCAAGGATGCGGTCGGAGCCGGATTGCACGGGAAGATGCAGGAACGGCATCAGCTGGGGCACCTCGCCATGGGCGGCGATCAGCTCACCGTCCATGTCGCGGGGGTGGGAGGTGGTGTAGCGGATGCGGGCGAGGCCGGGGATCTCGGCGAGCGCGCGGATCATCCCGCCAAGGGTCGCCGGGCGACCATCCGCCCCGGCGCCGTGCCAGGCGTTGACGTTCTGGCCGAGCAGGGTGATTTCGCGCGCCCCGCGGGCGACCAGACGGCGCGCCTCGGCCAGCACCGCGCCGAGCGGGCGGCTCGCCTCGGCGCCGCGGGTGTAGGGCACCACGCAAAAGGAGCAGAACTTGTCGCAGCCCTCCTGCACGGTGAGGAAGGCGGTGACGCCCTGCGGCGCCATGCTGTCGGGCAGAAAGTCGAACTTCTGCTTCACTGGAAAGTCGGTCTCGATCACCGCGCCGGCGGCGCGGCTGGCGCGGGCGACCATCTCGGGCAGCTTGTGATAGGTCTGTGGCCCCAGCACGATATCGACATAGGGCGCACGGGCGAGGATTTCCGCCCCTTCCGCCTGGGCGACGCAGCCGGCAACGGCCAGGATCATCCGCCCGCCCTCGGCTGCCCGCTGCTCCTGCAGCAGACGCAGCCGGCCCAACTCGGAGAACACCTTTTCGGCAGCGCGATCGCGGATGTGGCAGGTGTTGAGGATCACCATGTCGGCGCCGTCCGGCCGGTCGGTCCCGGCATAGCCGAGCGGGGCCAGCACGTCGGCCATGCGGCCGCTGTCGTACACGTTCATCTGGCAACCCCAGGTGATCACGTGCAGATTCTTCGGCGGAACAGCGGCGTTGGTCATCGGCGAGGCACCCTGCGTCCCGCGCGGATCGGTCCGGCGGGAAAGCGGGGAGACATCCGCTGCATCGGCGCTGAGGTCAAGCACAAGGGGCGCGTGGTTCCTCCTGGGTCGGCTGACAGTCTCGCAGGCAAAGCCGATGGCGTGTCAAGCATTCCGCGCCGGATCGCGGTTCTGCCGCAGCGCCGCCGCGCCATCGGCGACGATCCGCCACACCGCCTCGGACAGCGCCTTGCGCGATCCATAGGCCGCCGGATCAACCGGAGGGTGCAGCAGGATGGTCGCGCGGAAGCCCTGAAGCCGGGCGAAGCGCAGGAAATGCGACGCCAGATCCATGTCGCCGGGCCAGGCGAACACCAGCCGGTGCGCTCGCCCGACCGGCATTCCCCCGAGCCGGTCATAAACCAGCGAAACCGGCTGCACGATCGCGCTGCGCCCATCCGGCGAAACCGGGAGTTCAGCGACCGAGAGGAAGGCAGAGCGGAACGGCAGCACCCGCGAGCCATCCGAGGTGGTGCCCTCGGGGAACAGGATCAGGCTGTCACCCGCGGCAAGGCGGGCGCGCATCTCGTCGCGCTCACGCACCGTCGAGGCGCGCACCCGGCGGACATAGACGGTGCGGCCGAGCCGGGCGATCCAGCTCACCACCGGCCATTTGGCGATCTCCTCCTTGGCGATGAAGGCGGCATCGAGCCGCGCGCCGAGCACGGGGATGTCGAGCCAGGAGCTGTGGGTGGCGACGTAGACGATCGGCCGCCCATCGGCCGTGCGATGTGCCGCCTCGCCGAGCACGCGCAGCCGCAGGCCGAGGATGGCGCAGAGCCCCCTCCAGAACAGGCGGGCGGACACCTCGTTCGCCCGCCCTGGCAGCACCACCAGCAGCGCCTGAACGGGAAAGCAGATCAGCACCCACAGCACGATCAGTACCAGGCGGCGCACCACCCGGAGGCGCGCGAACACCGCCGCCGCCGGCTTGCCCATCGCCGACCAGCCGGCATCCGCGTCACCGGCGCTCAACACCGGCACGCGCCGTCCGCCCAGGCGATGCACGACGGTCATGACGCCGCCGCTGCCCGCTCGCGCACGATCCGTGCCATCGCCGCGATGCCGTTGCCACGGTTGGTCGACAAGGCTTCGAGCAGGCCAAGCTCCTTGAGAAACACCGGATCGGTCGCCGCGATCTCCGCCGGGGTGCGGCCGGAATAGACCCGCAGCAGCAGGGCAACCAGGCCCGAGACGATCGCCGCATCCGAGGCGCCGGCGAAATACAGCCGCCCATCGCGCGCCACCGCCTCCATCCACACCCGGCTCTGGCAGCCCGGCACGCGATGCGCGTCGTCGGCCCAGGCATCGGGAAAGGGCGGCAGTTTTCGGCCCAACTCGATGATGTACTGGTAACGCTCCATCCAGTCATCGAACACCGCCAGTTCATCGGCGATCTCGGTTATCGCGGCGGCGGCGGTATCGTCCTCGGGCAGCAAGAAGGGATCGGTTGTCATCCCCCGCAGATGCGCAGGCTGCCCGGATGCGTCAAGCCGTCGGGCTCACATCACCAGCCCGCCGTTCACGTGGAGGCACTGGCCGGTGATGTAGCCGGCCTCCGGAGAGGCGAGGAAGGCAATGGCCGCGGCGACTTCGGCGGGCAGGCCCTGGCGACCGAGGGGGACGGATTCCATTTGTTTGGCGAGCTTGGCCGGGTCCATCGCGGCGTGCGCGCCGGCGTCCTTGCGGATGAAGCCGGGGACGACGGCGTTGACGGTGACGGCGTGGGGCGCGAGCTCGATCGCCAGCGCCTTCACCAGCGCCTCCACCGCCGCCTTGGCGGCCGCCGAGGCGGGGAAGAGGGTGACATCGGTGCGGAAGCTGTGGGCGACGAAGCTGGATACCGCGATGATACGGGCGTCGGGGCGGGTTTGCAGATGGGGCGCCGCGGCGCGGGCGAGGCGCAGGAAGCCCCAGGCGATGGCGTCGTCGGAGCGGGCATAGTCGGCATCGCTCATCGCGGTGATGCGGGTGCGATCGGCGAAGCCGGCGTTGCTCACCACCACATCGAGCCCGCCGAACCGCGCCACCGCCTGCTCCACCAGATGCGCGGCGGTGCCGGTTTGCGCGAGATCGCCCAGCACCACCTCGGCCAGGGCGCCGGCGGCGCGGGCCTCGGCGGCCACCGCCTCGGCCTGGTCGCGGTTCTTGCGGGTATGGACCAGCAGCGCCACGCCGGGCGCCGCCATCCGCCGCACCACCGCGGCACCGATGCCGCTCGCCGCCCCCGTCACCACGATCACCCGTGCATCCACCATTGCCTGCCCTCCCGCCTCCGCTAAATTCCGCGCAGAGAGAAGGAAGCACAGACATGGCCGACCTGCCCACCGCCAACCCCGCGATTCGCGCCGCGTTCATCCAGTGGCTCGACATTTTTGCCGGCTATGTGCGCGAGGTGGACTACGCCTCCGCCAAGCCGCTGTTCCATCCGCAGACCCTGGCCTTCGGCACCTTCACCAACATCATCCCCAACCTCGATACGTGGATCGCCACCCAATGGGACAATGTGTGGCCGAAGACCACGGATTTCCGCTTCGATCTCGATGGCGCCCATGTGCTGGCCAGCGATGACGGTTCAATGGCCGTGGTGGTCGCGGCCTGGAACAGCACCGGCTACCACCAGGATGGCGGCACCTATCCCCGCCCGGGCCGCGCCACCATGATTTTCCACCGTCAGGACGGCCGCTGGCTCTGCGTGCACTCCCACATGTCGCTCAACCGCGGCGTGCCGCAGCAGAGTTTCGCCAACCGCCCGGTGAAGGCGCGCTGATCGCCAAACGTTGACACCCCGGCCGCCTCCGCCGCACTTTCGCGCCAACAGCGCGAGGGAGTGGCACGGCGATGGCACATCATGACGACAGCGGATCGGACAAGCGGCTGCGCAGCCGGCGCTGGTTCGACAACCCCGCCGACCCGGCGCTGACCGCGCTCTATGTCGAGCGCTACCTCAACTACGGCCTCACCCGCGAGGAACTCCAGGGCGGCAAGCCGATCATCGGCATCGCCCAGACCGGCTCGGACCTGTCGCCCTGCAACCGCCACCACAAGGATCTCGCCTGGCGCGTGCGCGACGGCATTCGCGATGCCGGCGGCATTCCGCTGGAATTCCCGGTGCACCCGATCCAGGAGACCGGCAAGCGCCCCACCGCGGCGCTCGATCGCAACCTCGCTTATCTCGGTCTCGTCGAGGTGCTGCACGGCTACCCGATCGACGGCGTTGTTTTGACGACGGGCTGCGACAAAACCACGCCGGCCATGCTGATGGGCGCGGCCACCGTGAACATCCCGTCGATCTCGCTGTCGGGCGGGCCGATGCTGGATGGCTGGTGGCAGGGCCGCCTGTCCGGCTCCGGCACCATCGTGTGGGAGGGCCGCAAGCTCTACGCGGAAGGAAAAATCAACTACGAGGAATTCATGAAGATGGTGGCCTCCTCGGCCCCCTCGGTCGGCCATTGCAACACCATGGGCACGGCCTCCTCGATGAACTCCCTGCAGGAGACGCTGGGCATGTCGCTGCCCGGCTCGGCGATGATCCCCGGCCCCTATCGCGAGCGCGGCCAGGCCGCCTACGAGACCGGAAGGCGCATCGTGGCGATGGTCCATGAGAACCTCCGCCCGTCCGACATCATGACCAAGAAGGCCTTCGAGAACGCCGTAGTGGCCGCCGCCGCCCTCGGCGCCAGCTCCAACTGCCCGATCTCGATGATCGCCATCGCCCGGCACATGGGCGTCGATCACACGCTGGAGGATTGGCAGCGCTGCGGCGCCGATATCCCGCAGCTCATCGACATGCAGCCCACCGGCCGCTTCCTCGGCGAGGCCTTCCATCGCGCCGGGGGCGTGCCGGCGATGCTGAAGGAGCTGCTGAAGGCCGGCAAGCTGCATGGCGACGTGATGACCTGCACCGGCAAGACGCTCGCCGAGAATCTCGAAGGGGTGCCGGATGGCGACCGCGAGGTGGTCCGCGCCTACGCCCACCCGATCAAGGAGGCCGCCGGCTACGTCGTGCTCTCCGGCAATATCTTCGACAACGCGGTGATCAAGGTCAGCGGTATCGACGAGGAATTCCGCACCCGCTACCTCGCCAACCCCGACCGGCCCAACGTCTTCGAGGGCAAGGCGATCGTCTTCGAGGGGCCGGAGGATTACCATGAGCGCATCGAGGACCCCGATCTCGGCGTCGAGGAACAATCGGTGCTGGTGATCCGCAACGCGGGCCCCGTGGGCTATCCCGGCTCGGCCGAGGTGGTGAACATGCAGCCGCCGGCCTCGATGCTGAAGCGCGGCATCAACGCCCTGCCCACCATGGGCGACGGCCGCCAGTCCGGCACTTCGGGCTCGCCCTCCATCCTCAACGTCTCGCCGGAGGCCGCGGTGGGCGGCGGGCTCGCGCTGTTGAAGACGGGCGACCGCATCCGCATCGACCTCAACACCCGCAAGGTGGACGTGCTGATCCCTGAGGCCGAACTCGCCGCCCGCCGCGCCGCCTGGGTGCCGCCGGTGCTGAAGAACCAGACCCCGTGGGAGGAAATCTTCCGCAGCATGGTCGGCCAGATGGGGAGCGGCAGCTGCCTGGAGCCGGCGACGATGTATATCAATATCCTGGAGACCCGAGGTGAGAGCCGGAACAACCATTGAGCGGTTGCAAGGTAAGAAGATTGACCACAGAGCCACAGAGGTCAGGGAGACTATGCCATGAGTGCGACCGGTTTGGCGCTGAGCCAACGGGTCATTGGTCTGGCAATGGAGGTCCATCGGCATCTCGGTCCGGGTCTTCTCGAATCCGCCTACGAGCAATGTCTCTGCTACGAATTGCAACGAGCCGACATCGCGTACCATCGTCAGGTTTCGGTGCCGGTCTCATACAAGGGCGTTCAATTGGACTGCGGTTACCGTATGGATGTCCTTGTGGAGCGGGAACTGGTTCTCGAAATCAAGGCTACCGAGAAGCTCATCCCGCTGCACGAGGCGCAATTGTTGTCCTATCTTCGTCTCGCAAACATGCGGGTTGGCCTGTTGATGAACTTCAATTCGATCCTTCTGAAGGACGGTATCAGACGCATGGTCAACGATTGACCCTCCTCTCCCTGTCCTCTGTGCCTCTGTGGTGAATCTTTTTTTCTTCCTAGGGAGCTCTTCGATGCCTCGCCCACAGCCTCATGACCTTTGCGCGTGACGAATAGCCGCAGGGTCGTCGAAATCGATCTCGACGAGCGAGCGTACCTGTTCCCGGCCGGCAAGCCGATGACGCGGTTGATTTTCGCCGCCGAGGGGCAGGTGATCGATATCGACGGGGTGTTCCCCTTCAACGAGGCGCGCACCCCCGCGCGCATCGCCTCGCTCGCGGTGGAGGACGCACGGGATCTGGCGCGCCGGATGATCGATGCCGTCTACCAGGCGCGCTCGCAGATCGTGGCCTCCGATGGCGCGCGAATTGCCGTCAACGTGCTGTCGAACGGCTATCACCTGCAATTCGGCGATCTCAACCGCTCCATCGAAGTCTTCCTCGGCACCGGCTGCATCTGGCGGGTCTGCCAGGGACTGCTGCGCACGATCGACCGAACTGACCAACCCAACCTGAGGAGCCCGCCATGGCCCGCCGTCTCGCCGGAAAAACCGCCATCGTCACCGCCGCCGCCCAGGGCATCGGGCGCGCCACCGCGCTCGCCTTCGCAGCCGAAGGGGCGGAGGTCTACGCGACCGACCTCAACGCGGCCAAGGTGGCCGAGATCACCGGGCCCGGCATCAAGACCGGCGCGCTCGACGTGATGGACCCCAAGGCGATCGCCGCACTCGCGGAGTGGCTGGGGCCGGTCGACATCCTGTTCAACTGCGCCGGCTTCGTGCACCAGGGCACGGTGCTGGAGGCCACCGAGGCGGAGTGGGACTTCGCCTTCGACCTCAACGTGCGCTCGATGTTCCGCATGGTGCAGTCCTTCCTGCCGGGGATGATCGGCAAGGGCGGCGGCGCGATCGTCAACATGGCGAGCGTGGCGAGCAGCGTGAAGGGCATCCCCAACCGCTTCATCTACGGGGCCTCCAAGGCCGCGGTGATCGGGCTGACCAAGTCCATCGCGGCGGACTACGTGAAGCAGAACGTGCGCTGCAACTGCATCTGCCCGGGCACCGTGCAATCCCCCAGCCTCGATGACCGCATCGCCGCCAATGCGGCCGCGGCCGGGTCGCTGGAAGCGGCGCGGGCCGCCTTCGTGGCGCGCCAGCCCTTGGGACGACTCGGCACCCCCGAGGAAATCGCGGCGTTGGCGGTGTATCTGGCCAGCGATGACTCAGTGTTCGTGACCGGGCAGGCCCTGGTCATCGATGGCGGCATTTCCCTCTAACCCACCACGTCCAACATACAGGAAACGAACCGATGAAACTCCTCCGCTACGGCAAGGCCGGCGCCGAAAAGCCTGGCATTCTCGACGCCGACGGCAAGATCCGCGATCTCTCCGAAGTGGTCGGCGACATCAACGCCAAGACCCTTTCGCCGGCCGCGCTGCGCAAGCTCGCCAAGATCGACCCCGCGACCCTGCCGCTGGTGAAGGGCAAGCCGCGCATCGGCCCCTGCGTCTCCCTGCCGCTCAACTTCGTCTGCATCGGCCTCAACTACGCCGACCACGCCGCCGAGACCGGCGCCACGCCGCCGACCGAGCCGATCGTGTTCCTGAAGTCGCTCGGCGCCTATTGCGGCCCGAATGACGACGTGAAGATGCCGCGCGGCTCGCAGAAGCTCGACTACGAGGTGGAACTCGGCATCGTCATCGGCACCACCGCCCGCTACGTCACGCTCGACGACGCGATGAAGCACGTTGCCGGCTACTGCGTGATCAACGATGTCTCGGAGCGCGAATACCAGTCCGAGCGCGGCGGCACCTGGGACAAGGGCAAGGGTGCCGACACGTTCGGCCCGACCGGCCCCTGGATGGTCACCAAGGACGAGATCCCCGATCCGCAGAACCTCGACATGTGGCTGGACGTTGACGGCACGCGCAAGCAGACCGGCAACACCAAGACGATGATCTTCGGCGTCAAGGAGATCGTCTCCTATGTCAGCCACTTCATCACGCTGCACGCCGGCGACGTGATCGCCACCGGCACCCCGCCGGGCGTCGGCCTCGGCCAAAAACCCAAGCCGATCTTCCTCAAGCTCGGCCAGACCATGAGCCTCGGCATCGCCGGGCTCGGCGAGCAGTCGCAGACCATTATCGCCGCCTGAGCCAGACCACTCCGATGCGCGCCGTCGCGATCCTGATCGTCGCGACGGCGTTGCTGCGTGCGGCCCTGGGCGCCGCCATCGGCCTCGGGATCGACGAAAGCTATATGGTCGCCGCCGGGCGCACCCTGCAATGGGGCTATTTCGACCATCCGCCGCTGGCGTGGTGGCTCTCCTCCGGCATCGCACATCTGCTGGGCAATGAGAGCGCCTGGGTCGTCCGCCTGCCCTTCGTGGCGATCTTCGCGCTGACGACCTGGCTGATGGCCCGCCTCACCGCGGATCTCTACGGGGAGCGGGCGGGGCTGTGGGCGGCGATTTCCTTCAACCTCGCCCCGGTGTTCGGGCTGACCACCGGCGGCTGGGTGCTGCCGGACGGGCCGCTCGACTGCGCGCTGCTGGCGGCCGGGCTGTGCCTGTATCGCGGGCTGGAGGGGCGGGGCACCGGCTGGTGGCTCGGCGCCGGGTTTGCCGCGGGGCTCGCACTGCTGTCGAAATACTCGGCCGGGCTGGTGATGCTCGGCGCATTGGTGGCGATGCTGAGCGTGCCGGAATGGCGGCGCTGGTTCGCCCGCTGGGAGCCCTATGCGGCCGGGCTGCTCGCGCTCGCCGTGTTCGCGCCGGTGCCGTTGTGGAACGCGGCACATGGCTGGGCCTCCTTCGCCTTCCAGGGCGGACGGGCCGCGGCGTCGCGCTGGAACCCGGGCGGGCCGTTCGCCGTGCTGGCGGGGGCGGCAGGGTTCATCCTGCCGTGGATCTGGCTCGGCCTGCTCGCCGGGTTTTGGCGAGGTTTCGCCGATGGCCCGGCCCGGCGGGCCTCCTGGCTGCTGGCCTGGCTGGCCGTGCTGCCGATCGTGCTGTTCACCCTGATCGCGGTGTGGTCCCGCAACGTGCTGTTCCACTGGGCGATGCCGGGCTACCTCTTCCTCTTCCCGCTGCTCGGCGCCCGTCTCGCGGGCTGGCAGCCGGAGCGCGCCAGGCGCTGGGCGGTGGCGACCGCCGGGCTGCTGGCGGTGCTCGTGGCGGTGGCGGTGAGCGAGGTGCGGTTCAACTGGCTTTCCGCCTTCCGCCCCGGCCTCGATCCCGGATTGCAGGCGATGGACCTTACGCCGCTTCGGGGCGTGCTCGCGGCGCGCGGGCTGCTCGGCATGCCGATTGCGGCGGCCTCATGGAACGACACCGGCAAGATCGGCTACGCCCTCGGCGGCAATCCGCCGGTGATCTGCCTGAACCTCGACGCACGGCAATTCGGCATGCTGCCCGGCCCGGCCGCGCATATCGGCGCGGATATCCTCATCGTCGCCCTGCGCCAGGACGAAGCGCGGATTCGCGGCACCTACGCGGGGTATTTCGAGCGGATCGACACGCTGGAAGCCGCCGCCGTGCCCTTGGCGGGGCGCGGCGGGATCACCATTCCGCTGTTCGTCGGCCGCGGCTTGAAGCGCTGGCCGTAAGCGAAATCAGGCGATCAGAAAAATATACATCAGGGCGAGCGTGATCACCGAGGCGACGATGGAGAAGGTCGTCGCGCTGATGAAGCCGTCGAACATCCGCTGGCGGTCGGCCGTGAAGGCCTCCTCGGAGACGGGGTTCTGCACGGGGCTGGGCGCGTGGGCCATGGCTTGTCTCGTTCTACTGGTGGGTGTTGCCGCTATCTAGGAGAGGGCGGGCGGTGCGGCAAGGGGTTGCACAGCACAGCACCGGGCGGAGGCGCCAATCCCTGCCGTCCGGCGGCGAAATCGGCCAGCGCCATAGGGTAGATAAGGTGTTCCTGCGCCAGCACACGGGCGGCGAGCGCGTCCTCGCTGTCGCCGGGCAGCACGGGCACCGCGGCCTGGGCGAGAATCGGGCCCTCATCCATCCCCTCGGTGACCAGGTGCACCGTGCAGCCATGCACTTTCACCCCGGCTGCCAGCGCGCGGGCATGGGTGTCGAGCCCGGGGAAGGCGGGCAGCAGGCTCGGATGGATGTTCAGCATCCGCCCGGCATAGTGCCCGACGAACCACGGCGTCAGCAGCCGCATATAGCCGGCGAGGCAGACGATCTCGACGCCGGCGGCATCGAGCGCCGCGGCGACCGCCCGCTCATGCGCCGCGCGATCACCCTTGAAGGGGCGGTGGGGGATGCAGGCGGTGGGGATGCCCTTGGCGGCCGCGGCGGCGAGCCCGGCGGCATCTTCGCGATTGGCCAGAACCAGCACGATCTCGGCCGGATAGCCCGGCGCGGCGGCAGCTGCCAGCAGCGCCGCCATGTTCGATCCGCGCCCGCTGATGAGAACGCCGACCTTCCTTCTCACATCGGCCATCCCGTCGGCACGTTGATGCGCACGTCCGCTGGCCCTTCGGTGGCTTCGATATGGCCGATGTCG
This sequence comes from Alphaproteobacteria bacterium, assembly GCA_026400845.1. Taxonomy (GTDB): domain Bacteria; phylum Pseudomonadota; class Alphaproteobacteria; order Acetobacterales; family Acetobacteraceae; genus CAIYPH01. Next base: position 35,078 of record JAPLOH010000111.1, read on the forward strand.
AACACCGTCTCGCCATGCCCCTCCAGCACGCGCCGCGCGGCGGCGGCGTCGCTCACCACGCAGACCATACCGAGCCCGCAATTGAACACCCGCAGCATCTCCTCGGCGGCGACGTTGCCGGTGCGGGCGAGCCAGGCGAACACCGGCGGCAGCGTCCAGGCGCCGGCATCGATCACCGCGACGGTGCCAGCGGGCAGCACCCGCGGCACGTTGCCGGTGAGCCCGCCGCCGGTGATATGGGCGGCGGCTTTTAGCAATCCGGCGCGATGCAAAGCGAGCAGGGATTTCACGTAGATCCGCGTCGGCGCCACCAGCGCCTCGGCGAGCGAGCCGGCGGAGAAGGGCGAGGGGGTGGCCCAGCCGGCATTGGTGGTCTCCACGATGCGGCGCACCAGGGAGAACCCGTTGGAATGCACCCCGGCGCTGGCGAGCCCCAGCAGCGCATCGCCCGGCGCCACGCCCTTGGGCAGCAGCGTGCCGCGCTCGGCCGCTCCCACCGAGAAACCGGCGAGGTCATAGTCGCCAGCCGCATACATGCCCGGCATTTCCGCCGTCTCACCACCCACCAGCGCGCAGCCGGCGATCTTGCAGCCCGCGGCGATGCCGCCGATCACCCGTCCGGCCTGTTCCACCGAGAGCTTGCCGGTGGCGAAATAGTCGAGGAAGAACAGCGGCTCGGCGCCCTGCACCACCAGATCGTTCACGCACATCGCCACGAGGTCGATGCCGACCGTGTCATGCAGCCCGGTGTCGATGGCGATCCGCAGCTTGGTGCCGACACCGTCGGTCGAGGAGACCAGGATCGGGTCGCTGTAGCCGGCGGCCTTGGGATCGAACACGGCGCCGAAACCGCCGAGCCCGCCCATCACGCCGGCACGGTTGGTCGCCCGGGCGAGCGGCTTGATGCGCTCGACCAGTTCGTCCCCCGCGTCGATATCAACGCCCGCCGCGCGATAGGTCATGCTGGCCATGGCCGTCCTCGGTGTATAATGGCCGGGTAGAACTGGACCCGGCCCTGGTGGAAGCAGAAAGCGCGACGAGAACGCCGCCTGAAGCGGGCGGAAACAACCATAGCCCACCCCGGCACGCAATGCGTGAACCCGGAGCGGACCGGCATGCCTGATTCCGGCCGCCCCGTCCCGGTGCTGTCGACCGCGCTGCTGACGGTGCCGAACGTGATCACCTTCGCCCGGCTATGTGCCGTGCCGGGCGCAGTGTATCTTGTACTGCACGCCCAGTTCATGCCGGCCTTCTGGCTGTTCCTCGGCGCCGGCGTGTCGGACGGGGTGGACGGCTGGCTGGCCCGCCGGCAAGGCCCCTCCTATGTCGGCGCGCTGCTCGACCCGGTCGCCGACAAGGCGCTGCTGGTGACGATGTTCATCATGCTCGCGATGGTTCATGTGCTGCCGGACTGGCTGGCGATCATGGTGGTGTTCCGTGATCTCATCATCGTCGGCGGCGTGCTGGTGCTGTACCTGTTGGGCGATCCGCCGCAGATCAAGCCGCTGCTGGTCTCCAAGCTCAACACGCTGCTGCAGATCATGCTGGTCGCCGCCTCGCTGTTTCTCGCCGGCATCGAGCGCCCCGATCATCCGCTGCACAGCGCGTTGATATGGTTGGTGGCGGCGAGCACGCTGGCATCGGGTGCCGCCTATATCGTGAAGGCGGCGCGGCGATGAAGGCGCGCATCCGCCAGCTCGCGCTGCCCTTCGATCCCGCGCCGCGTTTCGAACCGGCCGATTTCATCGAGGCTCCCTCAAACGCCGATGCCCGGACCTGGCTCGCCCGCACGGCGGATTGGCCGCAGCGCCGGCTCGCGCTGTGGGGGCCGCCGGGTTGCGGCAAGACCCATCTGCTGCATGGCTGGGCGCTGAGCCAGGGTGCCGAGATCCTGCGCGGCCCGGAAATCGCCGCCGACCTGGTGCCCGCGCCCTCCGAGCACCCGCTCGCCATCGACGATGCCGAGCGTGCCCCCGAGCGTGCTTTGCTCCACCTCCTCAATACCGCCGACGAGGCCGGCCAGCCGGTGCTGCTCGCCGCGGCCAACCCGCCCGGGCGATGGAACGTCGTGCTGCCCGATCTCGCGAGCCGGCTGCGCGCCACCACCACCGCGGCGATCGCGGGGCCCGAGGACGAACTCCTGCGCCTGCTGCTCCGTCGCCTGCTCGTCGAGCGCCAGCTTGCAGCGCCCGAAGGGGTGCAGGAATACCTGCTCCGCCACCTCCCCCGCACCCCCGCCGCTTTGCGCCTCGCCGCCGCCCGGCTCGACCGTGCCGCCATGGCCGCCCGCGCGCCGATCACCCGGGCTCTGGCCGCTCACGCGCTTGCGGGACTGCTCGATGCGGGCGAGAGTGACAGTTTGATGATGGATGCTCCCGGCCTCTCGCGGCCGGACAGGAGGGTCGTGTAGCCATGGCGCGCAACAACCGACAATCCCGCAAGGAGCGCGCCGTGAAATCCGACGAGATAGCCCCCACCGGCAGCGCCCCCGCTGGTAGTGCATCGATGCATGTCGCCGGCGGCGTCCGCGCCACCATCGAGCCCCCGCCGGTGGCGATCGACGCGCGTGACCCCGACCGCTTCATCAACCGTGAACTCTCCTGGCTCGCCTTCAACCAGCGCGTCGTCGAGGAGGCCGAGAACCCGCGTCACCCGCTGCTCGAACGCCTCCGCTTCGTCGCCATCTCAGCCGCCAACCTCGACGAGTTCTACTCGGTCCGCGTCGCCGGGCTGATGGGCCAGGCCAAGGCCGGCGTCTCCACCCTCTCTCAGGATGGCCGCTCCCCCGCCCAGCAGCTCGCCGAGGTCGAGACCCGCGCCAGGGCGCTGATGCACGACCAGCAGCGCGCCTGGCGCAATCTGCGTGCCCGGCTTGCCGAATCCGGCATCCTGGTCACCGAGACCGACGATTTGTCCGACCAGGACTGCAACTGGCTCGACGCCTGGTTCATGGAGCGCGTCTTCCCGATCCTCACTCCGCTGGCGATCGACCCGGCGCACCCTTTCCCGTTCATCCCCAACATGGGCCTGGTGATGGTGCTTCGCCTGGTGCGCGAGGATGACGGCCAGGGGATGAGCGCGCTGATCCCGATGCCCGCGCTGGTGGAGCGCTTCATCCGCCTGCCCACCGCCGAGGCCGGGCCGATCCGCTTCGTGCTGCTGGAGGACCTCGTGCGCCTCTCGCTGCACCGGCTGTTCCCCGGTTTCCGCGTGCTCGCCGCCGGCTCGTTCCGCCTGATCCGCGATACCGACGTGGAGTTCGAGGAAGAGGCCGAGGACCTCGTGCGCTCCTACGAGACCGCGCTGAAGCGCCGCCGGCGGGGGGTGGCGATCCACGTCACGGTGAATGCCGACATGCCCGAGCTGCTGCGTGAACTGGTGATCGACGAGCTCGGCGCCAGCAGCCAGGACATCTACGACCAGTCCGGCCTGCTCGGCCTGTCCGACATCTCGCAGCTCATCGTCGATGACCGGCCGGACCTGCTGTTCCCCCCCTACACGCCGCGCTTTCCCGAGCGCATCCGCGATTTCGGCGGCGATTGCTTCGCGGCGATCCGGGCCAAGGACATCGTCGTGCATCACCCCTTCGAGAGTTTCGACGTGGTGGTGCAGTTCCTCCGCCAGGCCGCGGCCGACCCGAACGTGGTGGCGGTGAAGCAGACGCTCTACCGCACCAGCCGCGACAGCCCGATCGTGAAGGCGCTGATCGAGGCGGCCGAGGCCGGCAAATCGGTCACCGCCATGGTGGAACTGCGGGCGCGGTTCGACGAGGAGGCCAATATCCGCCTCGCCCGGGTGATGGAGGCGGCGGGCGTGCAGGTGGTGTTCGGCTTCACCGAACTCAAAACCCATTCGAAACTCTCGCTCGTGGTCCGTCGCGAGGGCGGCACCATGCGCAGCTACGCCCATTTCGGCACCGGCAACTACCACCCGATCACCGCGCGCATCTATACCGACCTCAGCTTCTTCACCTGCGACCCCGACCTCACCCGCGATTCGGCCCGGCTGTTCAACTACATGACCGGCTATGCGCGGCCGGAGCGGATGGACGCGCTTTCGTTCAGCCCGCTCACCATCCGCGCCTCGCTGCTGGAGCTGATCGATCGCGAAATCCTGTTCGCCCGGGAGGGCAAGCCGGCGACGATCTGGCTCAAGATGAACAGCCTGGTTGACGAGACGCTGATCGACAAGCTCTACGAGGCCTCCTGCGCGGGGGTGCGGACCACGGCGGTGGTGCGCGGCATCTGCTGCCTCCGCCCGCAAGTGCCGGGGCTGTCGGAGAACATCAGGGTGAAATCCATCGTCGGTCGCTTCCTCGAACACAGCCGCATCTCGGTGTTCGGCAACGGCCACCCGATGCCGAGCCGGCATGCACGGGTGTTCATCTCCTCGGCCGACTGGATGCCCCGCAACCTCGATTGGCGGGTGGAAACGATGGTGCCGATCCACAACCCCACCGTGCACGAGCAGGTGCTCGACCAGATCATGGCGGTCAATCTGCGCGATACCCTGCAGTCCTGGGAGCTTGGCGCCGACTCGGTCTGGCGGCGCATGGCGGCCGGTGGGGCGAAGAAACGCATCAGTGCCCATGACTACTTCATGACCAACCCCTCGCTTTCCGGCCGTGGCTCCGCTGCCCAGGGGGGTGCGGTGCCATCGCCGGTGCCGCATGCCCGCCGCCATGATCGCCTCACACAGGATTGCCGTGACCGCCTCCCTCCCCAAACGCGCTGCCGTCGTCGACCTCGGGTCCAACTCCGTGCGCCTCGTGGTGTTCGAGGGGCGGGGCCGCAACCCGATCGCCATCTTCAACGAGAAGGCGGTGCTGCGGCTCGGCCGCGGGCTTGAGACCACCGGCCGCCTCAATGACGAGGGGGTGGCCCAGGCGCTGCAGGTGATGCAGCGCTACTTCGCCATCGCGCGCGCCATGCACGCCGAGCCCTTCGAGGTACTCGCCACCGCGGCCGTGCGCGATGCCCGAAACGGGCCGGAGTTCGTCGGCCTGTTGCAGGACCGCATGCCCGGGGTGCCGATCCGCATCCTCAGCGGCGCCGAGGAAGCGGATTTCGCCGCCGCCGGCGTGCAGTGCGGCATTCCCGACGCCGTTGGGGTTTTGGCCGATATCGGCGGCGGTTCGCTCGAAGTCGTCCGCCTCGAACGCGCCACCCGCCACCAGGCGCAGACCCTCAAGCTCGGCGTCATCCGCCTCTCCGAGCGCGCCCGCAATGATCCCGATCGCGCCCGCCAGATCGTCGAGGCCGAGTTGGCCGCCGTCCCCTGGCTCGCCGCCGGCCAGGGGGCGGACCTCTTCGCGGTCGGCGGCGCCTGGCGCGCCCTGGCGCGGATGCATATCGCGCGGGCCCGCTACCCGCTCAGCATGGTGCACCACTACACCGTGGCGCGCGACGAGATGCGCGAATTCACCACCCTGGTCGCCGAGAGCTCCCGTCGGGCGCTGGAACGCATGGCTGGTGTGCCCCGCCGGCGGGTCGACGATTTGCCCTTCGCCGCCGTCGTGCTGCGCCGCGTGCTGCGCGATACCGGGGCGCGGCGCGTGGTGTTCTCCGCCAACGGGCTGCGCGAGGGTTGGTACATGCATTTGCTCGATGCGGCGACCCGGGCGCAGGACCCGTTGATCGCCGCCGGGCACGACTACGCCGCCCGCTTCAGCCGCGACCTCGCCCTCCCCCCGGCGCTGATCGCCTGGACCGACCCGCTGTTTCCCGCCGAAACCCCGATGATGCGCCGGCTGCGCGAGGCGGCCTGCTGGATGAGCGACATCGGCAGCCGGGACCACCCGGAATACCGCCCCGAACAGGCGTTCCTGCGCATTCTCCGCCAACCCGGCATCGGGCTCGACCACCACGCCCGTGCCTTTCTCGGCGTCACGCTGGCCATCCGCTACGAAGCCGAGCCCGATTCCGGCTTCCTCGCCACCGCCCGCAACCTGCTGTCGCCGGCCGATCAGCGCCAAACCGAAATCCTCGGCCATGCTCTTCGCCTGGCCTACACGCTTTCGGCCGGCACCACGGGCCTGCTGCGCGGCACAAGGCTCATGACCGGGCGCAGCCTGACGCTGCGGTTGACCGAAGGGAGCGGGGTGTTCGAAGGCGAAAGCGTGACCCGGCGCCTGCAAAGGCTCGCTGCCGTGCTCGCGGTGCCCGCCGACACAGAACTGGCCGATACAGAACAGGCCGACACCGAACTGGTCGCCTAGATCATCAACGATTTCAAAGGAAAAATTGGTGCGGTCGAGAAGACTCGAACTTCCACGAGGTTTCCCCCACAAGCACCTCAAGCTTGCGTGTCTACCATTCCACCACGACCGCACCGGGCAGGGGCGCGGTATAGCCGATGACTGAGCTTGCATCAATGACCGAGAACGCATTCAGGCGACAAGATTTGGAGTGGTGCATCGCGGAGGGGCTGACGCCCTATCCGGAGGCCATCGCCACCATGCAGGCCCGCATCGCCGCCATCCATGCCGGCGCGGCGGCGGAATGCGTGTGGCTGGTCGAACACCCGCCGCTCTACACCGCCGGAACCTCCGCCCGGCCACAGGATCTGACCGATCCCGCCCGTTTCCCCACTTTCGAAGCCGGGCGCGGCGGGCAATGGACCTATCATGGGCCCGGGCAGCGCACTGCCTACGTGATGCTCGACCTCACCCGTGCGCGCGGCCTAGTCCGCCCGCGCGACGTGCGCAGCTACGTCCATGCGCTGGAGGAATGGCTCATCCGCACGCTCGCCCTCTTCAACGTCAAGGGCGAACGGCGCGAAGGCCGCGTCGGCATCTGGGTGGCCGACCGCGCGGCGGGCACGGAAGCGAAAATCGGCGCCATCGGGGTGCGGGTGACACGCTGGGTGAGCTGGCACGGCGTGGCGCTCAACGTGGAACCGGCGCTGGAGAACTTCTCCGGCATCGTCCCCTGCGGCGTCCCCGAACACGGCGTCACCAGCCTCGCGGGCCTCGGCCTGCCGGTGACGATGCCCGAAGTCGACGCCGCGCTGCGCGACGTGTGGGGCGAGGTGTTCGGCTGATAAATGCCACTTCAATTCACCAATGCCGCCAGCAGCGCATCGAGGCGTTTGCGGCCTTCGGCGGTGGCGGCGAGGCGGTTTGGGGTGCTGATCAGGTAGTCGGCGTCGATCGCCCGGGCGAGGATGTCGGCGTCGATGGCGGTGGCGAGTTGGATGCCGGTGCGGGCGGCGAAGCGGGTGGGGTCGATGCCTTCGGTGAGGCGCAGCCCCATCAGCAGCATTTCGCGGGCGCGGTCTTGGGGCGAGACCGGGTCCTGGTGGGTGGTCCCGTGGCCGTCGGCTTCGACCCGGGCGGCCCAGGGTTCGGGGGCGCGGTGGCGGCGGGTGGCGAGGAGGGCGCCATCGATCGTCACGCGGCCGTGGGCGCCGGGGCCGATGCCGGCATAGTCGCGGTAGCGCCAATACGCGAGGTTGTGGCGGCTTTCGGCGCCTGACGCGGCGTAGTTGGAGACTTCGTAGGGCAGCAGGCCGAAGCGGGCGGCTTCCTCGGCGGTGGCGTCGTAGAGTCCGGCCGCGGTGTCGTCATCGGGGAGGGTGAGTTCGCCGCGGCGGTGCATGCCCTCGTAGGCGGTGCCGGGTTCGATGGTGAGTTGGTAGAGCGAGAGATGGTCGGCGGCGCCGGAGAGGGCGGCGCGGAGTTCGGTGCGCCAGGCCGGCAGCGTCTGGCCGGGGCGGGCGTAGATGAGGTCGAAGGAGAGGCGGGGGAAGTTTTCGCGCGCGAGGTCGAGTGCGGCCATCGCCTGGGCGACGCTGTGCTGGCGGCCGAGGCGGGCGAGGTCGGTGGCATCGAGGCTCTGTACCCCGAGCGAGACGCGGTTGACGCCAGCCTGGCGGTAGGCGCGAAAGCGGCCGGCCTCGACGGAGGTGGGGTTGGCTTCGAGGGTGATTTCGACGTCGGGCAGGGGGGGGAAGAACCCGATGGCATCCGCGATCAGGTCAGCGACGGTCTCGGGCGCCATCAGGCTCGGGGTGCCGCCGCCGAAGAAGATCGAGGCGAGCGGGCGGCGGCCGAGGCGCGCCGCCTCCCAGGCCAATTCGCGGCGCAGGGCGGCGGCGAAGCGGGTCTGGTCGATCCGCTCGCGCACATGGGAGTTGAAATCGCAGTAGGGGCACTTGGCCAGGCAGAAGGGCCAGTGGATATAGAGGGCGATCGGTTCATCTTGCGGCGTCATGGCCCCGCTATACAGGAGTTTGCCCATGCCGCCGCTTGCGATGTTGGCGACCGTGGCCGCGATGTGGCTGGTGGCGGTGGTGATACCGGGCCCGAATTTCTTCGCCGTCGCCCGCATGGCCGCACTACGCTCTCGGCGCGAGGCGCTGGTGACGGTTTCGGCGCTCGGGCTCGGCAGCACCGCCTGGGCGCTGGCCGGGCTGTTCGGCATCCAGGCGCTGTTCGCCCTCGCCCCCTGGCTCTACAGCGGGTTGAAACTGGCGGGCGGCGCCTATCTCTGCTGGGTGGGTGCCCGCATCATCCGCGGCAGTTTCCGCCCAGCAGGGGAGGGGGCGATCGCCGATGAGGGGGCGGCGTTCCTTGTCGGGCTGCTCACCAGCCTGTCCAACCCGAAATCGGCGCTGCTGGTGGCCAGCTTGTTCACCGCCGTATTGCCCCCCGGCGCCCCGCTATCGGTCGGGCTGGTGACGGTGGCGGAGATGGTGGCGATATCGTTGCTCTGGTATGGGCTGCTCGCCATGGTCATTTCGGCCCCACCGGTCGCATCGCTGTTCCGCCGGCTGCGGCGCTGGATTGATCGCGGCGCCGGTGCCATTTTCATCGCCTTTGGCGGCCGTCTCGCCGCCGGGACTCTGCTGGAGCACGTATGAGCGAAACCGCCACCGCCCCGTCATCGGTCACCCCATGTTGATCGAACTCGGGCATTTCGCGCTGATCCTGGCGCTGGTGGTCGCTCTCTGCCAGGCCACGCTCCCGCTGATCGGCGCGTCCCGGCGCCATGGTGGCTGGATGGCGTTCGCCGACATGGCGGCGATGGTGCAGTTCGCGCTGGTTGGCATCGCCTTCGCAGCCCTGATGCACGCCTACATCGCGTCGGACTTTACGGTGATCAACGTCGCCCGCAACTCCCATACCGACAAGCCGCTGCTCTATAAAATCGCCGGCGTCTGGGGGAACCACGAGGGCTCCATGCTCCTGTGGGTGCTGATCCTCGCTTTGTGCGGCGCCGCTGTGGCGGCCTTTGGCGGACGGTTGCCGGCGAGCCTGAAGGCCCGCGTGCTGGCGGTACAGGGGATGACCGGTTGTGGCTTCCTCGCCTTCATCCTGCTGACCTCCAACCCCTTCCTGCGCACCGACAGCCCGCCGCTGAACGGCGAGGGGCTCAACCCGGTCTTGCAGGACCCCGGGCTCGCCTTCCATCCGCCGTTCCTCTACCTCGGCTATGTCGGCTCCTCCGTCGCCTTCGCCTTCGCCGTGGCCGCCCTGATCGAAGGCCGCGTCGATGCCGCCTGGGCCCGCTGGGTGCGCCCCTGGGCGCTCGCCTCCTGGGCGATGCTGACGCTCGGCATCGCGCTCGGCTCCTGGTGGGCCTACTACACGCTCGGCTGGGGCGGCTGGTGGTTCTGGGACCCGGTCGAGAACGCCTCCTTCATGCCCTGGCTGCTCGGCACCGCGCTGATCCACTCCGCCATCGTGGTCGAAAAGCGCGACGCCCTGAAAAGCTGGACCGTGCTGCTCGCCATCGTCACCTTCGCGCTCTCATTGGTCGGCACCTTCCTGGTACGTTCGGGCGTGCTGACCTCCGTCCACGCCTTCGCGGTGGACCCCGAGCGCGGGCTGTTCATCCTGGTCCTGCTGATCGCCGCGATCGGCGGCTCACTCACCCTCTACGCCATCCGCGCCCCCGCGATGCAGGCCGGCGGGCTGTTCGCCCCGGTGTCGCGCGAAGGGGCGCTGGTGCTGAACAATTTGTTGCTCGCTACCGCCACCGCCACCGTTTTCCTCGGTACCCTCTACCCCCTGGCGCTCGATCTGATGACCGGAGAGAAAATCTCGGTCGGTCCCCCCTTCTTCAACAAGACCTTCGGCCCCCTGATGGTCCCCGTGCTGGTCGCCATGGCCGCCGGCCCGCTGATGGGCTGGAAACGGGCCGATCTGCTGGGCGCCCTGCAGCGCCTGTGGGCCGCCTTCGCGATCGCCGGCCTGGTCGTGCTGGTCGGCCTCTATCTCACCTTCGGCGGCCCGGTGATGGCGGTGTTCGGCTTCGGCCTCGCCGCCTGGACCGCGGTTGGTGCCCTCGTCGAATGGGCCGAGCGCATCGCCCTGTTCCGCACCTCCGCCGCCAATTCCTTCCGCCGCGCCCGCAACCTCCCCCGCGCCGCCTGGGGCTCCACCCTCGCCCATCTCGGCATGGGCATCACGGTGGCCGGCATTTCCGCCTCCGCCTATGAGCGCGAGCAGATCGACATCCTCGCCATCGGCGCCTCCATGCGCCTCGGTGCCTATGACGTCCGGCTCGATGCCATGACCAGGGAACAAGGCCCCAACTACACCGCCGATGACGCCACCATCTCCGTGCTGAAAGACGGCGCGGTCGTCGCCGTGATGCACCCCCAGCGCCGCTTCTTCCCACTCCAGAAACAGACCACCAGCCAGACCGCCATCCGCTCCAGCCTGTTCGCCGACCTCTACCTCGCCCTCGGCGAGCCCGACGGCAAAGGCGGCTGGACCGTGCGGGCCTATTGGAAACCGCTGATTTCCTGGATCTGGTCCGGCGCCCTGGTGATGGCGCTCGGCGCCGGGATCAGCCTGTCGGACCGTCGCTGGCGCGTCGCCGCCGCCGCACGGCGGGCGGCCCAGGGGGCGCGCGCGTGACCCCGCGCCGCCTCCTCACCTTGCTGCCCCTTGCCGTCTTCCTTGCGGTGGCCATCTACTTCGCCCTCGCCTTGCGGCCGGAGCGCGATACCCAGGCGCTGCCCTCGGCCATGATCGACAAGCCCGTGCCGGTGTTCGACCTGCCGTCCCTCGCCGACGGCCCCAACCTCAGCCAAGCTGCCGCGGCGGGCGAGGTGGTGGTGATCAACTACTTCGCCTCCTGGTGCGTGCCCTGCCGCATCGAGCACCCCGTGCTGATGGCGCTCAAGGCCCAAAAGATCACGCTGTGGGGCATCGCCTACAAGGATAAGCCCGAGGATTCCCGCAAATTCCTCGCCCAGTCCGGTGACCCCTACACCCGCATCGGTGTCGATCGCGACGGCCGAATTGGCTTCGATTTCGGCGTCTACGGCGTGCCGGAAACCTACGTGATCGATCGCGCCGGCCATATCCGCAAGCGCTTCGTCGGCCCGCTCAGCCGCGAGATCGCCGAGCACGAACTGCTCCCCCTGGTCCGCGCGCTGGCCAAGCCATGAAGGCGCTGCTCGCCCTGCTGCTGCTTCTCGCGCTCCCCGCTTTGGCGGTGGAGCCCAATGAGCGGCTGGCCGACCCCGCGCTCGAGGCCCGCGCCCGCACCCTCAGCCGCGGCCTGCGCTGCCTGGTGTGCCGCAACGAATCAATCGACGAATCCCACGCCGATCTCGCGCATGACGTCCGCGTGCTGCTGCGCGAACGCCTCCTCGCCGGCGACAGCGACGCCGCCGCGATCCGCTTCATCACCGACCGCTACGGCGATTTCGTGCTGCTGGAACCGCCGCTGAAAACCTCGACGATGGTGCTGTGGATGGCACCGCCGGCGCTGCTGGTGGTCGCTTTCGGCGGCGTGCTGCTGACCGCACGCCGCCGCCGCGCCCCGCCCGCACCGCCCACCGCCGAGGAACAGGCGCGGCTCGATGCGCTGCTGAAGGGCCAGGAGTGATGCTGATCACCGCCTGCGCCCTGCTGCTGCTCGCCACTCGTGCCGCTGATCTGGCCGCTGCTGCGCGCCCGCGCCGGCTCCACCGCCGCGCCCGCTCAGGCGGTCTACCGCGACCAGCTGGCCGAACTGGACCAGGACCTCGCCCGCAACGCCATCTCCGCCGAGGACGCCGCCGCCGCCCGCGCGGAAATCTCCCGCCGCCTGCTCGCCGCCAGCACCAGCGAGACCCCCTTGCCCGAGCGGGCGGCAAGCCCGGTGATGGCCGCCCTGGTCGCCGCCCTGGTGATCGCCGGCGGCGCGGCCGGCTATCTCGTGCTCGGCGCCCCCTTCTCCCAGGTGCAACCGCCGCCGCCCGACGAAGCCTCCCACCCGCATGGAGACCGATCAGGACAACGCCGATGGCTGGATGCAGCTCGGCCGCGCCTGGCTGATGCTGGGCGAGACCGATAAATCGACCGCCGCCTACGCCCGCGCCACGGCGCTTCGCCCTGGCGACGTCGAGGCCCCGTTGCAGGAGCTCGCCGCCCTGCTCGACGCGACGCCAATGGGCGTGAACCTGCCGCCGCGCGCCCTTGCCCTGGTCGGCATCGTCACCCCGCTTGCCAACGACCGGCCGGAGGCGCTGTGGTATCTCGGCCTCGCCGCCGCCCGCCTCGGCAACCGCACAATCGCGCTCGACTACTGGGAGCGCCTGCTGCCGATGCTGCCGGCCGAGGGGGAGGAGCGCGGGCTGGTGGAAAACGCGATCAAGGCGCTCCGCGGCGGCTGAACGCCGCCTTCCCGCCAATATTCAATTCTGAAAGAACAATCGCGCGCGGAAGCCCCCGCGCATCGCCGTCAGGCATTGCCGGTTCGCAAGCCTCCAAACATCGAGAAACCGCCAGGCGGTCCGTGCACCAGCGCGCCGAACCGCACGCCGCTGTCCGACGAATCCGCTTCAGGCGCGCGCGCATGCCGTCCCGGCAATAGCCGTCCGGCGCGCCACGGCGCGGGGACGGCAACCCATTCCACATACGGCTCCGTCGCCATCTCCGCGTCCGCGGCCGCCCGCAGCACCACCGACGTCATCCCCGGCGCCGTCACCGCGCGCGGCCGCGCTCTGGCGACGCCCAGCAAGGCGGCCAGCAGCGCGCGCAGCATCCCGCCCATCAGGGCGGCAATGCCGTTCGCGGCAGTCCAGGGATGGGTCGGCGCTGGGGTCATACGGATATCGTCACTCCAAATGTCTCTCCAGAAAATATAGATAACTCACGCGTTAATTGCAAGCCCAATCTCACAGGTTCGGCGGAAAAAATATCCTGGCCGCCACCGGGCAGGTCGAAGGCGGGCAGGTCGAAGGAAGGAAGTGTTTTCACCACCCGCTGCGCTAGAGACACAGAGAAGGGGAGAAGACAGAAGATGACGGGCTTCACCACCAGCCGACATACCGCGCTTCCTTCCCTTCTCCCTGCCTCTGTGCCTCTAGCGAAGCGGGTGGTGAAACCTCTTTCTTGCTTCGCGCCCTTCTTGCCCCCCCCCTTCTTGCACCCGCGCCGCCGCCGGTGCACCGTTCGGGCATGACCACTTTGCATCAGGCCGCCGCCGACCTCGCCTCCGGCGCAACCACCTCCCGCGATCTCGTCGAGCAATGCCTCGCCCGCATCGTCGACCCCGCCGGCGAGGGCGCCCGCGCCTTCACCAAGGTGCACGCCGACCAGGCGCGCGCCCAGGCCGCCGCGATGGACACGCTGCGCGCCGCCAATCGCGCCCCCGGCCCCTTCGCCGGCATCCCCATCGCGGTGAAAGACCTGTTCGACCTCGCCGGCGAACCCACCCAAGCCGGCTCAAAAGTCCTCGCCGACGCGCCGCCCGCCGCCGCCAACGCCCCCCTCATCCAGCGCATGCTCGATGCCGGGTTCGTCATCCTCGGCCGCACCAACATGACCGAGTTCGCCTTCTCCGGCCTCGGCATCAACCCGCATTACGGCACCCCCGCCAGCCCGTGGGATCGCGCCAATCGCCGCATCCCCGGTGGCTCCTCCTCCGGCACTGCCGTCGCCGTCGCCGATGGCATGGCCATCGCCGGGCTCGGCACCGATACCGGCGGCTCCTGCCGCATCCCCGCCGCCATGTGCGGCATCGTCGGCTACAAGCCCACCGCGCGGCGCGTGCCCATCACCGGCGTGCTGCCGCTCTCCACCAGCCTCGATTCCATCGGCCCGCTCGGCAACTCCGTCGCCTGCTGCGCCGCCATCGACGCCATCCTCGCCGGCGAACCTGTCACCACCCTCCACCCCACCCCCATCAAGGGCCTGCGCCTCGCCGTCCCGCAAAACTACTTCCTCGACGGACTCGACGGCGCCGTCGCCAGCACCTTCGACACCGCGCTCCGCCGCCTCGCCGCCGCCGGCGCCCACATCATCCCCACCCGCTTCCCGGAAATCGACGAAATCGCCCCCGCCAACGCCAAAGGCGGCTTCTCCGCCGCCGAAGCCTTCGCCTGGCATCGCGACCTCCTCGCCCGCGACGAAGCCAACTACGACCCCCGCGTCTCCTCCCGCATCAAACGCGGCGCCACCATGCTCGCCGCCGACTACGTCGACCTCATCGCGTTGCGCGCCGACATCATCGCCCGCTTCAACGCCGCCACCCAAGACTACGACGCCATCCTCTCCCCAACCTGCCCCCTCCTGCCGCCGCGCATCGCCGATCTCGCCGAGGAAGCCGCCTACACCACCGCCAACTCGCTGCAACTGCGCAACCCCACCGTGATGAACTTCCTCGACCGCTGCTCCATCAGCCTGCCCGCCAACCGCCCCGGCGAAGCCCCGGTCGGGCTGATGGTCACCGGTGAAACCATGGGCGACTCCCGCCTGTTCCGCATCGCGGCCGGCATCGAAGCCACACTGGCGGCCTGACACCCGCGCTGCTTGGCGCGGAGGGAAAGCAAGGTGGGGGCGCTGCCCCCCGACCCCCGCCAGGGGCCGA
>JAPLOH010000210.1:0-6646 GCA_026400845.1 Alphaproteobacteria bacterium
GGAAGAGCTGGTACACGCGTTCCAGATCCTGGTCGAACTCCGGGCCCTTCTTGCGGGTGTAGGCGCCGATCTCCAGGTTTTCATAGACGGTCATGCGCGGGAACAGGCGCCGCGCCTCCAGCACCGGGGCAATGCCGCGCATCACCCGTTGCGCCGGCGAAAGGCCGAGGATCGACTCGCCATCGAACGTGAGCGAGCCGGTCGCCGGCGTCACCACGCCCATGATGGTCTTCATGGTGGTGGATTTGCCGCAGGCATTGCCGCCGAGCAGGGCGATGATCTCGCCGCGCTTGATGGTGTAGCTGACGTCTTTCAGGGCATGCAGATCGCCGTAATAGGTGTTGATGCCCTTGAAATCGAGGAGGATGTCGTCGTTAGCCATTGGCATTCTCCTTGGCGGCGGCGTCCTGCGCCTCGATTTTGGCGCGATGGGCGCGGCCGAGATAGGCGGTGAGCACCTCCTCGTTGCGCTGCACCTCGTTGGCGGTACCCTCGGCGATAACGTCCCCGTGGTCGAGCACGGTGACGCGGTTGGCAAGCCGGGTAACGACATCGAGCTTATGCTCGATGATCAGGATGGTGAGGCCCATGGCGTTGAGCTCGCCGATCTGCTCGGCGAGTTCCAGGGTCTCGTTGGGGTTCATCCCCGCCGTCGGCTCGTCGAGCAGCAGGATGCGCGGCCGCGAGGCGAGTGCGCGGCTGACCTCGACGCGGCGGCGGTTGGCGTAGGACAGCCCGGCGACCATGTGGTTGGCGCGCGGGGTGAGCCGGTTGCCGAACAGGCCGATGATGTCGAGCGCCTTGCGCAGCGCCCCGGCTTCTTCGGCCTTGGCGGCGGGCGGGCGGAAGATGGCGCCGAACGGCAGTGTCTTGAGCCGGCAATGCTGCCCGATCAACACGTTCTCCAGCACCGTCAGCTTGGGGAACAGGCGGATGTTCTGGAAGGTGCGGGCGACGCCCTTCTCCAGCACCTCGTCGGGGCGCAGGCCGATCAGCTCCATGCCCTCGAACTTGATGCTGCCCTCCGCCGGCACCAGGCCGGTGATGGCGTTGAACAAGGTCGACTTGCCCGAGCCATTGGGGCCGATCACCGCGATCACCCCGCCGGCGGGGACGGTCAGGTTCACCTTGTTGAGCGCCACCAGGCCGCCGAAACGGACGGTGACGTCCTTGATCTCGAGCGCGTTGCCAGTGCCCGGGTTCCACTTCTCGATGCGATCGACGTTCACGAAGCCGCCGCGCTTCACGTCGGCCTGCTGCTCCTCCATCTCGAGCTTCGGCTGCGTCCGGGTCGCCGGGATCAGGCCGTCGCGGCGGAACAGCATCATCACCACGATGATGATGCCGAAGAACATCTGCGTCCATTGTACCAGGTCGGCGGCGATCAGGATGTCGCTGCCGATGGCGTGGCCGATGTCATGCAGCACGTTGGTGGTCTGCGGCAGGATCCAGGTCTGCAGCAGTTGCAGCAGCCCCGCGCCCAACACCACGCCCCACACGCTGCCCATGCCGCCCAGCACCACCATCACGATCAGCATGGAGGAGACCGAGAAGTTGAACATCTCCGGCGTCGCCACCTGCAGCTTCGAGACGAAGAACACGCCGGTGAAGCCGGAGAAGGAGGCGCCGATGGCGAAGGCCAGCAGCTTGAAGTTGCGCAGATTGATGCCCATCGCCGAGGCCGCGGTTTCGTCCTCGCGGACGGCCATCCAGGCACGCCCGATGCGGCTGTCGCGCAGGCGGATGGAGGAGAACACCAGGATCGCCACGAGGACCATGCCGACATAGTAGTACGGCGTTGCGGCGACGCCGAAGCTGTAGCCGTCGAAGCCGAACGCCTTGATGGCCGGGATCGTCGGGCCCTTGACGCCGTTCAGGCCGGCTGCCCCGTTGGTGACGCTCTCCATGTTGCGCGCCAGGATCGGCACGATTTCGCCGAAGCCGAGGGTGACGATGGCGAGGTAGTCGCCGCGCAGCTTCAGCGTCGGTGCGCCGAACAGCACGCCGAAGAAGCCGGCCACCAGCGCCCCCGTCGGCAGTGCCAGCCAGAAGCTCAGGGTGAAATGCACCAGGTCCGGTCCGCCCTGGTTGATTTTCTCCACCAGTCCGACATAGGCGAGCGGCGCCCATGCCTCCGACCATGGCGGCATGATCTGATAGGCGGTGAAGATACCGTAGTAGTAGGCGCCGATCGCGAAGAAGGCGGCGTAGCCGAGGTCGAGCAGGCCGGCGAAACCGACCACGATGTTCAGCCCCAGCGCCAGCGTCGCGTAGGACATGGCGTTGGCGATGGTGTCGATGTTGCTGTCGTCATCGGTGAGCAGCGGATAGATCGCGAAGACGGCGGTCAACAGGATGGTCGCCCAGAGCTGGCGCTTGTCCTGGCTCCAGGACGCGAAGGGACGATTGATGAGGGTGGTGAACGCGGATGCCATGGCGCGGCGCCCTCCTAGGACTTGTTCGGCGCTTGCCGGCCAAGCAGGCCAGCGGGGCGGAAGACGAGGACGATGACGAGGATCGAGAAGATGACGACATCGGCCCAGAGCTGGCCGATCAGCTGGCTCGATCCGGACTCGATAAGCCCGATCAGCACGCCGCCGAGCATCGCGCCGGGGACGTTGCCGATGCCGCCGAGCACCGCGGCGGTAAAGGCGCGCAGGCCAGCGGCGAAGCCCATGTCGACCTTGGCGTAGTTGTAATAGAGCCCGAAGATCAGCCCCGATGCGCCAGCCAGTGCCGAACCGATGAAGAACGACAAGGCGACCACGTTGTCGACCTCGACGCCCATCATGCGCGCGGCCTCAGGGTCCTGCGCGGTGGCGCGCATGCCTTTGCCGAGTTTGGTGTACTGGACGAAATAGGTCAGCCCCAGCATCAGCACGATGGTGATGCCCCAGATCAGCACATCACGCATGCGCAACACCGCGCCGCCGATGTTCCACGCCACCGAGGGCAGCGGATTGGCGAAGTTGCGGGTGTCGCCGCCGATGCCGATGAGGATGATGTTGAACAGGATATAGGAGACGCCGATGGTCAGGATCATCGCCGCCGGGCCGGTGACGGCGCGCAGCGGTCGCAACAGCAGACGCTCGATGCCAACGCCGATCATGCCGCTGGAAAACATTGTAATCAGAAACGTCAGTGTCAGCACGCCGATCAGCGGCAGGCCGGTAAGGATCACCGACTGGCCATCCATGCCCATCAGCTTCAGCACGCCGAGCGCGATGAAGGCGCCGACCATGAAGACGTTGAAGTGGGAGAAGTTGATCAACTCCATGATGCAGTAGACGAGGGTGAAACCCAGGGCCAGCAGCGAATACATCGCGCCCAGGTTCAGCCCGTTGATCAGCTGTTGCAGCCACAGATCGCCAAGAGTCATTCTCAAGTCCCCAATCCACGTAACCGGGATGTACGGAGTCAGCGCCAAAGATGGTGGGCCGGTGCGGGCGTCGGGTGCGGCGGTGCGAGGGCCGCCGCGACGCCGGCCATGGCATCAAAAGGCCCGGGACGGATCGCCCGTCCCGGGCCAATTGTCGCTAGGCCGAAGCCCTCAGGACATCGGCGCGATGCCGAGGTACTTGTACTGGTCGTCGATGCTGTCGAGCGGCTTGCCGGCGTTCTTGGTGATGCGGAACACCGAGATCACCTTGTTCTTGAGGTCGCCGTTCTCGTCGAATTCCACCGGGCCGATCAGCGAGTTGGTCATGCGGATGGACTGCAGACCGTCACGCACGGTGTCGCGGTTGACCGGCTTGCCGTTGGCAACCAGCACCTTCACCGTCTCGATAATGGCGCGCGCGGCGACATACATCGTCAGGGTGTAGTCGTCCGGGCTGTCCTTGAAGCGGGCGCGGAACTTGTCGGAGAATACCTTGACCTGGGTGTCGCCCTCGTCCTTGTGCGGCGAGGCGTTGGTGGCATACCAGCCTTCGACGGCCGGGAAGCCGACGCCCTTGAGCATTTCGGTGCCGAGAATGCCGTCGCCGCCGGCCTTGAGCATCTTGGGGATGATCTCGTAGGCCTGCTTGGCCAACTTCACGCCGGCCTGGCCGACGCCGCCGTAGTACAGCAGATCGGGGTTCAGCGACTTGATCTTGGTCAGAACGGCCGAGTAGTCGGCGGCCTTCGGATCAAGACGGTCACGGCCCATCACGGTGACGCCGATTTCCTTGCAGCGGCGCTCGAAGCTGTCGCAGATGCCCACGCCATAGGCGCCGGAATCGTCGAGCAGGTAGACCGACTTCGCGCCGACGACCTTGGCCATGTAGTTGGCCATGTTCGGGCCTTGGTAGGCATCCGTCGTCACGGTGCGGAAGTAGATCGCCTTGCCCTTGGGGCGATACTGGGCGGCGAACTTCGGGTCGGTGATGTCCGGGTTGGTGGACGACGGGGTGATGATCGCCAGGTTGCCCTCGGAGAGGATCGGGCTCATCGCCTTGCCGGCGCCGGACATCTGCGGGCCAAGGGCCGCGATGTAGTTCTTGTCGGACACCATCTTGCGGGCGTTGGTGGCGGCCTGGGCCGGGTCATACTGACCGGCGGTGGCGGTGCCGTCGTCGAACTTCACGGCGTCCCAGATGATGCCCGGGACTTCCTTGTACTTGTTGGCTTCCTCGAAGGCGAGGATGGCGCCGTTGCCGGTGCGGATGGCCGACTCGGAGTCGGCGCCCGTCAGCGAGAGGTCCATACCGACCTTGACAACCCGATCGGCGGCCTGGGCGCCGGTGGCGACTCCCATGGTGGCCGTGGCCGCAATCCCTGCGGCGGCTTTGAATGCTGAACGACGCGATAGCATGTATCTGTCTCCCTGTTTGTAGCCTGGTGGACACAACCCGTTACAGGCGGCGCCACGGACTGTGAACCATGAATGGGTCATGCCCCGTAGGCAAGCCTGCATCTTGCTTGGCGCAGAGGCAAAACCACTCTTGGCGGCGGAACGCAAGCCCCATGCCAGCCCGTCCCCCCGCGCGCGCCGCGCGCAGCCATGTTAGAATGGTCCCCATGGCCCCTCCCCTGCTCAGTCTCCAGGCGATCGAACTCACGCTCGGCACTTCAAAATTGCTGAATGGTGCAGAATTGATCGTCAGCCCCGGTGATCGCGTCTGCCTCGTCGGGCGCAATGGTTCCGGAAAATCCACTCTGCTCAAAATAGCGGCAGGCATGCTGCAAGCCGATGCAGGAGTACGTTTTTTTCAACCCGGCGCAACCGTTCGTTACCTGCCCCAGGAACCCGACCTCTCCGGATTCGCCTCCACATCAGCCTATGTTCATGACGGTCTTGGCCCCGCCGACGATCCCTACCGCGCCACCGCCCTCATGGAGTCCCTCGGACTCGACCCCGATGCCGCGCCGGAAACGCTGTCCGGTGGCGAGATGCGCCGCGCAGCACTCGCCCGCACCCTCGCCCCGCAGCCCGACATCCTGCTGCTCGACGAACCCACCAACCATCTCGATCTCCCCGCCATCGCCTGGCTGGAGGAGGAACTCGCCTCCCTGCGCGCCGCCATCGTCATCATCAGCCATGACCGTCGCCTGCTCGAAGCCATCTCGCGCAGCATCGTCTGGCTCGACAACGGCGCCGCACGGCGGCTCGACCGCGGATTCGCCCATTTCGACACCTGGCGCGACGAAGTGCTGGAGAAAGAGGCGCAGGACCGCCAGAAACTCTCCCGCAAACTGGTCATGGAGGAGGACTGGCTGCGCTACGGCGTCACCGCGCGGCGCAAGCGCAACGTCAAACGCCTCGGCCTGCTGCACGTCCTGCGCGAGCAAACACGGCAGAACCGCGCCAGCACCGGCGGCCTCCGGCTCGCGGTCACCGAGGGCGACATCTCCGGCAAACTCGTCGCCGTCGCCGAGGATGTCAGCATCGCCTTCGCTGAGCGCCCCATCGTATCCAATCTCAGCACCCGCATCATGCGCGGCGATCGCGTCGGCATCGTCGGCCCCAACGGCGCCGGCAAGACCACCCTGCTCTCCCTCCTCACCGGAGCGTTGCAGCCCGACAGCGGCGAGATCCGCCTCGGCGCCTCGCTCGACATGGTGACCCTCGACCAACGCCGCGAAAGCCTCGACCCCACCGCAACCCTGTCCGACACCCTCACCGGCGGCCGCTCCGACAGCGTGGTGGTCAACGGCCAGTCCCGCCATGTCATCGGCTATATGAAGGACTTCCTCTTCGCCCCCGAACAGGCACGCACCCCGGTCGGCGTGCTCTCGGGCGGTGAGCGCGGGCGCCTCACGCTCGCCGTGGCGCTGGCCAAGCCCAGCAACCTCCTCGTGCTCGACGAACCCACCAACGACCTCGATCTCGAAACCCTCGAACTCCTGCAGGAAATGCTCGGCGAATATCCCGGCACCGTGCTGCTGGTGAGCCATGACCGCGATTTCCTCGATCGGGTCTGCTCCTCCGTCATCGTCTCCGAAGGCGACGGGCGCTGGGTGGAATACGCCGGCGGCTATTCCGACATGCTGGCCCAGAAAGGCCCACCCACCGCCGGCCTCGCCCGCGCCGCCGCCCCCCGCGAGGCGAGGCGCCCCGCAGCCGCCCCCGCCTCGCCGCCGCCGTCGCGCAAACTCTCCTTCAAGGACAAGCACGCGCTGGAAACCCTCCCCACCCAGATCGCCAAAACCGAAGCGACCATCG
>JAPLOH010000210.1:6688-7536 GCA_026400845.1 Alphaproteobacteria bacterium
ACCTCCGCACCGCTTTGGCCGACCCCGCTCTCTACCGCCGACACCCCAAGCTGTTCGCCCGCGCCAGCGACGGACTCGCCGCCGCCGAGGCGGAGCTTGCGCTCATGGAAGATCGCTGGCTGGAATTGGAAATGATGCGCGAGGAGGTCGCGGCGCGATGAGATATCTCCTGCTGCTGGCACTGCTGCCCATTCTCTCCGGCTGCGGCCTCGCCGCCGCGCCCTGCCGGCTGGGCTCGGCGGTGCTGAAGATTTTTCCATACGTCGGGAAATCGGCCGCGCAGCCGGCGGATGCTTGTGCGGCGGCGATTGATCCGTAAGGAAGCAAGCTCTTCTTTTTCTGAAGAAAAAGAAGCAAAAAGACTTTTGTCCGTTAAGATGTGCCAACTATGGAGTCCCCCATGCTGAGCCCCGAAACGAAGTCGGCCATCGCCGCATCCCACGCCGAACTCACTGCCATCCGCCGGGACATCCATGCCCACCCCGAACTCGGCATGGAAGAAACCCGCACGTCCGCCCTCGTCGCCGAGACGCTGCGCGGCTGGGGGATCGAGACCACCGCCGGCGTCGGCCGCTTCGGCGTGGTCGGCATCATCCGCGGCAGGCTGCCGGGCCAGCGCTCCATCGGCCTGCGGGCGGACATGGATGCCCTCGCCATCCCCGAGGCGACCGGAGTGCCGTACGCCTCAACCAACCCCGGCATCATGCACGCCTGCGGCCATGACGGGCACACCACCATGCTGCTCGGCGCGGCGAAATACCTCGCCGAACACCGCGATTTCGCCGGCACCGTTAACCTTATCTTTCAACCCGCCGAGGAAGGCCGTGGCGGGGCGCTGGCGATGCTGG
>JAPLOH010000210.1:7552-9307 GCA_026400845.1 Alphaproteobacteria bacterium
GTTCGGCATCACCAAGGGTCCGGCGATGGCGGCCGGCGGCACCTGGAAGGCGGTGTTCAAAGGCACCGGCGGCCACGGCGGCGCCACACCGCATCTCGCCAGCGACGTGACCGTGGCAATGGCGCAGTACATCATGGCGCTGCAAACTGTCGTCGCCCGCTCGGTCTCGCCGCACGAGACCGCGGTCGTCAGCGTCGGCTCGGTGCATGGCGGCTCGTCGCAATCCTCCAACGTGATGCCGGCCGAGATTGAGCTCACCGGCACCATGCGCTGCTTCTCCAAGGCGACGCAGGAGATCATCGACACCCGCATCCGCGACCATGCCGTCGCGATCGCGCAGGCCTATGACTGCGCGGTGGAGGTCTCGCTCGACTGGTTCGCCCGCGTGCTGACCAACCACGCCGAAAACACCGACGTCGCCGCCGAGGCGGCACGCGCCATCGGCCGCGGCGCGGTGAACACCGCGCTCGAGAAAACCACCGGCGGCGAGGATTTCGCCTTCATGCTGGAGCAGCGGCCAGGCGCTTTCATGTTCCTCGGCAATGACGCGGAGGGGCAGGAGAAAATCCACAACGTCCACACGCCGCTGTTCAACTTCAACGACGACGCGATTCCCGTCGGGGTGGAATACTGGGTGTCCGTGGTGAAGCAGGAACTCGATCTGAAAGACTGAGACGTTCAGGGCAATTGGATAAAGAAGGCAATGAGGCCCTTCTTTTTGAAAAAAGAAGCAAAAACTCCTTATCCGTTCGCTTCGCCCGCACCGCGGCAAGGGCGAAGCGAACGGATGAAAGTTTTTTGGTTCTTTTTTTCAAAAAAGAACCGCTTTTCTACGTGCGCCGCCCTGCGTTCAGCGGACCGCGAGGAGTTCGACGTCGAACACCAGGGTCGCGTTGGGCGGGATCACGCCGCCGGCGCCGCGGGCGCCGTAGCCGAGTTCGGGGGGGATGATGAGGGTGCGCTGGCCGCCGACTTTCATGCCGGCCACGCCCTGGTCCCATCCGGCTATGACCATGCCGGCGCCGAGGTTGAACTGGAAGGGGTCGTTACGGTCACGCGAGCTGTCGAACTTGCGGCCTTTGTTCTCTGGCGCGGCGGCGTCGAACAGCCAGCCGGTGTAGTGCACGGAAACGGTCTGGCCGGCGACGGCTTCGGCGCCGGTGCCGATCTTGTGGTCGATCATCGTGGGTCCTTGATGGCAATTGAGGCGGGGATCGGAATTGAAGCGGGCGGACCCTACAGGCCCATCGCTGCCTTGCGCAACTCCGGTTCGCCACGGCCGGCGTGGTCGGTTATGATGGGCCAACAGGCAGCAGAGTCGTCCGGGAACCACACACCATGAGCATGCCCCGCGCGGAAGCCCGCATCCTCGGCTCGATCTGCGCCGCCCATCTCGTCAGCCACTTTCATATGCTGGTGCTGCCGCCGCTGTTCCCGCTGCTGAAGGAGCAGCTTGGCCTCGGTTTCGTCGAACTCGGTTTCGCACTCACCGTCTACAACGTGGTCTCGGCCCTGGTGCAGGCGCCGATGGGCTACGCGGTGGACCGCTTCGGCGCCCGGCGCGTGCTGGTTGGCGGGCTGCTGCTTGGCGGGCTGTCCTATTTCGCCATCGCCGCGGTACCTGGCTACGCGATGCTGCTGACCGCCTCGGGCATGCTCGGCATCGCGAACGCTGTCTACCACCCCTGCGACTACGCCATCCTCTCGGCCGGCATCGGCGAGGCGCGGATGGGCTACGCGGTGGACCGCTTCGGC
>JAPLOH010000241.1 GCA_026400845.1 Alphaproteobacteria bacterium
GATGGCGCCGCCGGCCCGCAGCAGATGCTCGGTCAGCGTCGTTTTGCCGGCGTCGGGGTGGGAGATGATGGCAAAGGTACGCCGCCGGGCGATTTCGCCGGCGACGTCCAAAACATGGGTCTGGCTCATGGCGGGGGCTTATACATCCGCGCCCCCGCCATTCACAGGGGGTTCTACTTCTTGGTCACCCACATCAGCCGGAACGCGTTGTCCGGCGTCTGCACCACGCTCACCCCGTCGCGCACCGCCCAGGTGATGAACTGGTCGTGCAGCGGGATGAACCCGACCTCGTCGCGCACGATCGTCGCCACTTCGTCGATCATCGCCTGGCGTTTTGCCTTGTCGAGTTCGACGGCAATCAGTGGCTCCAGCGCGTCGATCCGCTTGTTGGAATAGCCGGCGACATTGCCCACCCCGTAGCCCGGCCGGTCGCGCGAGACCAGGTGATCGCGGATCACGTTGTGGGCGTCGATGGTGCTCGGGGTCCAGCCCAGCAAATAGAAGCTGGTATTGTAGTTGGGGTAGATAATGTCGGTGAAGTATTTCACCTTGGTACGGGCGAACACGCTCACCTTCACCCCGATCCGCGCCATCATCGCCGAGACCGCGACGCAAATCTGCTCGTCGGCGATGTAGCGGTCGTTCGGGCAATCGAGCGTGACCTCGAAGCCGTTGGGATAGCCGGCCTCGGCCAGCAGCGCCTTGGCCTTTGCCAGATCCGGCTTGATGCGCACATCGAGCGCCTTGTTGTAGCCATTTACCCCCGGCGCCCACATCACCGCCGAGGCACGGCCCTGTCCGCGCAGCACGCGGCTGACGATGGCGTCTTCCTCGATGGCGAGGTTGAACGCCTGGCGCACCCGCACGTCCTTGAAAGGGTTCTTGCCTTTCACGTTGGAGAATTGCAGCTCGTCACGGATCTGGTCCATGCCGAGGTAGATGTTGCGCACCTCCGGCCCCTGCACGAGCTTGATGCCGGCGGACTTGCCGATCCGCTCGATATCCTGCGGCGGCACGGAATAGACCATGTCCATTTCGCCCGACAGCAAAGCGGCAACACGGGTGGCGGCCGAGGAGATCACGGTGAATTCCGCGCGGTCGAGATTATGCTGCGGCGTGTCCCACCAGCCCGGGTTCTTCTCCACCACCGTCTTGCGGTCCGGCTCGCGGGAGACCAGGCGGAAGGCGCCGGTGCCCATGGCGTTGCGCAGCGCGAAATTCTCGCCCGCCCCCATCGTCACCGCTTCGGCGGAGTTGTTCTTCTCCATCCAGTGCTTGGGCATGATCGGCACGTTGGTGAGCCAGGCGTCGAGGATCGGCTCAGGCGCCTTGGTCTCGAAATCGACGGTGAGGTCATCGACCTTGCGAACCTCCTTCACCGAGGCGAGGTTGCCCGAGGTCGCCGAGGTCTTGGAGGTGGTGCGCTTGTAGGTGAACAGCACGTCGTCGGCGGTGAAGGGGGTGCCGTCCTGCCATTTCACGCCGGGGCGGAGGTGGAAGCGCCATACGGTCGGGCTCGGGTTCTCCCACTTCACCGCCAGAGACGGCTCGGTGCCGAGCGTCTTGCTGCGGCGGACCAGCGGCTCATAGATGCCGGAGAGGAAGGAGTTCTGCACCGTTTCGTCGATGGTGTTGGGGTCCATGGCGCGGACGTCGCCGTCATTGGCCCATTTGAACACGACCTCCGCGGAAGCGGGGGCGGCAAGGGATGTGGCGAGCAACAGGCCCGCCAGCAGTTTCTTATGGTTCATTGTTTCCTCCCGTATATGGTTGGCCGGCGTCAGGCGAGGGCAGCGGCGGGCAGCATGTCACCGACATGGATGGCGTTCCAGTTCTTGATCGCCGGGCGCGCCAGCTTGGCGAGCGCATCGCCCGCCTCGCCGGTGGGGCGCAGGAAGCGCTGCACCAGCGCGGCACCCGCCACGCCCGCCGCACGGCCGGCACCGTCATCGCATTTCACCGCGATGCCGTAGCCGAGTTCGGGGATGGCGGCGCAGAACACGCCCTCGGCGCCGCCTTTGCAGAACACACGGGCGCCGAGTGCCGTCATCAGCTGGGTATCGAGCCGCCCGGTGCCGGCGACGAAGAACGGGTTGGCCGCCACTGCCGCGCGGATTTTCGCCGCCGCCGCCGCGCGATCGGGCGCCATGCCGTTGCCGGTGCCATAGCGGGCGAAGCCGGTGGCGAGGCCGCGCAGCGGGATGGCGAAGGTGGGGATGGAGCAGCCATCGGTGCCGCGGTTGCGTTCGTCGAGCACGGTGCCGGTCATTTCCGACAGCGCCGCCGTAACCATGCGCATCGCCGGGTGATCTGGCGAGATATAGCCCTTGGGGTCATGCCCAAGGTCGCAGGCCAGGCAGACGAAGCCGGAATGCTTGCCCGAGCAGTTGTTGTGCAGCGCGCTCGGCGTGCCGCCCGCTGCGGCCAACCGGCGCGTGGCCGCATCGTGCGACGGCCAATGGCTGCCGCATTCGAGGCAGGAAACATCCCGGCCGGCCTTGGCCAGCATGGAGGCCGCGGTGGCCACGTGGTCTTCCTCGCCGTTATGGGATGAGCAGGCGAGCGCGATCTCGGCATCGGTGAGGCGAAGGCGGGTGGCCGCCCCGGTCTCCACCAGCGGCAGCGCCTGCATCGACTTCACGATGGGCGGATTCAACCCAGCCGCCGCGGGTAATTTCAACGAGAACGGGGTCCATCGGTTTCCTCGGTTGTCTGGTTCCCCTGGCTTCTACAGGCGGCGGGTAGGGGAGGCCAGGGCTTACACCCCCGTATCTTCCAGCAGCGCCTCGAGCGAGGCACCGAAGCGGGCGATGATGTCATCAACCACGGCGTCCGACATCGCGGTCGAGGTCGCCAGCGCTGCGCGGGGGGTGGGGAACAACCCGTTGATCAGCATCGCGGTGTGGTGCAGCTTCACCATCGCGAGATCGGGCCGCGCGCCGCCCAGTACCACGCCGGGGCCGGGATCGTAGAAATACCAACTCACCAGGGAGCCGACGCGCCGCGTCCAGATCGGCAGGCCGATGGCGGCGGATTTCGCTTTGATCGCCGCCTCGATGCTTGTGGCCCAGGCGCCGATCTGATCGATTTTCGCCTGGGTCAAATGCGCCACCGAGATATTGCCGGCAACCATGGACAGCGGGTTGCCGCTGAACGTGCCGGAGGCCAGCACGTGGCCGGAGACGGGGTTGGTGAGGTCCATCAAGTCAGCCTTGCCGCCGACGCCGCCGATCGGGAAGCCGCCGCCGATGATCTTGCCCATCATGGTGAGATCGGGGTCGATGCCGAGCGTCGCCTGGTGGCCGCCTTCGGAGAGGCGCAGCGAAATCACCTCGTCCAGCACGAAAATCGCGCCGACGTCATGGGCGGCCTGCTTCACCGCGTCGAAAAACGATTTCGGCGCCTGGGCGAAGCCGCCCGAGCCCATGATGCCCTCGACGAACACGCCGGCAAGCTCCTTGCCGTGCTGCTGGATGGCCGCGACGAAGGCCTCCGTGTCGCCATATGGGGCGACGTAGTGGCTGGGGCCGGGGAGGCCCTTGGAGCCGAGCGAGGGATCGAACATCGAGCCGTGATAGCCGCCCGCGGCCATCAGGAATTTGTAGCGCCCGGTCGCGCCCCGGCAGATGTTGAGCGCGAGGTTGAACGCCTCGGTGCCGGAGTTGTTGAACAGCACCTTCTCGATCGAGGGCACCCGGCGGACGATCTGCTCGGCGAGCTCCACCTGCGGCCGGTTGTTGGCCGACCACACCGAGCCCCGCGCGAGCTGGGCGGAAACCGCCTCGACGATCGGCTTGTAGGCATAGCCGTGGATCATCGAGAAGAAGTTGGAGCCGAGATCGATGTAGCGATTGCCATCGATATCGATCGGCCCGATCCACCGTCACCGGATAGGGCGAGAAGAAGGAAATGCCGCGGGACGAGGTGATGGGGAGCGCCGCCTGGCCGCGCGTCTCGAATGCGGCGGATTTCGGGGTGAGGCGGCGGTATTCGGCATCGAGCGAACGGGTATTGGCACGGTCCATGGTGGGCTCCTACTCAGCGATAAAGGACGAAAGCGCTTCTTTTTGAAAAAAGAAGCAAAAACTTTCTATCCATATGGTTCACGGGTGCCCGGGGAACTCCGGAGCAATCGAGCAAAAGTTTTTTGGTTCTTTTTTTCAAAAAAGAACCGCTTCCTTCTCACAAATCCAACCAATGCCGCGGCGCATGCCAATTGGCCGCCGCCGCGCGGGCGCGCTGGATATCCTCCTCCAGCAGCAGCCGCTCCGCGGCCAGCGTCCGGGCGGCGTGGGCGATGGCGTCCTGATAGGCCTCTTGCGTGGGGTAGCGGGATTCGACGGAGGGGCGGGGATCGTAGGTGGCGGCGCGCTCGGTCTCGGTGGCAGGGAGGGGGATGGTGCTGCCGGTGAATTCGTGCATGGCGCCATGGCCCTGGCCGGGGGCGCGGAGGTTCCAGCCGCAATAGGTGGCGAGCGGGGCCTGGACCATGGGGGCGCGGATGCCGGCGATCTCGTTGCCATCGGCGTCCACGGCGGGAACCAGGATGGCGTAGGGCTTGTCCGTCAGCACCTCGGGCGGCTGGCGGTCGAGAATGCCGTGGGCGGTGCGAGGCCCGTAGTCGAGCAGATGATGGTCCGAGGGGCCGTGGGGGATGGCGTGGCCGGGGATGGCGGGGAACTGGCCGCGCCAGATCACGTAGGGCACCAGCGTGTGGTTGGCGACGGTGGGGATATGGCTCGCGGGCGGCGCGGTGCCGTCGGTGGCCCAGGCGTCCAGCGCGTCGAGCGTGGCGCGGAACAGGGCCGAGGTGGCGACGACGTTTTCCAGGTTCTGGCAGATGCCGTAGCCCGGCGCCCCCATGGTGGGCGAGGCCGCGTGCTGCGAGCCGGACCAGAGATGGATGCGCACCGTCTCGGGGATCGGCAGATCGTTCCCTCGCGTGTCGGTGTGCACCAGCGAACCACGGCGCTGCCAGTATTCGGTGGCGGTCTGCGTGTGGATCACCAGCGGGTCGGTGGCGGGGCGCTTGAGGATGGCGTCGGTATGGCCGGTGGTGTGGTCGGTAGAGGGGGCGTAGGCGAAGGGGAAGACATCGGCGAACTCGTAGTGGTCCTCGTGCTGCTGCCCGGCGGCGACCGTCAGATTGGCGAAGCGGGCGGTGTTGAGGCGGCCGGCGCCGGCGACATGGGGCAACAGCCCGTCGAACACGCGCCGCCCGGCGGTATCGGCGTTGAAGCCGTGATAGATGAAGTCGCGGATCGCCCGCCCGGTCTGCGAGCGCCCCCAGCCATAGGCCTGTTCGATTGGCCCAATGAGATCGCCCGCGTCATGGCGCAGGTGGGAGACGAGATCGCGCACCGCGGCATGGGCGAGGCCGAGCACCAAAGGTGCGGCTCCGGTGTAGATCAGCTCGTAGATCCAGCCCGGCGCGAAGCCGGCATGGACATGAAAATTCTCCCGCGACGGCACCGTGCCACGATCGGCGCCCTGCATATCGAGCCCGGCACCACCTTCGACGCGGGAGAAGCTCCACTGGTCGGCTGGCACCACTTCGCGCGGCGCATCGGCGTAGCGACGGCGGGTGAGCGTGGCCGGGGTGCCGGGCACCACGGGATGGCTGCGCGTGGAGGCCCAGCCGGAAAGGGGCAGCACGGAGACACCGGTGCGGCCGACATATTCGACGCGGACGGCACCCTCGATCGGGTGGCCGTTTTCGTGCGCCACGGGCAAATCGAGCAGCATCCGCCCATCGCCCGCCAACAGATCGCCCTGCCAGGCGCCGAACACGATGGTATAGCCGCGCCGCATCAGGAAGCCGTTGCCGGCGTGGGCCGCCGTGCGCGGATCGTTGGAGCCCGGCGCGTCGTTGAAATACTGGATCGCCCGCTTGTTGCCGCGATTGCCCCAGTCGAAGAAAATCCGCCGATTGCCGCGCGCGGGGTCGGCGGGGCGGAGGATGGTGACGTCGCCCGCGAAATGCACCAGCCCGTCCGGGCCTTTCGGCGCCAGCGCGATATCGGTGATGCCAGCCTGCCCGGGGTGGGCGGGATCGACGGCGTAGCGGGCGCGGCCGCTCAGCACCTCGTAGGCGCCGGCATCGCCGAACGTGGCGCCGCCGGCGAAGGGGAAGCGGCTGGTGATATCGAGATGCATGGCATTGGTCTCCGTGGGTTGACGTATCGTCGGACCGGCTGCTGCCCTGCGTCAATCGCGGCCTGTGTGCACTCCCCAATCCACGCCGGCGGCTGGTAGTCTGGTGACGCGCAATGGGGGCGGCGGCATTGACCAGCGACGGCGAACGGCGCTCACGTTTGATCGGCATCGGGCTGATGACGTTCAGCACCTTCATTTTTGGCTTCAGCAACGTGCTGGCCAAGCATCTCACCACGCAGTATCCGATCGGCGAGGCGCTGGTGATCCGCTCCGGCTTCGCGCTGCTGCTGCTGCTGCCTTTCGTTCGGCCGCGGGACCTGTGGGCGTTGCGGCACAGCGACCTCGGATTGCATGTGGTCAGGATGGTGCTGGCCGGCATCGAGATCGCCTGTTTCTACTGGGCGGTGTCGCTGTTGCAACTCGCTGATATTTCGACGTTCTACCTCTCCGCGCCGGTGATGCTGACGGCGATTTCGGCGGTTGTGCTGCGCGAGAAGGTCGGCCCGGCGCGCTGGCTGGCGACCCTGCTGGGGTTCGCCGGCGTGCTGGTGGCGTTGCGGCCGACCTCGGGGGCGCTGTCGGCACCGGCGATGGTGGGGCTGCTGGGGAGCCTGCTGTACGCGATTTTCCTCGCGGTGACGCGGCGGCTGCGCGGCACGCCGGGGGTGACGATGGTGCTGTTGCAGTTGATCGCGCTGACCATCGCCGGCGCCGTGACGGTGCCGTTCGCCTGGCAGGCGCCGGATCTTGGCGGGTTCGCGTTGATGGCGGGCGTCGGGGTGATCGGCATCACCGGCTATTTCTGTGTCAACCGCGCGCTGCAACTGGCGCCCGCCTCGGTGATCGCGCCGTTCCAGTATCTCTCGATCATCTGGAGCGTGGTGCTCGGCTATCTCGCGTTCGACGACGTGCCGGGGGTGGCGACGCTGGCCGGCGCCGGCCTGATTGTCGCTGCCGGCGCGCTCATTTTGTACCTGGAGCGACGCGAGCAGGGCATGCGGGACAACGGATAAAAGTCTTTTTGCTTCTTTTTCTTCAGAAAAAGAAGACCTTTCTACTCATATATTTTGACATACTCGTAATCCCCCGGTTTCCCATCGATCCCCGTCTTCGGCGCCGCGATCCAGGACGCGTAGTCCCCCACCGTATGCACCGGCTGCATCAGCTCGGCGATGAACCCCGCGTCGGCCGAGGTGGGGAGGAATTCGTCGCGCCGTGCCGCCCACTGCTCCGATGTGAGGACGTTGCCGGCGGTGTCGGTCTCGATGCCCGCGAATTCGCCGATATGGCGGTTGTGTGCCTGGTGCGGCAGGGTCAGCCGGAAATCGATGCCGGATTTTTCGATCACCCTGTTCCAGCGCCCGACGCCACCGATCGTATCCGCGATGAAATCGTCGCGCAGGCGCAGTGCCGACAGGGCGGGGACCTGCTGCTCGACGATCTGCCCGGCGATGCAGCGCAGGACCGGATAGGTGGCATCCAAAAGCTGATGGTCGTCGGTCAGCTTGTCCTCGCGGTAGCGGCCCTTGATTCCCGAATTGAAGGCGTTGGCGGCGTTGGTGGAAATCTCGTTGCCGAACAAATCCAGCGTGAGAGAGTAGTGCAGGTTGATCTTGCGCTGGATCAGCGGGAGATCGATCGCGCCGAGCGCGCGCACGGCCTCGGGGTCGCTCACCCCATGCGTCTTCATCACCTCGCAGGTTTTCTCGACAATGCGCGCCACCCCGGTTTCGCCCACGAACATGTGGTGGGCCTCCTCGGTGAGCATGAAGCGGCAGGTGCGCGACAGCGGGTCGAAGGCGGATTGCGCGAGGGCCGCAAGCTGCATCTTGCCGTCGCGGTCGGTGAAGGTGGTGAACATGAAAAATGACAGCCAGTCCGGCGTGCGCTCATTGAAGGCGCCGAGCATGCGCGGGGTATCCTGGTGGCCGGAGCGGCGATGCAGCAGCTCCTCCGCCTCCTCGCGGCCCTGGGTGCCGAAATATTTCTGCAACAGATACACCATCGCCCAGAGATGCCGCCCTTCCTCGACATTGACCTGGAAGAGGTTGCGCAAATCATAAAGTGAAGGGGCGGTGGCGCCGAGATGCCGCTGCTGCTCCACCGAGGCCGGCTCGGTATCGCCCTGGATGACGATGAGGCGGCGCAGCATGGCGCGGTATTCGCCGGGCACCTCCTGCCACGCCGGCTCGCCAATGTGCTTGCCGAAGGGGATGGTGCGGCCGGGCACCGCGGGGGCGAGCAGCACGCCCCATTTATAGTCCGGCATTTTGACGAAGCCGAACTTGGCCCAGCCCTGCGGATCGACGCTGACGGCGGTGCGCAGATAGACCAGCGCATCCTGGAACCCCTCGGGCCCCATGTCCTTCCACCACGCGATATAGCCGGGGTGCCAGGTCTCCAGTGCCTTCCTCAAGCTTGGATCATCGGCCAGGCCGACATTGTTGGGGATGAGACCGTCGTAGTCGACGTTGATGCCGTCCATGTCTGTCTACCCTACACGCGTTGCCGGTCGAACTCGGGCCGAATGCCGGAGCCGTAGCGCTTCAGCGCGCCCTGCTCGCCCACCGCGTTGGGCCGCTGGAACACCCAGTTCTGCCACGCAGTGAGGCGGCCGAAAATGCGGGTCTCCATGGTCTCGGGGCCAGCGAACCGGAGATTGGCCTCCATCGCGGTCAGCGCGTCGGGCGAAAACGAGGCACGCTCCTCCAGCAGCAGCCGCACCTCCTGGTCCCAGTCGATCTCGTCATAGGCGACGGTGATGAGCCCGGCGGCGTCGGCCGCCTCGGCATCGAGTGGGGTCGCGATCAGGTTAACGGCGGCGTTGAGGGTTTCGGGCTCGCCGAGGAAGCGGGTGGCCAGCCGGGTGAGGCCGTTGGACATGGGGTAGGCGCCGAAATTGAGCGGCGAGAGGGTCATACTCGCCGGGATATTGGCGCCCCGCGTGCCGATTAACATCACCGCGCGATCGGCGGCGAAGGCAAGCTCAGCGAGCGTGCCGGCGAAGCAGGAGCCGGGTTCGATCAGCGCGATGAGGGAGCGCGCAGTGAGGTCGATCCGTTTCAGCACCCGCTTGAGGTTGTGGCGGATTTCCCGCACCAGCCAGTCCCCCTTATGCGCCTCAAGCAGCGTGTCCGCGGCGAGCACCACGGCAGGATCGCCCAGGGTCTTCAGCACCAGTATGCCGAGCGCGCCCTCGTTGAGCCGCAGATGAAGGATGGCGTCGTCCAACTCGCGCGCCATGGCGAGCGGCCAAAAATCGGCGCCGGCCGCATGGATACCACCTGCGAGATCTGAGGGGAGAGTCGTGAGCGCGGAGATGGTGATGGTGGCGCGCCCCCCGGCACGGTCGAGATCGACGCGGACATGGCTGTAATCCACGCCATCATCGCGAAAACGGCGGAGGAGCGGGGTGAGCGCGATCCCCTTCGCCCCCTCCGGCCGATCGGAGCGGGCCGCAAGCTCCGCGGCCCGTGCGGCCACCTTGGCCTCCCAGGCTGATGGCGGCACGATCTCATCCACCAGCCGCCATTCGATCGCCCGCTTGCCGCGCATGCCCTCCTCCTGGGAGCAGAACACGTCCGCCCGGTCCCGCCGCACGCGGCGCTTATCGGTGAGGCGCGTGAGCCCGCCCGTGCCCGGCAGCACCGCCAGCAGCGGGGTTTCCGGCAGCGAGACGGTGGAGCGGCGATCATCGATCAGCATGATATGCTCGGCCGTCATGGCGATCTCGTAGCCGCCACCGGCGCAGGCGCCACTGACGGCGGCGAGGTAATGCTGGCCGGAATTCTCGGCGCTATCCTCGATGCCCATCCGGGTCTCGTTGGTGAATTTGCAGAAATTCACCTTGTGCGCGTGGCTCGCCGCCCCGAGCATGCGGATATTGGCGCCGGCGCAGAAGACGCCCTCCTCGCCCGACCGCAGCACCACGCAGCGCACTTCTGGATGCTCGAAGCGCAGCCGCTGCACGGCGTCGGCGAGTTCGATATCGACGCCCAGGTCGTAGGAGTTGAGCTTCAGCTCATACCCCGGCGCGATGCCGCCGGCCGGGTCGACATCCATCACCAGATCGGCAACCGCGCCCTCGCAGCGCAGCCTCCAATGGCGATAGCGGGCCGGCTCGGTCTGGAAATCGATCATCGCCCTGCCCTCTGCACGGCCGGATCAGCCGCGGGCGACGAAGCGTTCCAGCCAGTGGATGGTGTAGTCGCCGGATTGGAACTCGGGGTCTTCCATGATGCGCTGGTGCAGCGGCAGCGTCGTCTTGATGCCGACGACGACAAATTCCGCCAGCGCGCGGCGCATGCGGGCGATCGCCTGAGCACGGTCGGGCGCGTGGACGATAAGTTTCGCCACCATGCTGTCGTAGAAGGGCGGCACCATGTAGCCGGCGTAGAGTGCCGAATCGACGCGCACGCCCAGCCCGCCGGGGGCGTGGAAATGGGTCACGCGGCCCGGTGTCGGCATGAAGGTCTCGGGGTCCTCGGCGTTGATGCGGCACTCGATGGCGTGGCCGGAGAATTTGATATCCGCCTGGGTGTAGCCGAGCGGCTGACCGGCGGCGATGCGGATCTGCTCGCGCACCAGGTCGATCCCGCACAGCAGCTCGGTGACGGGGTGTTCCACCTGGAGGCGGGTGTTCATCTCGATGAAGGCGAACTGGCCGTCCTGGTACAGGAACTCCAGCGTGCCGGCGTTGCGGTAGCCAAGCTTGGCCAGACCGGCGGTGGAGGTGGCGCCAATTGCGTCGCGCTGGGCAGGGGTGAGGGCAGGGGAGCCGGCCTCCTCCAGCAGCTTCTGGTGGCGGCGCTGCAGCGAGCAGTCGCGCTCGCCGAAATGCACCACGTTGCCGTGCGCGTCAGCCATGATCTGCAGTTCGATGTGGCGCGGCTTGTCGAGATACTTCTCGATGTAGACCGCATCGTTGCCGAAGGCGGTGCGCGCCTCGGTGCGGGCGACGCGCCAGGCTTCCTCCAGCCCATCGGCGGAGGAGGCGACCTTCATGCCACGCCCGCCACCGCCGGCGGCCGCCTTGACCAGCACCGGATAGCCGATCTGGGTGGCGACACTGAACGCCTCGTCGAGGTCCTTGACCTCGCCGGCGGAGCCGGGAACCAGGGGCACGCCAAGCGAGGCCATGGCGGCCTTGGCGGCAATCTTGTCGCCCATCATGCGGATATGGACGGCCGATGGGCCGATGAAGGTGAGCCCATGCGCCTCCACCATCTCGGCGAAGGCGGCGTTCTCGGAGAGGAAGCCGTAGCCCGGATGGATCGCATCCGCCCCGGTGATGGCGGCGGCCGAGAGAATCGCGGCGACATTGAGGTAGCTGTCCCGCGCCGGCGGCGGTCCAATGCACACGCTCTCATCGGCGAGGCGGACGTGCATCGCCTCCGCGTCGGCGGTTGAGTGCACGGCGACGGTGGGGATGCCAAGCTCGCGGCAGGCGCGTTGGATGCGGAGCGCGATTTCGCCGCGATTGGCGATCAGAACCTTGTGGAACAAGCGGCTATTCCAGGATCATCAGCGGTTGGCCGAATTCCACCGGCGAGCCGGCGGCGACCAGGATACGGGTGATGGTGCCGGCGTGCGGCGCCTTGATCTGGTTGAAGGTCTTCATCGCCTCGATCAGCATCAGTGTCTGTCCGGCGGAGACCGTCTGGCCGAGCTGGACGAACGGTTGAGCGCCAGGCTCCGGCGCAAGATAGGCGACGCCGACCATCGGGCTGGCTATGGCGCCGGGGTGTTGCGCGTCATCGGCGAGGTGGGGTGGCGGCGGCGGGGCGGTGACCGCGGGGGCTGCGGCGGGGGCCGGCAAAGCCTCGACAGCAGCCACCGGGGCGGCGGCGCGGGCGACGCGGATGCGGCCCTCCTTGCCCTCGATCTCGATCTCGGTCAGCCCGGTCTCGGTCAGGATATTCGCGAGGGCGCGCACGGCCTCGTCGGTGAACGGCAGCGAGGCCATCAGTTTTCCTCCAAAATATCAGCGAGCGCTTGCAGCGCCAGCGCGTAGCCACGAATGCCCAGGCCGCAAATGACGCCGACGGCGACCTTGGAGACGTAGGAGTTATGGCGGAATTCTTCGCGCTTGTGGATGTTGGTGACGTGCACCTCGATCACCGGCAGCTCGGTGGCGAGCAGCGCATCCATCAGCGCGATCGAGGTGGTGGTGTAGCCGGCGGGGTTGATGACGATGCCGGCGGCACGGCCGCGGCATTCCTGCACCCAGGAAATCAACTCTCCCTCGCCGTTGGTCTGACGGAAGTCGATCCCGAGGCCCAGCGCCTCGCCGGTTTCGGCGCACAAATTCTCCAGATCATCCAACGTCGCCGCACCGTACAGATGCGGCTGGCGCAGCCCCAACATGTTCATGTTGGGACCGTTCAGCACCGCGATGAGGTTCTGTGGACGTACCATGAAAGATCGCCTAGCACGCCGGACCACGCCGCTTCAATGCATCCGGCCGCGGGCAGGTCATCGAGCTGCTTCCTTGCCCGGCGCGGCGGGTAACACCATAGTGAGGTCATGTCCGACAGCGTCATCCTCACGGTCAACGGCGAGAACCGGGAATTCGCCGCCCCCTTGTCGGTGGCCGGCCTGCTGGCCGCCATCGGACTCGATTCGCGCAAAGTCGCCGTCGAGCGCAACGAGGAAATCGTCGCACGCTCGCGCTACGCCGAGACGCTGCTCGGCAGCGGCGATCAGCTCGAAATCGTGCACTTCATCGGAGGAGGCTGAACATGGCCGGCAACGCCAATAGTGGATCCGCTCCCACGCCGGACAGCTGGACGGTAGCCGGACGCAGCTTCACGTCCCGCCTGATCGTCGGCACCGGCAAGTATAAGGACCTCGAAGAAACCGCCGCCGCCATCGCGGCCTCGGGCGCGGAAATCGTCACCGTCGCGGTGCGGCGGGTGAACCTCTCCGACCCCGGGGCGCCGATGCTCCAGGACTACGTCGACCCCAAGGTATACACATACCTGCCCAACACCGCCGGCTGCCACACCGCGCGCGACGCCGTGCGCACGCTCCGCCTGGCCCGCGAGGCCGGTGGCTGGAACCTGGTGAAGCTCGAAGTGCTCGGCCCGCCACCCCACCTGTACCCCGACATGACCGCCACCTTCGAAGCCGCCGAGGCGCTCATCAAGGACGGGTTCGAAGTCATGGTCTACTGCGCCGATGACCCGATCGGCGCCAAACGCCTGGAAGACATGGGCTGCGTCGCCATCATGCCGCTCGGCGCGCCGATCGGCTCCGGCCTCGGAATCCAGAACCCCGCCATGCTCTCGATGATGATCGAACAAGCCAAGGTCCCCCTCCTGGTTGACGCCGGCGTCGGCACCGCGTCCGACGCCGCCATCGGCATGGAACTCGGCTGCACCGCCGTGCTCCTCAACTCCGCCATCGCCCACGCCAAAAACCCCATCCTCATGGCGCAAGCCATGAAACACGCCGTCCAAGCCGGCCGCCTCGCCTACCTCGCCGGCCGCATGCCCCGCCGCATGGGGGCCGATCCGTCGAGCCCGCTGGCGGGGTTGATACGGTAGGAAAGCAAGGCGGGGGGCGTTGCCCCCTCGACCCCCACCAGGGGCCGGGCCCCTGGACCTCATGCATTGAAGGAAGGGTTTGGAGGGAGAGAGGGGGCCTACTCGATGGTCGCAACCTCGGAGTAGGCCCCCTCTCTCACTCCAAGCCCTCTTAACGGATGCGGGTCTGGGGGCGCAGCCCCCAGCGGGGTCGAGGGGCAGAGCCCCCGCCTTGCTTTCTTCCCCGTGCCGCCCGCC
>JAPLOH010000302.1 GCA_026400845.1 Alphaproteobacteria bacterium
CCCTGCTCCGCCTCGGCATCGCCCGCCCCCACATCGCCGTCGCCGCCCTCAATCCCCACGCCGGCGAAGGCGGGCTGTTCGGGCGCGAAGACATCGACATCAGCACCCCCGCCATCGCCCGCTGCAACGCCGATGGTCTCCACGTCTCCGGCCCCATCCCCGGCGATACCGTCTTCGTCAAACTCCGCGCCGGGCACTACGACGCCGTGATCGCCATGTACCACGACCAGGGCCACATCCCCGTCAAACTCCTCGGCTTCAACATCAACCCGGACACCGGCACCTTCGAATCCCTTTCCGGCGTCAACATCACCCTCGGCCTGCCGGTGATCCGCACCTCCGTCGATCACGGAACCGCCTTCGATATCGCCGGCCGCGGCATCGCCAACGCCGACTCCATGCTCGAAGCCATCGACTACGCCCTCATGCTCGCCGCAGGGGGCTGAGGGGCAGCACAGCGCAGGACCAGGGCAATCGGGTGAAGAAAGGAAGCGGTTCTTTTTTGAAAAAAAGAACCAAAAAACTTTTCCGATGTGGCTTCGCTCTCTGCGCGGAGAGAGCGAAGCCAACGGATAGAAAGTTTTTGCTTCTTTTTTCAAAAAGAAGCGCTCCCTTCCGTCTTCACCCGATTGCCCTGGACGCAAGACCCCGGAGGCTTGCCGTTGGCGCGCGGCGGTGGTGCTATGCCGCTTTCGGCCGGAGATTTTCATGATCACCCACCCCATGCGCGGCCCCAATACATTCAAGCTCGGCGTATTCAGCGCCAATGCCGATGGCGGCCTCACCCTCACCCGCGTGCCCGAGCGCTGGCCGGCGTCCTGGCCGGGCATCGTCGAGGCCGCGCAAATGGCCGATCGCGCCGGTTTCGAGTTCTTCCTGCCGATCGCGCGCTGGAAAGGGTTTGGCGGCGAGATGAACTCCCGCGAGCACAGCTACGAGACCTTCACCTTCGCCGCCGCGCTCGCTGGCGTCACCGAGCGGATCGCGCTGTTCTCCACCGTTCATGTGCCGATGGTGCATCCGGTTTATGCCGCCAAGGCGCTGGCGACCGTCGATCATGCGTCCAATGGCCGCGCGGGGCTCAATATCGTCTGCGGCTGGAACCCGGAGGAATTCGACGCCTTCGGGCTCACGATCATCGAGGACCGCTACGAGCAGGGGCTCGAATGGTTCGACATCATGCGCCGCATCCATGCCGATACCGGGAATTTCGATTTCAACGGCAAATACTACCAGCTGAAAAACGTCTCCGGCCGCCCGGCGCCCCTCCAGCGCCCCCGCCCAGTGACGCTGAATGCCGCCTTCTCGCCGCCCGGCCGGGATTTCGCCGCCCGTGCCGCCGACTACCTCTTCACCACCTTCACCGACATCGACAAGGGCCGCGCCCAGATCGAGGATATCTCCACCCGCGCCGCCGCGACGGGGCGCGATGTCGGCGTATACACCACCACACACGTGGTCTGCCGCCCCACCCAGGCGGCGGCCGATGCCTATTACGAGCACTACGCGGTGACGATGCAGGACAGCGCCAGCGTCGATCACTACATGGGCGCCAAGGAGAAATTCTCCGGCTCGCACGATGCCGAAGCCTACCGCCTGCACCGCAAGCGCTTCGCCGGCGGCGCCGGCACCTATCCGCTGGTCGGCACGCCCACCCATATCGTCGACGAGATGATCAAGATGTCCGCCGCCGGTTTCGCCGGCACCACCGTCAGCTTCGTCAATTTCACCGACGAACTGCCCTACTTCATCGAGACCGTGCTTCCGCTGCTGCGCGAGGCCGGGTTGCGCGTTCAATAGGAGAGACCGCCATGTTTCCGGCCAAGGACAAGCTCACCATCTGCTTCGCCCATGTCGCCTACCAGATGCAGGAGCGTTTCGCGGCGCGCGACACCGGCATCGCCTCCATCCAGGTGCGTAACCGCGCCGATCTCGACGCCGGGATCGCCGCGGCCGATGTGCTGGTGGTCTCCGGCCTGTGGCGCAATGACCTGGTCGCCCTGGCGCCGAAGCTGAAATTCATCCAGTCGATCGGCGCCGGCACCGACCAGTTCGGGCGGGATGTGCTGGGCAGCGGCGGCATCCGCCTCGCCAGCGCCTCGGGGGTGAATGCCCGCGCGGTGTCGGAGCACGCGATGTCGCTGATCCTCGCCATGGCCCGTCGCCTGCCGGAAGCGCGCGACAACCAGCACAAGAAAGTCTGGCGCGGCATGATCGGGGACCTCACCCAGCGCGAGGATGAGCTGGGCGGCAAGACGCTGATCGTGGTCGGCGTCGGCCGCATCGGCGGGCGGCTGGCGCAGTTGGCGAAAGCCTTCGACATGCATGTGATCGCCTTCCGCGCCAATCCCGCCGCGGGCACCAATGGCGCAGACGAGGTCTACGGGCTCGACCAGTTGCAGGCGCAGCTGCCGCGCGCCGATTTCGTCGCGCTGACCTGCCCGCTGACGCCGGAGACATCCGGGCTGATCGGGCCGGCCGCCTTCGCCGCCATGAAACCCTCCTCCTTCCTCATCAACTGCGCCCGTGGCCGCTGCGTGGACGAGGCGGCGCTGGCGATCGCGCTGGCCGACAACAGCATCGCCGGTGCGGGGATCGACGTGATTTATGAGGAGCCGCTGGTGCAGGATAGCCCGCTGTGGGGGCTGCCGAACGCCTTCATCACCCCGCATACCGCCGGGGAGACGCGGCGCTACGAGGATAATGTGCTGGATATCCTGATGGAGAATCTCGGCCGGCTCTGGCGTGGCGAGGCGGCGCTCTACAACCAGGTCGTTTAGGAGGCAGGTGGTGTGATGCGTGCCATGGCCCTGATTTTGCTGCTCGCCGGCTGCGCCGCCGGCAATTGGCAGAAATCCGACGGCTCCACTCAGGATGCCGCGCGGGACGAGCAGCGCTGCCTCGCCGAAGGGCGCGCCGCCGGGTACGGCGGCATCTCGATGGTGGCGCAGCTTGAGCTGCAAACCGCGGTGGATAACTGCATGTTCCGCCGCGGGTATCACAAGGGGTTCTGATCCCGGCCGCGCAGGTGGATGTCGGACGTCAGCTTAGGTGAAGATTAACCACAGAGGCACAGAGGACAGGGAGTTTGGAGGCAGCCCCTCCCTGTCCTCTGTGCCTCTGTGGTGAATCTTTCTCTTCTGGCCGGAGGCGGACCCATGCCGGTGGGAAGGAAATTATTTTTCAATTCATAGGAAATTTCACTTGTAAAGCGTCGTTCGGTTAATTAAATAGCCTTATACGAAATCAGGAGTGACGACACCGCATGACGCGACCGCCTGTCACCACCCGCCCGGACGCGACCGGCAGCATCGCCGCCATTCTTGGCGGAATGCTGGGCGCGCTGCTGGCCGCCCTGCTGGGCGTAGCCCGGCTGGGGGCGATGGGCGGCGCGCGACCTGTGGATGCCGAGTTGTCCGGCGTGATGGCGGCCGTGCTGCGGGCCGAGGCGGATGCCGAGATGACTGGGGAGTCCTGGATCGAATGGGTGGCGGTGCCGGCGCCGTGGCGCAATGGGCGGCTGCTGCCGCGGCGGCACGAAGCAAGGCGCGTGCGGAGCCGCGGCGTGCGCCCGGCCGCACGCATGCGAGGGCCACCTGTGCGCTGTTCAGCAATTCGAGATGCGCGAACCGGCATGGCCTGAGGGCGGTGCGCGGGGGATTCTGCGTGCCTGCGGTGATGGTGTTTCGATATTGCGCGGGTTGGTGTCAGGTCCTAGGCGGCGTCGGCCAGGAGTTGCCTGGTGTAGGGGTGTTGCGGGTTGGTGAAGACATCGTCGATACGGCCGGCTTCGACGATTTCGCCGCGCTGCATCACCATCACGCGTTCGCAGAGATGCCGCACCACGGCGAGGTCATGCGAGATGAACAGCATGGCGAAGTCATGCTCGGCGCGCAGGCGTTGCAGGAGGATGAGGAGCTGGGCCTGAATGGAGACATCGAGGCCGCTGACGATTTCATCGGCGACCAGGAGTTTCGGCAGGGTGCACAGGGCGCGGGCGATGTTGACGCGCTGGCGCTGGCCGCCGGAGAGCTGGGAGGGGGTGCGGGTGGCGAGCTCGGGGGCGAGGCCCATTTCGGCGAGGAGTTCGGCGGCACGGCGCTCCCGCATGGCGCGATCGACGCCGGCGGCTTCCATCGCCTGGGTGGCGATGGCGGCGACCTGGCGGCGGGGGTTGAGGGCGGATTGCGGGTCCTGAAACACCATGCCGGCGTGGCGCACGCGGTGCAGGCGGGCAGCGCCATCGGGGCGCGAGACGTCCTGCCCGGCGAGGCGGATGGTGCCGGAGGTCGGCCGTTCCAGCCCCATCACCAGCCGGCCGATGGTGGTTTTGCCGGAGCCGGATTCGCCGACCAGGGCGACGAATTCGCCGGCAGCGACGGTGAAGCTGGCGCCGAGCACCGCGGGCGTGGTGCGGCGGCGGAACAGGCTGCCGGTGGCGTAGTGCTTGGCGAGACCGGCCACTTCGAGCACCGGGGCCGCCTTTGTGCTGATCGCGGGACTAGCGGGCGGGGGCGGCGGGTTGATGCCCTCGGTGAGGTAGGGTTGCAGGCAGGCGGCCTTCTGCCGGTCGCCGGCGAGCGGCGGATCGCTGGTGCGGCACTCCGGCCCGGCGAGCGGGCAGCGCGGCGCAAAGCGGCAGCCCTGGAGGGCCGCGAGGGCCTTGAGGCCGGGCATCTGGTCGGGCAGCGCGAGCAGGCCGCGTTTCGGGCCGGCGATGTCGGGGTTCGCGAGTTGCAGGCAGCGCGTGTAGGGGTGGCTGGGGTGGTGGATGACGGCGCGGGCCGGGCCCTGCTCCACCACGGCGCCGCCGTAGAGCACGTGGATGTCGTCGCAAATGCGGGCGGCGAGGCGCAGGTCATGGGTGATGAACAGCACGGCGGTGCCGTCGCGCCGTTGCAGCTCGGTCATCAGCTCGACGATGCGGGCCTGGATGGTGACGTCGAGCGCAGTGGTGGGTTCGTCGGCGATGACGAGGCGGGGGCGGGCGGCGAAGGCCATGGCGATCAGCACGCGCTGGCACATGCCGCCGGAGAGCTGGTGGGGATAGCGGGTGAGAAGGTCAGCGCCATCGGCGAGATGCACCGACTCCAGTGCCGCCAGCGCGCGCGACCGCCGCACCGGTGCACGGGAGACGCCGAGGTGAGAAAAATGCTCGTCCATCTGGGTGCCGATGGTGTGCACCGGGTTGAGCGCGGTCAGCGGTTCCTGCGGGATGAAGGCGATGTCGCGGCCGAGGAAGGCGCGGCGCTGCGGGGGCGCCATGCGGACGAGATCGTGGCCGTCGAAATGCAGCGTGCCGCCGGTGACCTGGAAGCCGGGCGGCAGGAGTTGGGCGACGGTGCGGCCGATCATCGATTTGCCGGCGCCGGATTCGCCGACGAGGCCGAGCATCTTGCCGGGCTCCAGCGTGAGATCGAGCCCGCGGATCACCGGGAGGTTCTGGCCGGTGGCGACGGTGAGGCGGCGGGCGATCAGCAGCGT
Source organism: Alphaproteobacteria bacterium (assembly GCA_026400845.1). Taxonomy (GTDB): domain Bacteria; phylum Pseudomonadota; class Alphaproteobacteria; order Acetobacterales; family Acetobacteraceae; genus CAIYPH01. Next base: position 5,485 of record JAPLOH010000302.1, read on the forward strand.
CATTCCCGGCCCTCGACCATCCGCACGTCAAGGGTGCGGCGGAGGCCATCGCCGAGGAGGTTGAAGGCGGCGACGGTGAGGAAGA
>JAPLOH010000294.1 GCA_026400845.1 Alphaproteobacteria bacterium
CATACGGTTTCGGTCACTCCTGTTTTCATTCAGGAGAATTTAGATAACTTTTATCCTCGACGCAAGGGAAATTTGCCAATCCCAGTCATTTTTCTCCTGCGTGGCGGTCCTATTCGCCGAGCCGCAGCGCCTCGTCGATCTTGCCGATGGTCGCCAGCCGATCCCCCACGGCGAGCGCCTGCTGGGCCGCGGCAATGGCGGCAACCAGGCTCTGGTCACTCGGGATGCCCGCCCGCGAGGGCCGCACGTCGCGCGTCAGCGCCCGGGTCTGGGCGCGCTCAAGCGCCTCCATCGCCTCGGTGATGCGCCCGGCCGCAAGGGATTGCCGTGCGGCGCGCAGGAAATCGGCGGGGGCCGCGTCCTCATCGAGGTTCGGCGCCCCATAGGGCACCGCCACCACGCCGTCGCGCGTGACAATCGGCGCGGGCAGGGTGCCGAGGGCGGCGGGCGGCGGGGAGCGGGTTTGCGCCGCGGCGGGGACGGCTAGCAGCAGCAGGGCGAAGGCGGGCAGGATGCGCATGGTCAGGACTCCCAGGTCGTGGCAATCGGGGGAACGAAAGGAAGCGGTTCTTTTTTGAAAAAAAGAACCAAAAAACTTTGCCAATATGGCTTCGCACCCGCCGAGAGAGCGAAGCCAACGGATAGAAAGTTTTTGCTTCTTTTTTCAAAAAGAAGCGCTCCCTTCCGTCTTCACCAGATAGGCACTCCCGCCTCACTCCTCCAGGCGGAATGCGTCCGCGATGCGCCGCACCGCGCCGGCGGCATCGACCACCAGCACGTCGAACCGCACGCCCTGGGCGCCCCAGTCCGGGTTATCCGCCATCAGCGCCTGCGCCGCCGCCATCAGGCGCACCTGCTGGCGCGGCCCCAGCGCCGCCGCGGCGCCCGCGAGCGTCGGGCGGTGCTTGACCTCGATGATCGCAAGCAACCCGTCCTTCTCGGCGGCCGCGTCAATCTCGCCGGCCGGCGTGCGCACGCGGCGCGCCAGGATGCGCCAGCCATCCGCCTCCAGCGCCGCCAGGGCGATCGCCTCGGCGCCGAGGCCGCTGGCATGGGCGCGCAAACCGCGGGCGGAGCGCGGGTTCATGCCGCCAGCCGATCGCGGCCGATGAGCGCGAGCCCCTCGGCGACGGAGACGAACTCGCCACCGGCCGTCACCTTCTCGGCGCCGAACCGAGCCTCGAACAGCGCGCGCACGGCGGGCACGAAGGAGGTGCCGCCGGTGAGGAAAACATGGTCGATCGCGCCCGCCGCCAGCCCGGCGCCAGCCAGGGCGCGATCGACGGTGGTCGCCATCGCGGCCAGATCACTGGCGATCCAGGACTCGAAATCGGCCCGCGTGATCACCTCGTCGATCACCAGATCCTTGTGGCTGAAGCAAAGTCGCGCGGCATCGCTGCGCGAGAGCGCGGCCTTTACCGTCGAGACGGTCTGGTAGAGCTGGTAGCCCAACTCCTCCTCGATCAAGGTGATGAGGCTGCGCAGCTGGTGCGGATGCTGTGCGGCGCGGGCGACCTCGGCGATCTCCCTGAGCGTGCGCGGGTTGCGCATCAAGCTGAGCCGGTGCCAGCGGGCGAACTGCATGAAATACTCGGGCGGCACCGGCAATTCCTTGCCCATCACCGTGTAGATGCCGCCCTTGCCGAGCCGCGGCGAAATCACCCGGTCGATGATACGGAAATCGAACACGTCCCCGGCGATGCCGATGCCGGCATGGCCGAGCGGCGTCACGCCGCGGCCAGGCTCGAAACGCAGCACCGAGAAGTCCGAGGTGCCGCCGCCGAAATCGCCGATCAGCACGTTGGCCGGCGCAGTCAGCGTGCGGGCGAAGCGGTAGCCCGCCCCCTCCGGCTCCAGCGCCAGCTCGACATCCCGCATCCCTGCCTCGGCATAGGCAGCCCGCAGGCGCCTGGCGCCGAGCGCGTCATCGGCGAAATCACCGGCGAAACGCACGGGGTGGCCGGCGACAATGCGCGCGCCCGTGGGGTCAATCCCCGCGGCGGCGAGGAATTCGCGCAGAAACAGCGCGACCAGGCGCTCCAGCGTGAAGGGCCGGCCGAACACGCGGGTTTCGGTGAAGCTCGCCTGGGCGAGGTAGGTCTTCATCGACATGATCAGCCGGCTGTCGAGCGGGTCATCGAGATAGGCCTCGATCGCCGCCGGCCCGGCCGCGTGGCGCAGCTTGCCGCCGGAGCGCACTTCGTCGGTCCAGAAGCACAGCACGGTGCGGAACATGTCGAGCGTGCCGCCCGCAAAGCGCGCGGTCTCGACGCTGCCATCCGGCCGCAGCAGGGAGACGACGCTGTTGGTCGTGCCGAAATCTATGCCGATGACCGGAATCATGCGCCGCCTCGTGCGAAGGCCGGGGTTTCAAGCCGATTTCGCGCGTCGCCGCAAGGGCGGGTCAGAATTTTTCCTCGCCGTGCACCCGAACCGCATCCGGAAAATCGCGATAGAGGGCGAAAACCGGGTTCGCCACCAGGGAGTTCACCCCGAAATGCGCCCCCTCCACCGGCTCGCGGCGGGACGCCACGTGCTGGAACGCGGCTTCGAGCTGTGCGAGGTCGCGCACCTCGATCACCAGATGCCAATCACCATGCCCCTTGAGGCCGAAGCCGAGCTTGGCGCGGGTGAGGCGGTGGCCGAAAATAAGCCTTTCGCCGCGCAGATGGCCCATGTAGCGGTCGAGGTTCTCGACCAGCGTCATGTCGGAGATGCCGGGCTTGAGGTCGAAATATACGTGATAGAGGTCCATCAGACGCGCCCCTCCTCGACGGCATGGCAAGCGATTTCCACCCCATCCGCGATCGCGTGGGCCGGCTTCTCGACCCGGCAGCGGTCATTGGCGAGCGGGCAACGGGGATGGAAGGGGCAGCCGGGCGGCGGGTCGATCGGGCTCGGCACCTCGCCGCCCACCGGCGTGCGGGCGCGGCCGACCATCGCGAGGTCCGGGATCGCCTCCAGCAGCAGCCGCAAATAGGGGTGGCGCGGGGCACGGAACAGCGTCTCGCCATCGCCGAGTTCGACGATGCGGCCGAGATACATCACCCCC
>JAPLOH010000086.1 GCA_026400845.1 Alphaproteobacteria bacterium
GAAGGGCTTCTTTTTTGAAAAAAAGTAGTAAAAAACTTTTATCCGCTTTAAGGGCAGCGGCATGCGCCATCGATACAGCCATCAATGACCAACAGCCACGACCAATCCCCCGCGCACAGCCCTCAGGCCATGCCGGTTCGCAACGTCAAAAACATGAAATTCCCCAAAGGTGGCCCCCGTCCGAGCAGGAAAGGCCGCACGAAGCGAATGGGCAGCGCCACGCAGCGCGCATGCCACGCCGGCAGCAACTGCCCATTGCGCCACGGCGCCGGCACGCACACCCACTCGACGATCGGCTCCAGCTCCAGACATACGCAAGCCCGCGCCACCAACACCGGCGCCACCGACCCCTCCAGACCCGCCACGTCACGCACCCCACACCGGCGCAGCCACACCAGCAGGGCGTACAGCAGTGCGCCCAGCATTCCACCAGGATTGGCGGCGATGCCGTGGGCAGGCGCGAAAGCGGGGTCGGTGGGTCGGCGCATCAGCTTTGGGTCACTCCTGAAATCTCCATGTCATTCATGGCGGGAATATTAACAGTAGAGTTAGCGCCAGTAAAGAGAAAAATGACCTATAGAAGATTTTTTTTGCTGGCATGCCGAAAAATTGCTCTCCCGCACCCGCCATCGGCTCATGTCGGCAATCAGAAGAGCCACCACAGAGCCACAGAGCCCAGGGAGAAACCTATCCCGTATCCGGCCCCGCGGAGGTCGGGGCCCACCGGCCCCCGGAACCTGCCGGGGACGGCGTTGTCCTGGCCCGGTCGCGTGGCGGCTAGGACCTCGGCTGCTACTTCCGCCGCTTCCGAAGCCGTTTCCGCAAGTCGGTCGCCTTGGCGACCAGTTCGCGGAGGGCGGGCTCGGTCGCCGTCCCGAACCTTGCCAGGAGATCGTCATAGGCGGCAATCGCGTCCTCGCCGCGGCCGAGCGCTTCGAGCCTGACCCCTTTGTTGAAGAGCGCCATGGCGACCTGCTCGCGCACGGCGGGCTCGGTCGCCGCGCCGAACCTGGCCAGGAGATCGTCATAGGTCGCTATCGCGTCCTCGCCGCGGCCGAGCGCGCCGAGCGTTATCCCCTTGTTGACGAGCGCCATGGCGACCTGCTCGCGCAGGGCGGGCTCGGTCGCCGTGCCGAACCTGGCCAGGAGATCGTCATATGTGGTAATCGCGTCCTCACCGTGGCGGAGCTCGCCGAGAGTGACTCCCTTGTTGAAGAGCGCTTCGGCGACCTGCTCCCGCAGGGCGGGCTCGGCCGCCGCGCCGAACTTCGCCATGAGATCGTCATAGGCGCGCGCCGAGCATGACCCCCTTGTTGCAGAGCGCCTTTGCGACCTGTTCGCGCAGGGCGTGCTCGGTCGCCGCGCCGAACCTAGCCAGGAGATCGTCGTAGACGGCAATTGCGCCCTCGCTGCGGTCGAGCACGCCGAGCGTGACCCCCTTGTTGCGGAGCGCCTTGGCGACCAGTTCGCGCAGGGCGGACTCGGTTGCCGCGTCGAACTTAGCCAGGAGATCGTCATAGGCCGCAATCGCGTCCTCGCCACGGCCGAGCGCGCCGAGCATGACCCCCTTGTTGTAGAGCGCCTTGGCGACCTCTTCGCGCAGGGCGGGCTCGGTCGCCGCGCCGAACCTGGCCAGGAGATCGTCATAGCTAGCAATCGCGTCATCGTTGCGGCCGACCGCGCCGAGCCTGAACCCCTTGTTGACAAGAGCTTTGGCGATCTGGTCGCGCAGGGCGGGCTCGGCCGCCTCGCCGAACCTGGCCAGGAGATCGTCATAGGTCGCAATCTCGTCCTCGCTGCGGCCGAGCGTGCCGAGACTGACCCCCTTGCTGCGGAGCGCCATAGCGACCTGCTCGCGCAGGGCGGGCTCGGTCGCCGCGCCGAACCTGGCCAGGAGATCGTCATAGGTCGCAATCTCGTCCTCGCTCCGACCGAGCGCGCCGAACGTTATCCCTTTGTTGTAGAGCGTCGTGGCCAGCCACAGTCGGCCAGCTTCAGCATCGGAGCCAGAAGTTCGCTCGGCAATTCTCGAAAATGCCAGAAAGGCCGCGTCGAGTTTGCCGAGATGGAACTGGGCAACTCCCGACATATTCGTTGCCTGTGCCCATTCGAGGTCATTTCCCGCGGCGTCCAGCGCTTTGCCCGAACAAAAGAGCACGGCGTACTGGTCGGGGTCGGCCGCCTCGGACAGTCTGCGCGCCTCGGTGATCCAGTATTGGAACCCGGGTGGCGCGACAGGGGGCGAAGGGCTTGGGGCATCGGCGGCGCGGCTGGCCGGAACCGCGACGCCTGTGGATAGAAGGGCGGGTGTCGCCTCGTGATCCCGGAGCCAGCGCGACAGATGTTCTTCGATTGTGCCGGAAAAATCCGAGATGGTGTCGTATTGTTTGAAGAGGTAGCGCTTTTCGGTCTCGATCCGTTTCTTGAAGGCGAGAACGGCCTTTAATTGTTCACCGGGATCGCGCATTTGGCGCGCATCGACCGTTTTGAAGAACGCGGCGATGTTGCGGATCTTGTTCGCTTTGTAGAGGTCCTCGGAGAGGGTCCATTCCTCCTCGACCCCCGAGCTATGGCCGCTCCCGGTCGGGGAGCCCCAGCGGTCGTGCAGCATGAACACCGCGTAGTCGCATTCGCTCAGGTCCTTATTGATGAGTTCCTGCGGGCGGCCGGCGCCGCCGAGCGTGTCTTCCCAGCCGACGGGCTGGAAGACGACGCCGCGCGGTTCGCTATGCCGGCGGGTGAAGGTTTCCAGGACGTGGCGAAAGCACTTGCGCTCCTCCTCCAACCCGCCCGGCGAGGCAATGAAGACTCGGTACTGCGTCAGCGGTCTCGGCATCGCGCGCTACTCGTTCAAGGCCGGCCGTCCGTGCTGGACGATCAATCGACTCCGAGAATGAGAGGATAGGCCGGTCTTGGGTATGCGGCAAAGGTCTCTGCGGTGGTGGGACGCGAAGGGGCGTCCCACCCTACGGGGCTCACCAAGTAGAGCGGGTGGGTTGCCGGCGGCGCCACCCTCACCCCGACCCTCTCCCGCAAGGGCGGGAGAGGGAGCAGCGGCTCAACGGATAAAAAGTTTTTTTGGTTCTTTTTGTTCACAAAAAGAACGTCCTTCCTAAACCCCCGGCGGCGGAGGCTTGTTGATGGCGCCGACGAGGCTCCGCACTTCGGCGCGGGCGGCGACGTGGCTCATGCCGAGTTGGATGCCGATATTGGCTTCGCGGACGTCCATCAGGGTGAGGCCCTGCAAGTACAGTTCGCGGAAGATGACGCGTTCGCCGAAGCCTTTGACGGTGCGGAAGCCGATGCGTTTGGCGAAGGCTTCCAATGACGACCCCACGTCACGTTTGTTGCGGGCTTCGTTGGCGCCGAGGCGGTTGCGGGTGACGATCCAGTCGATTTTGCCGCGGTCGCGGGCGAAGCGTTGTTTGCGGGCGTTCCACACCATTTCGCTGTAGATGCTCGGCCCGATGATGGCGTGGGTTTCGGGGTTCACTTTCGCGAGCATGGCGAAGTCCACGAAGCTGTCGTTGATGGGGGTGATCAGGGTGTCGGCGGCGGCGTGGCCGAGGCGGCTGAGGTAGGAATCGGCGCCGGGGCAGTCGATCACCACGATATCGAGGCGGCTGGCCATGTCTTTCAGCGCGGCGTTGAAGGCGGCGGTGTCGGCTTTTTCGGCTTCGGCGCGGCTATCGGCGGTGCTGGCGGGGATGGCGACCCATTCGGGCATCGGCAGGGGGATGTTGTGGGTGGCGGAGAAGGCGGCGCGGGCAGCCAGCGCACCGGCCAGGGTGGATTGGCGGGCATCGAGGTCGATGGCGCCGACGCGGTAGCCGTCGCGCAGCAAAGCGACGATGAGATGGATCGCGCAGGTGGATTTGCCGGAGCCGCCTTTTTCGTTGCCCAGGGTGATCACCTGGGCCCGGTGCTCGATGGAAATTGTGGCCACGCTCGCCTCCCGCTGCCCTCCCCGATGGAGGGCGACATGGGTGCCAAGCTAAGGCAAACTGGCGCGATGGCGAAGCGCAACACCAGCCTGCGGGTAGACCAGCTGCTTGTCGATCGCGGGCTGGCCGAGAGTCTCGCGCGGGCGCAGGCGCTGATCCTGGCGGGGAAGGTGTTTTCCGGCGAACAGCGGGTGGCCAAAGCTGGCACCGCCGTGCCGCTCGATGTGGCGCTAGAGGTGCGCGGGCAGGACCATCCCTGGGTCTCGCGCGGCGGGTTGAAGCTCGCGCATGCGCTGGAGGCGTTCGCGCTGCCGGTCGAGGGGCTTGTGTGCCTCGATATCGGCGCGTCGACCGGCGGGTTCACCGACGTGCTGCTGACCCATGGTGCGGCTCGGGTGCATGCGGTGGATGTCGGCCACGGTCAGCTCGCCTGGAAGCTGCGCACCGATGCGCGGGTGGTGGTGCATGAGCGCACCAATGCGCGGCATCTCGAAGCCGCGCAGATCGGCGAGGGGATCGACGCGCTGGTGTGTGACGCGAGCTTCATCGGCCTCGCCACGTTGCTGCCCAAGCCGCTCGCCCTGTGCGTGCCGGGCGCCTGGGCGGTGGCGCTGATCAAGCCGCAGTTCGAGGCCGCGGCATCGCAGGTCGGCCGCAACGGGGTGGTGCGGGACCCCGAAGTTCAGGCCGAGGTCTGCGAGCGTATCCGGATGTGGTGGGCCGGTTTGCCGGGCTGGGCGGTGCTCGGCATCGCCGAAAGCCCGATCACCGGGCCGGAGGGCAACCGGGAGTTCCTGATTGCGTGCCGGCGCGATCAGTAGGTTTCGAAAATCCGCGGCACCTCGTCTTTCCCGCCCACGGTCAGCGCGAGCGCCAGCAACAGCCGCGCCTTCTGCGGCGTCAGATTGTCGGTGGTGAGTATCCCGGCCTCGCGCAGTTTTTTGCCCTGAAACACCCGCCCGCTGCCGGCCCGGGTGCACTGCATGACCACGATCCCGGCCGCCACCGCCTCCTCCATCGCAATGAGATCATCAGGTGTCGACATGCCCGGCGCGAAGCCGGCGTAGATGATGCCCTTGGCGCCGGCGGAGATGAAAGCGCGCAAGGCGGCGCCGTCGCTGCCGGTGTAGCCGTAGGCGATATCGACGCGGGGGAGGGCGTCCAGCGCCGCGATGTCGAACTCGATGTCGGGCGCGGCGCGGCGGAGCGGGCGGCGGTAGAATGCGATCGCGTCGCCGTCGGCATGGCCGAGGGCGCCGAAATCGGCGGTGCGGAAGGTCTGCATCCGGCCGGTCGAGGTTTTCGTCACGTCCCGCGCGGCGTGGATTTCGTCGTTCAGCAGCACCAGCACCCCCATCCCTCGCGCCGCGGGGGAGGCGGCGGTGCGGATGGCATTGACCAGGTTGAGCCCGGCATCGCTGGACAGCGCGGAGGCCGGGCGCTGGCTGCCGGTGACGACGACGGGGATGGTGGTTTTCAACGTCAGCGAGAGGACATAGGCGGTCTCCTCCAGGCTGCCGGTACCGTGGCCGATCACGATGCCGGCGAGGTCGGGCTGCTCCGTCTCCAGGCGCAGGCACAGCGCGGCGAGCGCCTTCCAGTCATCGAAATAGATCCGCGAACTCGCCACCGCGCGGAACGACACCGGCTGCACCTCGGCCACCAGCGCGACTTCGGGGAAGCGGGCGAGGATTTCCTCGGCCGACAGGATCACCCCGCTGGCACCGTAGTCGAGCACCTCGATCGGCGTCGAGCCGAGCGAGGCGATGGTACCCCCCGTGCCGATGAAGGCGATCTTTGGCAGGCTCATGCGGTGGCCATCGGGGTGATCTCGCGCACCACCGGCGGGCGGATGGCGTGGAAGTTGGTGTCCCGCTGATAGGCATCCACCGCCTGGAACAGGCGCGCCTCGGCGAAGGGGCGGCCAGCGAGTTGCAGCCCGATCGGGCAGCCATTGGGGTCGAACCCGCAAGGGGCGCTGATGGTCGGCAGCCCCAGATAGTTGAACGGGCGGGTGTTGTTGGAGACCGCCATGAAGCGGCCGATCGCCTCGGGCGGCCCGTGGTCGATATCGGTCGCGGCGAGGGTCGGGAGCACCATCGGGATGGTCGGCGAGGCGATCAGGTCGACCTTGGCGAACACTTCGGCGGCGAATGCCCGCAGGATTGGGCCGCGGCGGGACAGCGCCTCGACATAGTAGGTGGCGGGGATGGCGAGGCCGGGGTAGAGCCGCCCGGAGAGATGCTGCGCGTAGTCCTGCGGCCGGTCGCGCATCCACTGGGCATGGATGGCGCCGCCCTCGACGCGGGAGATGATGGCGCCATACGCGGCCACCGCATCGGCATAGGGCATGGTGATCGGCACCAGCGTGGCACCGCGCCCTTCGAGCACCCGCAACGCCGCTTCGATTGCGGCGCGGATCGGGGCGTCGGCCTCGCTCATCAGCGCGTCGGTCGGCACGCCGATGCGCATCCCCCGCAGGTCGCCATCGAGTGCCGCCTCGTAGTCGGGCACCGGATTGCGCGCGCTGGTGGGGTCCTTCGGGTCATGCCCGGCGATCACGGTGAGGATGCGCGCGCAATCCCGCGCGGTGCGGGTGAGCGGGCCGACATTGTCGTGGGTGAAGGACAGCGGCATCACGCCGTAGCGCGAGATGCGGGTCTGCGTGGGCTTTATGCCGGTGACCCCGCAGGCCGAGGCCGGCAGGCGGATCGAGCCGCCGGTATCGGAGCCGAGCGAGGCGTAGGTTGCCCCGCTCGCCACCGCGGCACCGGAGCCGGAGGAGGAGCCGCCGGTGATGTAGGGCAGGTTCCAGGGGTTGTGGCAGTCCCCAAAGGCGCGATTGTGCCCGGTCGGGTTCTGGGCGAACTCGGCCATGTTGAGCCCGGCGAAGGTGAAGGCGCCCTCGGCCGCGAGGCGTTCGACCACGGTGCAGGTGATGTCCGGCACGAAATCCCGCCGGATCGCCGAGCCGCAGGTGCTGGGCAGGCCGGCCTGGTAGTACATGTCCTTGTGCGCCAGCGGGATGCCGTGCAGCCGGCCGAGTTTCTCGCCGGATTTCACGCGGGCATCGGCTGCCGCCGCCGCCCCGCGGGCGCGGTCCCGGTCCTCCCAGATGCGGGCGTTGATGTGCGGGTTTACCGCATCGAGCCGGGCGAGGCAGGCTTCGAGCAGAGCGCTCGAGGTCACCTCGCCCTTGGCGACGAGATCGGCGGCGGCGACGAGGGGAAGGTCGGCGAGCGCGCTCATGTGCCGCTCTCCCGCGTCGCCTGGAGTGCGGCCTCGAAGCTCGATGGCTCATCCTCGAAGCGCATGGTGCCACGCAGCGCCTCGAAGGCGCGGATGGTGTTGGCGAGATCGGCAGCCAGCCGGCGGGCCGGCTCGTTGGGCGCGGTCACACCGTGCCAGGTCTCGATCATGGTTTCGGTGGCGGCGAGGAAGTCCATGGCGCGGCTCCTATTTGCGTGTAGCGAAGGCTAAGCAGACTTTCGTTCGATGGGCCACGGGTGATTTCGTACCTAGTTCCCGCGCGCCCGATAGGTTTCCGGCGCGAAGGCGGCGAACAATCCACCGGCGATGACCAGCAACCCGGCCGCCGCGATCAGTGCCGTGACCGCACCGAACTGGTCGGAGATCACGCCCAACGCGACCGGGCCGGTGATGTAGCCGATGTCGCCGGCCATGCGGAAAATACTCACCGTGCTCGCGTTGAGGCCCGGAGGCGCGCAGTCCGCGGCATAGACCGAGGGCGCGGCGCCGCCGATCGAGCTGGCGGTGCCCCAGATGACGCTGGCGGCGATGAACCATGCAAACGTAGGCGCGACGCAGAACAGCAGCATCGCCACCCCCGCAAGGATGGTCGAGGGCGCGATCACCGCCTTGCGGCCGAAGTAATCCACCAGCATCCCGCCAGGATACGCCGCGAGGAAGCCGATCACGGTGCCGAGTGCCAAGGCGAAGCCGATCTCGGAGATGCTCAACCCGAGCCGCAGACTGCCGAGCAGCGGCACCACGGCGAACAGCCCGCCGGTGCGTGCCACCGCATTGGCGAGCGAGACGAAGCAGGCGAGCACGAAGCCACGCAGCCCCGCGAGCCGCCGAAGCTGGGCCAGCAGCGGCATCGCCCGCTCGCCGCGCCCGCGCCTTGTGACATGGGCGGGATCGCGGGTTTCCGGCACCGCGCACCAGGCGACCAGCCCGGCGATGATGCCGGCGATGGAATAGGCGACGAACGGCGCGTTGAGGCCGAAATGTTCGGACAGCAGCCCGCCGGGCAACGGGCCGATCCCGGCGGCGAAAATGAACACGCCCTGGTAGATCGACACCGTCCGCCCGCGCCGCTCGACGGTGGTGATGTCGGCCAGCACGATTTGTCCGGTGGTGACGATCAGCCCCGCCCCCGCTCCGGCGACGAAGCGGGCGAGGATGAACTCGGGGTAGGAGGTCGCCACCGCGCACCAGAGATTGCCGATGGCGGTGACGATGCCGCCGAGGGCAAGCGCGTTGCGGCGGCCGAACCGGTCCGACAAATAACCCGCCGGCGGCGATCCGGCGAAGCGGGCGAGGCCGTAAACCCCGACCGCCAGCCCGATCGCCGAGACCGGCACGCCGAAGGACTGCGCATAGAGCGGCAGCGCCGGCACCACCGAACCGAAGCCGATCTGGTTCACCGCAACCAGCACGCACATCCACACCAGCGTCCATTGCGGCCCGGCCATGGGTCAGGCCGTGCGTAGCAGCGCAAGGAAGCGGCCACACGTCACGAGATCCGCCCGCATCCCGGCGCGGCGCTTCAGGGCCTCGGTATCGCTGCCCCACAGCTCCTCCTGGAACACATCGTCCAGGATCGACAGCTCATGGGCGGCGGCAGCCTCGAGCGCGCCGTCGGCGACGGCGAGGCCGAGCACCAGGCTGCCAAGTGCCGGGACCGCGATGCCGAGTGCGGCCAGCGCGAACGGCCCCTGCGCGGCTACCGCGGCGGCGAGATTGGCGAGTGCCCCGGGGGATTGCGCGACATGGACGATCCCCTCGGTCACCGCGAGGCGGGCGGCATAGCGCTCGGCCGCCCAGTCGAGCCATGGCTGCCACAGCAGGTGCTGACGCTGGGCCAGCACCGCGGGGCCATCGGCGCGGTAGCACAGCAGGTCGGTCTCACCGTAGCGGGCAATTTCCAGCACGATCGGCTCGGGATCGGGGACAATGCGTTCCTGCGCGGTGCCGGCGAGGCGGGTCAGCGGCACGTCGGCATAGCTCATCTCGCCGCCCTTCGCGCCGCCCGCCTGCTGCCACTCGGCCGCGATCGCCGCCGCGATCGCCGCACTTGGCACGGCGAGCGGGCCACCGCCGGGCAGGCGGAGCGGCTTGCCGTCGAGCCGGACGGTCCACACGGTGCCCTCCGGCGCGGCGGCGGCGGTTTCCCAGAAGCGTTTCATCGGTTCCTACGGCGAGCGATTGGTTGGCAGGGTGGTGGGCATCGGCGCGCGCGCGCCTGTCGCCGGGGCCGGAACGGCCGCGACCGTTCCGCATCCTTCGGTGGCGGGGCGCGGCAGCGCGCCGCTGTCCGGCCCGAGCCGTGCATCGCGCCAGCCATCGTCGAGCCGCAGCGGCACCGGGGCGAGCGCGCTGGCATTGCGCAAGTTGGGCCGCAGGCGCAGCGCCATGGTCTCCTTGCCGAGGTTCACGCTGCCGGCCGCGACACCGAGCAGTCGGGGTGCGTCGATACCGGCTTCGGCGATGGTCGCGACCCCGGCCGCGAGATCGAGCGCCAGCACGGCGCAGCGCAGCGGCGACTCCCCGGTCTCCAGCCGATCGGTGCCGGCGCGGATGGCGTTGAGCACGGCGGCGACGATGCCGCCCGCCTTGGCGGTATCGAGCCGCCCCTCGCCCAGCGCGAGACGGAGCCGGCCATTGGCGGCAGCCGCGAGTTCATGGGCCGAAGCCCCGGCGGATTGCAGCTCCGCATCCGCATCGAGCTTGCCGGTCAGCAGCGCCGGCAGCCCCCATGCGGCAACGAGCGGCTTCGCATCGACCCCGCGCGCCATCAGCTCCAGACTGACCCGCGGCGCCACCCCGTCGGTGGCAACCGCCATGCGCAGCTCGGCGCGTCCGCCGGCGACCTCCCCCGTCACCGGGCTCAGCACGAGCCGGCCGTCGCTCAGCACGGAGGCGATCTGGACATCGCGATACACCATCCCGCCGGCCCGCAACTGCTCGACGCCGAGCCGCAGATTGAGGTTGATCGCCCGCAGCGCCTCGAGCGGCAGCCGGTCATCGGGGATCACCGTGAGGCCGCGCGATGGCATCGGCGGCGGCGTGATGACGTCGAGCACCCGTCCAGCGGCACCGAAGCGGCGGACCCCGTCGGGATCCAGCGGCTTGCCCGCCTCCCAGGCCGCGATCGCCGCATCGATGTCGACGAGTTGCGAGGTGGTCGCCACACGCAGCAGCGGACGGTCCTTCAGCGACAGCCCGATCGTGCCCGCGAGGTCCAGTTGCGGCAGTGTGAGGGCGATATTGCGCAGCACCAGCTCCTCGCGAAAACCACCGCTGCCCTCGACCAGCTGGCCGGCGAAGGCGATGTTGCGGAGCACCGGCAGCCGTATTCCGGCCAGCGGGGCAAGCAGGCCGAGATCGGGCACGCGGGCGCCGATACCGATGTCCATCCCCTTCCCCGCCGCGGGATCGGCGATGGCGCCACGGGCGGCGAACGTGGCCCCGGCCGCCTCCATCCGCAGATCGATGTTGTAGGAGCCGCCCGGCGGATTCGGCAGCAACAGGATCGGCGGCCCCAGCGTGCCGGCGATCCGCAGCGGCGCGGAAAGATACGAGCCCTCGGCGCTGATCGTCAGCGGCTCGCTGAGCCGTGGCATCTCGATCCGCAACGTGTCGAGCGACAGGCTCGGCGTCATCTTGTCGAGGTTGGTGAAACCGCTCTGCACCACCACCCCGGTGATATCCGGCAGGTCCGTGCCGGTATCCAGCACGCGGGCGCTGGCGGAGAAATTATGCAACGGCGGCAGGCGCCAGGGCAGCAGCCAGCCGAGCTGCCCGAGGTCGATCACCGACGCGTCGAAGCGCAGCGAATAGCCGCGCAGCTCGTGCGGCCGGGTCATCGCGCCGGTGACCGTGAGCTTGGCGCCGCCGCTCTCGAAGTTCGCGAACACGCCCCACGGCGTTCGCGCCGCGCTATCGAGCATGCGCGACCAGGGGCCGGTCTGGGCGGAGACGTTGATACGCTGGCGTCCATAGCTCGCCTCGGCGCTGACGATCACCGGCGCCTGCGGGGATGCCGAGCTCATCTGCAGCCGACGCAACTCGATGATCGCGGCCTCGCCGGTCTGGCCGTTGCGCCAGGTGATGCGGCCGTCCCGCACATGCATCGTCACCAGCGCGAGATTGGCACCATCCTGGTCGTCGGGCGGCGCGGCCGGCTTGTAGTTCCAGTTGCCGGCGCCAAAGCGATCGGTCTCGATCAGAATGTCCGGCTTGATGAGCGAGATGCGCGAAATCACCAATCGGCCGGTCAGCAGCGCTCGGGTCGCGATGTCGATCGTCATGTGCTCGATGCGGACCATGTCGGCCCGCGAGCCGGTCGGCATGTTGATCAACGTGACGTCATCGGCCTCCAGCCGTGGCGACAGCGAGGCCGAAACCGACAACTGGCCGCGAATATGCAGATCGCGGCCGAGCACCTTGCGCAGCGAGACTTCGAGCTGCTCCTTGTAGCTGTTCGGGTCGATCGCGGCGATCAGGCCAATGACGATCAGGATCGGCAGCAGCACCGCCGCCGCGGCGCCGCCCCCGATCCAATACAGCAGTTTGCGACTTACCTTGCGGCGGCGACGGCGGCGTGAGGACATTCAGGGCCCATGCATTCGAACCATCATACTAACGGGCAATGAAACCCGCGTCATCCTCGCAAAGGCGCGGCCGTGAGTGGCGCGGTGAAGCCGAGCGCGCGGAAGCTTTCCACCATATGCGCGGGCAACCGGGCCTCGACGGTGAGGCGGCCGCCGGCGGGATGCGGCAGCGACAACCGGCGGGCATGCAGATGCAGGGTCGCGGGGAAGCCGTCGACGATGGCCGAATTCACCCCGTCCTTCTCGACGCCATAGGGCGCATCGCCCAGGATCGGCGCGCCCACCGCGGCACAGCTGACGCGAAGCTGGTGGGTGCGCCCGGTGAGCGGCGAAAGCTCCAGCCAGGCAAGTTTGCGCCCGGCATGATCGAGCGTGGTGTAGTCGGTGATGGCGTGGGCGGTGTCCTGGTCATAGGCCCCGGCCACGGCCACGCGCTCGCCGCGAAACCCCTCGACCCGCACGAGATCACACTCGATGCGCCCCGTGGGGGGAACCGGGCGGCCGCACACCACGGCCCAGTAGGTCTTGCCCACCGCGCGGGTGCGGAAGGAAGCCGCCAGTTTCGCGGCCACCCCCGGCGTGCGCGCCAGCAGCAGCACGCCCGAGGTATCCCGATCGAGCCGGTGCACCAGGCGCGGGCGGTGGTCCGAGCCGAAACGGAACGCATCGAGCATGCCGTCGAGATGCCGCGTGATCCCCGGGCCGCCCTGGGTCGGCAGGCCCGGCGGCTTGTTGATCACGATCACATGGTCATCGCGATACAGCACCATGTCCTCCGCCTCGCTCAGCGTGCGTGCATCGATCAGCGGCATCGGCTTGGCGATGGCCGGCGGATTGAGGTTGAGCGGCGGAATGCGCAGGGTCTGCCCGGGGGCGAGCCGCGTATCCGTCCCGGCCCGCTTGCCATCCACACGGATCTGCCCGGTGCGGCATAGCTTCTGCAACGCCCCCTGGGTGAGCCCGGGAAAGTGGCGGCGGAACCAGCGATCGAGCCGAATATCCGCCTCGTCTTCGGTCACCACACGGGTGGTAACGCCTGCGGGAATGCTCATGCCCCACGCTCCCGCCGCAGTCTGTCCCAATAGGCGAGGCGCTTCAGCATCTCCCGCTCGAAGCCGCGCTCCTGCGGCCGGTAGAACTGCGCGCGCTTCATGCCGTCCGGAAAATAATTCTGGCCGGAGAACCCGTCCTCCGCCTCGTGGTCATAGGCGTAGCCGGACCCGTAGCCGAGGTCCTTCATCAGGCGGGTGGGGGCGTTGAGAATATGCATGGGGGGTGTAAGGCTTCCAGTGGCGCGCGCGGCCCGATTGGCTTCGCCGAGCGCGACATACAAGGCGTTCGATTTAGGTGCGGTGCCGAGATAGACCACCGCCTGCGCAATGGCGAGTTCGCCCTCCGGGCTGCCCAGCCGTTCATAGGTCTCCCAAGCCGTCATCGCCTGGACGAGGGCGTTGGGATCGGCCATCCCGATATCCTCACTGGCGAAGCGCACCAGGCGCCGCGCGATATAGCGCGGGTCCTCGCCCCCGGTGAGCATGCGGGCCAGCCAGTACAGCGCGGCATCGGCGTCCGACCCGCGCAGCGACTTATGCAGCGCGGAGATCAGATTATAGTGCTCCTCGCGGTCCTTGTCATATAGCGCCGCACGCTTGGCCAGCAGCTCCGAAAGCTCGGCACCGGACAGCGGCGTCGTGTCGATCGGCAAAGCGAGCAACTGCTCCGTCATATTCAGCACATAGCGCCCATCGCCATCGGCCATGGCACGGAGCGACGCACGGGCCTCCTCATCGAGCGGCAAGGGTCGTTCGGCCTCGGTTTCGGCGCGGGCGAGTAGGCGTTCGAGGGCGGCATCATCGAGGCGGCGGAGCACCAGCACCTGGCAGCGCGACAGCAGCGCTCCGTTCAACGCGAAGGAGGGGTTCTCGGTGGTGGCGCCAACCAAAGTGACGGTGCCGTCCTCAACGACGGGGAGGAAGCCGTCCTGCTGGGCGCGGTTGAAGCGGTGGATTTCGTCGACGAACAGCATGGTCCCCTGCCCCATGGCGCGGCGCAGGCGGGCGGCATCGAAGGCTTTCTTGAGGTCGGCCACCCCGGAAAACACCGCCGACAACTGGGTGAACTCCAGCCCGGCTTGGGCGGCCAGCAGCCGCGCGATGGTGGTCTTCCCTACCCCCGGCGGCCCCCACAGGATCAGCGAGGCGAGCGACCCGCGCGCCAGCATGCGGGTGAGGGTGCCGGTGGGGCCGACCAGATGATCCTGGCCGACGACGTCCTCCAGCCCACTGGGGCGCAGCCGGTCGGCGAGCGGGGGAATGGTGTGGGCCATCGGCAGGTGATAGCGCAGGACGGCCTTCTGGCCTATGGGCGCAGCACAGCGCCGCCTTGCGGGCGGTTGCCTACGAACCGAAGCCGGCGCGGCGCGGCGTTCGGAGGGTGGAGCGGCCGCGGATGCCCGCGCTTATCCCGCACCCCGCGCCCGCCGCGGATGACGCGATGCCCCAGACGCAGGGAATGCACCAGCCGCCACGGCGCGGGCACCAGTATGAATTCGGCACACGCCTCCTCCGGCTCCGCCGCCACCAGCGCCTGCAACCGCCGCACCGCCGCGATCCGCCCCATCACCTCCGCAAGCCGCGCATCCCCAGCCGCCAGCGCATCGCGCTCGGCGAGGAGTTCGGCCAAAAGCGACCCCAGCCACCCCGCCAGCAGGACGGCGAGGCGGCGCATCAGGGCGCTGATCGGGTCCGGTTGGGGGGAAGGGGCGGGTGACATCTGGGGGCCTTTTCTGGAGGGGAAGAACGATGGGAATATAGGCGATGGCGCGGCGGGAGTCAAGAACAAAATAAGAACTTTTTGCAGGACCCAGACGGCTGCGCCCCACCCGCCCCCACCCGTCATCAACTCACTTGAACTGCCTCACCTGCGCGTGCATCGCGGAGCTTGGCATTAGCGATGACGATGAGCTTCCGCATGAGCGCGGTGAGGGCGACGATGGGCTTTTTCCCTCGCGCGACAAGACCTCGATAGGCCTCTGCGAGGACGCCTTTACCCTGGCTCGCAACCAGCGCCGCCATGAACAGCGTGCGCTTCACCTCTGGCCGCCCGCCGCGTGTCTTGCGATATCCGCTCCGCTGCCCGCTCTCATGGTGTTGCCCAAGCGCTGGATCGTCGAACGCACCATCGCCTGGCTCAATCGATGCCGCAGGTTGGCCAAGGACTGGGAGTGCCTCAACCGTTTGGTGCTCACATTCCTCCGATTGGCGTCAGTCCGCATGATGCTCAGACGGCATTTCGCTGCCCGATTTATTAATCGAATCGTTCATGTTACTTTCTTACTATGAGTCAGCTGCTTTCATCAAAACAACATGAGATCGATCGGCGATTGACAATACAAAGAAGTAAGTTCTACCGTCGAGAAAACGGGACGTAGCGATGACAAATATATCCACCAGCACGACGACGGGCATCACGCTCGACAGTCCGGGATTCACCAACCCCGTAACGATCGCCCTCGGGGTGACGGTGTCCGGCCCCGCTTCGAGTAGTTATGCGATCTATGCCCCGTCCGGCAGTTGGACGGTCACGAATGCCGGGCAGATCGTGGGCCAGACCGGCACGATCGACCCATTCGCGCATTTTCCGCCCCTCTTTTGCGGCGGAATCCGCTTGCCGAGCGGGACGATCACAAATCTCGCGAGCGGCGACATCGTCGCGGGAGTTACGCCGAATTTCTCCCGCCCGGCGGTCGATATCAGCGCTCAGGGCCAGTTTATCAATGCCGGCCAGGTTCATGGGTTCGTCACTACTACAAATGGCACGGTCGTCAACCAACCCGGCGGAACCATCACCGGACAGGGGTTCCCGGGCGCCGTGTTCAGCAGCAATGGCATTCTGATCAATGGCGGCCTCGTACAGGCGAATACCACCGGCGCCTGGGGGGCCGGCATTTCGGTCACCAACCAGACGGGCGGCACGATTTCGGGCAGCAATGAGGGCGTCCTCCTGGACACGAACAGCTTCGTGACAAACGCGGCGGGGGGCCTCATCACGAGCGGTACATCGGGCATTCGCTCGAGCGGTGATGTGGCCACGATCGACAATTCCGGCGCGATCACCGGGCAGAAGTACGGGATATCTTCGGCGGCCACGGGCAACGTTCCCGGCATCACGATCATCAACAGCGCGAGCGGCGCCATTTCCGGCGGCACCAACGGCGTCGACATCACCGGCCCTGGAACGCTGATCACCTCTGGCACGATCAGCGGCGCGGCCAAAGCGGTGGCGTTCCACGCCGGGGCGCCCGGCCGTCTGGCGGTCTCGCCCGGGGCGGTATTCAGCGGCATGTTGGATGGCGGCAACCCGATCGGCAACGGCACCGTCACCACCCTCGAGCTGACTGCCGGCAGTGGCCCCGGGACCATCACCGGCCTCGGCAGCACCGTCATCAACTTCGGGTCCATCGTGATCGATGGCGGGGCGGATTGGTTGATTTCCGGGACGCCGACCGGGCTTGCCGGCAGCATCAGCGGCTTCACGCCCGGCGACAGCATCGAGCTCACCGGCATAATTGCCAGTGGGTTCAGCTTCAGCAACGGGGTGCTGACGATCACCGAGGCAAGCGGTGTGGACACCCTGCACTTCGTCGGCAGTTTTGCCACCAGTTTCTTCCACGTGACAAACACCGCCAACGGCGCGGTGATCACCACCTTGCCTACATCCGTCACGGTGGCTGGCGCCGGGGGCGATCTGGTGACGGTACCGTTCACCAGCGTTGCCGACCTCGCCACCGCCTCGACCGCCTTCGAGGCGGTCAACACGGGTATCGGCACGGGCGCCATCCTGCCGTTCACCGCGACCAGTGGTGCGGCAATCCCCACTGTTCCCGCCGGGCTCGCGGGTGCCGTTCTCACCCATACCGGCGGGGGGTTCACGGTTCCGGCCGGCTATACGAGCTTTGCCAGCGATGCCCCTGGCGCGGTCACGCTCACCGGCGGTGCGGCGAATGGGCAGGCCGTGCTCGCGGGCAGCGGCGGGCTGTTCTTCAACGCCGGTGCCGGCAGTGGTACGGTGGTCGCCGCGGGCGGCAATAATTTGCTGAGCGCCTATCCCGGCGCCGGCAATCAGACCTTCCGCCCCGGCGACGGCAACAACACGGTCGTCCTGCTCGGCGGCGATGATATCGTGTTCGGCGGAACCGGCAGCAACCAGATCCTCACCGGCAAGGGCAGCGACACCATCTACACCAACGGCAGCGACCTGATTGCCGCCGGCGATATCGGCAATGCCACCATCACTGCCGGCGCCAACAACCCGGTGGCGTTCTTCGGGCCGGGACAGACCGTCTTCAACGGCGGCTCGGGCAAGGCCACCGTGGTCAGCACTGTCGGACGGGCGACGATCAATTCCAGCGGCGGCTCGCAGATCTGGCTAGGTACCTTCCAGGATGTGGTGAATTCAGCCGGGGCAGACACGATCATCGGCGGCACTGGCAGCGCGACCGTCAACGCGGCATCCGGCAACAGCTTCGTGTTTGCTGGCTCCGGCGCGCTCGACTGGTTCGGTGGCAGCGGCGCCGGCACCGTGCTGGGCGGCGCCGCCGGGAGCGCCATGCTGCATGGTGGGAGTGGCACGCTGGTGGCACTCAGTACCAATGGGATGACGTATGCCGGGGGCACCGGCGCCGCGACGGTGGCGGCATTCGGCGGAGCGCTCACGGTGAGTGGCGGCGGCGGTGGCGGGGTGTTCCTCGGCGGACCAGCCGGACACAACGTGATCACCGGGGGCAATACGCCCTCGATCATCCTTGGCGGTGGCGCTGGAGACGTGCTGACCGCCGGGAACAGCGCCGGCGATGTCATCCAGGCTGCTTCGGGTGCTGCGACAATCTCCACCGCGGGGACCAACGGCAGCCACAGGATCTACGCCGGAAGCGGCCCCGACCTGATCTCGACTGGTAGCGGATCGTCGAGCATCCTGCTCAGCACCGGGGCGGCGACGATCATGCCGGGGTCCGGGATCGACCTGTTCGCCTTCGCCAACGGCAACCATCCGAACGTCGTGATTCAGGGTTTCAGCCCGCTCTCCGACTTCATTTCGTTCATCGGCTTCCCGGCCGGCGAGGCCGCCGCGGCGCTGGCCGGGGCCACGTCCGGCAGCGGCAGCGAGGTGCTGACGCTGTCGGACGGGACGCACATCACCCTCCTCGGGTTCACCGGGCTGACGGCGGCGAATATCCTGTAGGCGGTTCAGCCGATCTCGCGGGCCCGGCGTTCCAGCATTTCTGACTTTTGGATATCCCAGTCACGCGCCTTGGCCTAGTGCACAGAACATCGACGGGTGGGACGAGACGCCCTGGATGTTGGCATTTTGAATATCCGCGGTGAACGCCTTCTCGGCCATGCGGCGGGGTTCGAAGGAGCCGGGGAGTAGCCCCCCTCGCGCAACTTGGGGATGTGCGGCCCGACCGTGCCCAAACATACCGGTGCGTCGACGCTTCTTAAGCCCATCGCTGAAACGCGGATTGGCGCTGTTGTGGCCAAGCTGGCGCTGCAGCCCGCCACGCGCCGTGCGAGAAAGCCAACCTGATCGTTCAGCGCCGCGATATGTGCGAGCAGTGCCGCGACGATCTCCTGCGCCACCGCAAGGCCGGCCGACGCCTAATCATCGCCAAAGGCCCGAGAATGCGACTCCAATGGGAGTGACATGTGGAACTCAATCATTCCCGTAGACGCGAGCCAAGCCGCTACTCAATCGTGCCCAGATCAACACGTCGCTCTCTTCAGGAGAGAACCGATTCGGTCCCTGAAAACTAAAAGGACGCTCCCAGTGACAGGAAGCGCTCCTTCCAGGCGTCAGTCGGTCGGGAGACTTACTCGCTCTCGCTGTCCTCGGCGACCACTTCCGGCCGGGGGCCGCTGTCCTGGCCCTTGGCGGAGGGGTCGCGGTCGACCAGTTCGATCACCGCCATGTCGGCGGCATCGCCGTAGCGAATACCGGCGCGGAGCACACGGGTGTAGCCGCCCTTGCGGTCCTTGTAGCGTTCCGCGATCGTGCTGAACAACTTGGAGACGATGATGTCATCCCGCAACTGGGCATAAGCCTGACGGCGGGCGTGCAGATCGCCGCGCTTGCCCAGGGTGATGAGCTTCTCGGCGACCGGCCGCAGCTCCTTCGCCTTCGGCAGCGTGGTGGTGATCTGCTCGTGCTTGATCAGCGCATGTGCCAGGTTGCGGAACATGGCAAAGCGGTGAGTGTCTGTAACGCCGAGCTTCCGGCCGGCAACCCCGTGACGCATCTTCTATACTCCCGGCTACTCAGAAAGGCTCTTCGAGCCGTTTGGCGAGGTCTTCGACATTCTCGGGCGGCCAGCCCGTGACGGACATTCCCAGCGCAAGGCCCATCGAGGAAAGCACTTCCTTGATTTCGTTGAGCGACTTGCGGCCGAAGTTCGGCGTGCGCAGCATTTCCTGTTCGGACTTCTGCACGAGATCGCCGATGTAGACGATGTTGTCGTTCTTCAGACAGTTCGCCGAGCGGACCGACAGCTCAAGCTCGTCAACCTTGCGGAGCAGGTTGCGGTTGAACGGCAGATCGTCCTCGGGCTCCTCGGTGCGCAGCTGCTGCGGCTCATCGAAGTTGATGAACAGCTGGAGCTGGTCCTGCAGGATGCGGGCGGCCAGCGCCACCGCGTCATCCGGCGAGACGGTGCCGTTGGTCTCCACCGTCAGCAGGAGCTTGTCGTAGTCGGTGACCTGGCCGACGCGGGTCTGCTCGATCTTGTAGGAGACCCGGCGAACCGGCGAGTAGATCGAGTCGACCGGGATGAGCCCGATCGGCGCGTCTTCCGGCCGATTGGCAGCGGCGGCGACGTAGCCCTTGCCGTTGTTGACGGTGAACTCCATGCCGAGCTTCACCCCGTCATCGAGGGTGCACAGCACGAGATCGGGGTTCAGCACGTCGATGTCGTGGCCGGTCTGGATCTGGCCAGCCTTGACTTCACCCGGGCCGACCGCGTTCAGCATCATGCGCTTCGGCCCGTCCCCGTGCATGCGCAGCGCGAGTTGCTTGATGTTGAGCACGATGTCGGTCACGTCCTCGCGGACGCCGGGGATAGAGCTGAATTCGTGCAGCACGCCGTCGATCTGCACCGCGGTGACCGCCGCGCCTTGCAGCGAGGACAGCAGAATGCGGCGGATGGCGTTGCCGAGCGTCAACCCGAAACCGCGCTCAAGCGGCTCCGCGATGACGGTGCCGACGCGCTGGGGGTCCGAACCGTAATCGACTGCAAGCTTTTCCGGCTTGATCAGCGACTGCCAGTTCTTCTGCATGACAGCGGAAAGTCTCATGGGATCACACCCGCCGCCGCTTGCGCGGACGGCAGCCGTTATGCGGCACCGGGGTCATGTCGCGGATGGCGGTGATGGAGAAACCCACCGCCTGGAGAGCGCGCAGCGCGCTTTCGCGGCCTGAGCCGGGGCCGGATACCTCGATCTCGAGGGTCTCCATGCCATGCTCGCGGGCCTTCTTGCCGGCATCCTCGGCCGCGACCTGCGCGGCATAAGGGGTCGACTTGCGGCTGCCCTTGAAGCCCTGCATGCCCGCCGACGACCAGGCGATGGTGTTGCCCTGGGCGTCGGTGATGGTCACCATGGTGTTGTTGAACGTCGCGGCGACATGAGCCACGCCGGACGTGATGTTCTTGCGCTCCTTTTTACGGGTGCGCGCAGCGGCGGCAGGCTTCGCCATGTATTTCGGTCCTGTCCAACAAAGCGCCACGGCCGATCAGGCCGCGACTAAGTTCCAATGAGGCGGAAGCAATCCGGAAAGAATTACTTCGTCACCTTCTTCTTGCCGGCAATCGCGACCGCCTTGCCCTTGCGGGTGCGGGCGTTGGTATGCGTCCGCTGGCCACGCACAGGCAGGCCACGACGATGACGCAGGCCACGGTAGCAACCGAGGTCCATGAGCCGTTTGATGTTCATCGCGACTTCACGCCGCAGGTCACCCTCGACGCGGTAGTCTCGATCGATGATCTCGCGGATCTTGAGCACCTCGTCATCCGAGAGCTGGTTGACCCGGCGATCGGCGGCGATACCAAGCTTGCCGCAGATTTCCTGCGCCTTGGTCGGGCCAATGCCAAAGATATAGCGGAGGCTAATCGTCACCCGCTTGTTGGTCGGGATGTTCACGCCGGCAATACGCGCCACGCCCATTCACTCCTAAAACGCCCGAACCGCACCCCGAAAGGCACTGTCGAAGGGCTCACAAAACATATCGGGCGGCACCCGATGGGCACCGCCGAGGGCGCGCACTATAGCCGCGAAGCCTCTTGAGTCAACGCGTTCAGCCCCGCAGTATTGGTTTGCCGGGCTGCCATGCAGAAAAAGTAAGGGTCACACCGCTTTGTCATCACCGTTTGCCGAGGCCGTCGAGCAGCGCCGTCAGCGCCTTCGTGACATCGTCAATGTCGGCCATACCGTCCACCGCCTGCAACCGCCCCTGCGCGGCGTAGTGCGGCAGGATCGGCGCGGTTTGCTGATGATAGGCGGCCAGCCGCGCGCCGACCGTTTCCCGGTTGTCATCCGCACGGCGGGTGAACGTCGTGCCGGCACAGGCGTCACACACCGCGGCCGTCCGGGGTTTCTGGAAGTCGTCGTGATAGCCCGCACCGCAGGTCGCGCAGGTATAGCGCCCGGCGATCCGGTCGGTCAGCGCGGCATCGTCGACCTTTAGCTCGACCACCGCGTCGAGTTCCATCCGTCGGCTCGCCAGCATCGAGTCGAGCGCCGTCGCCTGCGGCACGGTGCGCGGGAAGCCGTCGAGAATGAAACCCTTGGAGCAATCGGACCGATCGACACGGGCGGCGAGCATACGGATCAGGATGTCGTCGGAGACCAGCTTGCCGGCCTCCATCACCGCCTTCGCCTCGCGCCCGATGTCGCTGCCGGCGGCAACTTCGGCGCGCAGCATGTCCCCGGTCGAGATCTGCACAATGCCGTAGCGGTCCTGCAGGCGCTTGGCCTGCGTGCCTTTCCCGGCCCCGGGGGGGCCAAGCAGGATGAGCTTCATATCCGCCTCCTTAGCGGCCGCGGCCTTTGACCCGGGCCTTCTTGATGAGGCCCTCGTATTGATGGGCCAGCAAATGCGACTGCACCTGCGTGATGGTATCCATGGTCACCGAGACGATGATCATCAGGCTGGTGCCGCCAAAGTAGAACGGCACGCCATAATTGCTAATGAGCACCTCCGGCAGCAGACACACGACGCAGAGATACAGCGCGCCGACAGTGGTCAGCCGCGTCAACACCGTGTCGAAATAGGAGGAGGTGGCGTTGCCGGGACGGATGCCGGGGATGAACCCGCCGTATTTCTTCAGGTTCTCCGCCGTCTCGTCGGGATTGAACACCACGGCGGTATAGAAATAGCTGAAGAAGATGATCATCGCGGCGTAGGTCAGCAGATACAGCGGCTGGCCATGGGAGAGCGCATTGCCGATCATCGCCAGGATGCCGCCATCCGTGCCGCCGGAGAAACCCGAAATCGTCGCGGGGATCAGCAGGATCGAGCTGGCGAAAATCGGCGGAATCACGCCGGAGGTGTTGAGCTTCAGCGGCATATGGGTCGAGTCACCGCCGAACATGCGCTGGCCGACCTGCCGCTTGGGGTATTGCACCACGATGCGCCGCTGGGCGCGCTCGATGAACACGATGAACGCGACCACGCCCACCGCAATCACCAGAAAGGCGACGATGAACACCGGGCTCAGCGCGCCGGTGCGGCCGAGTTCTAGCAGCGAAGCGAGCGCATGCGGCACGTTGGCGACGATGCCGGAGAAGATGATGAGACTGGTGCCGTTGCCGATGCCGCGCGCGGTGATCTGCTCGCCCAGCCACATCAGGAACATGGTGCCGCCAACCAGCGAGACAACGCAGGAGAGGCGGAAAAACGCGCCGGGATCGATCACTGCCGCGCCGAACGCCCCACGCATCCCCTCAAGCCCGATGGCGATGCCGTAGGACTGGAACATCGCGATCAACACGGTGAGGTAGCGGGTGTACTGGTTGAGCTTCTTACGCCCGCCCTCACCCTCCTTCTTGAGGGCCTCCAGGGTCGGCACCGCGCTGGACATTAGCTGGATGATGATGGAGGCGGAAATGTAGGGCATGATGTTCAATGCGAACACCGTCATCCGGCCAAGCGCGCCGCCAGAGAACATGTCGAACATGCCGAGAATCCCGCCGCCGTGCTGCTGCAGCATCTCGCCCATCACCGAGGCGTCGACGCCCGGCACCGGGATATAGGTGCCAACCCGGTAGACCAGCAGGGCCCCGAGGGTGAACCATATCCGCTTCTTGAGCTCGGTCGCCTTCGAGAAGACGCCGAGGCTCATGTTGGACGCAAGTTGTTCGGCCGCCGAAGCCATACTGCTATTCCCATCATGGCAGCGGCGCCGACCGGGTTGACCCGTGATCGGGTTCCCGTAGGCGCCGCGTCCGACTTCTTAGCGCGCCCCCGCCATCGGCGAAAGCGGCCGTTTCTTACCGATCGATCAGGCCGCCGCCGCGGCGCCGCGCTTGGCGACCGTCGTGGTGACATTGCCGCCCGCCGCCTCGATCGCCGCCACCGCGGCCGCCGAGGCGCCGCATACGGTAATGGTCAGCGCCTGCGAAACCTCGCCCACCGCAAGCAACCTTACGCCGGCGACCTTGCCGCCACGCACCAGGCCGGCGGTGCGCAGAACCGCCTCGTCGATCGGCTGCGTCGCGTCGATACGCCCGGCCTCGATCGCTTTGACGAGCGCGGACAGGTTCACCGGGGCGTACGTGACACGGAAGATGTTCTTAAAGCCGCGCTTCGGCAGCCGCCGGTAGATCGGGAGCTGGCCGCCCTCGAACCCGTTCAGCGCCACGCCTTCGCGCGCCTTCTGACCCTTCACGCCCTTGCCCGAGGTCTTTCCCTTGCCGGAGCCGATGCCACGGCCGAGGCGCTTGGACTTCAGTCGCGACCCGGGATTATCCCGCAATTCATTGAGCTTCATCGTCTTTTCCTTCCATCCCGAGCAGTCTCAGGACAGCTCCTCGACCTTGATGAGGTGCGCCACCTTGCGGATCATGCCCCGCACCGACGGCGTATCCTCGAGTTCCCGCCGCGCGCCGATCTTGGCGAGGCCAAGACCAACCAGCGTCTCCCGCTGCCCGGGTTTGCGCCCGTGGCTGGAGCTGGTCTGGATCACCCGGACCTTCTTACCTTCAGGCATCGGTCGTCTCCTGCGCCGGAACGTCGCGCTTGCCCAGCAAATCAGCCACCTTCTTGCCGCGGCGCGCCGCGACCGAACGTGGCGAGGCGCAGCGCTGCAACGCGTCGAACGTCGCCTTCACCATGTTGTGCGGGTTGCGACTGCCGAGCGACTTCGCCACGACGTCGCCGATCCCCAGGGTCTCGAACACCGCGCGCATCGGGCCGCCGGCGATGATACCGGTGCCGGCTGCGGCGCTGCGCAGCACCACCGACCCGGCGCCGAAATTGCCGGTCACGTCATGGTGCAGGGTGCGACCTTCCTTCATCGGGACGCGGATCATGGTGCGCTTCGCCCGGTCGGTGGCCTTGCGGATCGCCTCCGGAACTTCGCGTGCCTTACCGGCACCATAGCCCACACGACCCTTCTGATCACCGACCACGACGAGTGCTGCGAAGGCGAACCGACGGCCACCCTTCACCACTTTCGCCACGCGGTTGATGGTGACCAGCTTGTCGATCAGATCATCGCCGGCATCCCGGTCCTGACCGCCACGGTCGCGATCGCGACCACCGCGGCCGCCGCTGCCACCTTCTCTCGGTTCACGTGCCATGCTGATTTTTCCTAGAACGCCAGGCCGCCCTCACGGGCGGCTTCGGCCAGCGCTTTGACGCGACCGTGATAAAGATACGCACCGCGATCGAACACCACCTCGGTGATGCCCGCCGCCAGCGCCCGCTCGGCCACGAGCTTGCCGACGGCCGCCGCGGCGTCCTTGTCGGCACCCGTCTTGAGCTCCTCGCGCAGCGACCGATCGAGGCTCGACGCGGCGGCCATCGTACGGCCGTGAGCGTCGTCGATGATCTGCGCGTAGATGTGCTTGCTCGACCGGAAGACCGAAAGCCGTGCCCGTCCGCCAGCCTTGCGGCGGAGCTGGAAGCGCAACCGGGTGCGCCGGCGCTGCTGCAGTTCCTTGTTGTCGCTCACTTCTTTTTACCTTCCTTGCGGAGGATCTGCTCACCATCGAACTTAACGCCCTTGCCCTTGTAGGGCTCGGGAGGACGCCACGTGCGGATCTCGGCGCAGACCTGGCCAACCAGCCGCTTGTCGACACCCTCGACCTTGATGTTGGTCGGCCTGGCGCAGCTGATCTTGATGCCCGCGGGGATCTTGTAGTTCACATCGTGCGAGAAACCGAGGTTCAGCACCAGCATGTCGCCATTCACCGCGGCGCGGTATCCGGTACCGGTGATCTCCATCGACTTCGAATAGCCGGTGGAAACACCCCGCACCATGCTGGCGACCAGGGCACGCGTGGTGCCCCACATCATCCGCGCCGGAGCGGAGCCGCCGCGCGGGGCGACGACCACCTTGTTGCCCTCGACCGAGGTGTCAACCTTGTCCGTCAAGGTCAGCGACAATTCGCCGAGCTTGCCGGTGACCGTAAGAATATCTCCGGCGAGCGCAACCTGCACGCCAGCCGGAATTTCCACGGGATACTTGCCTACGCGGGACATTGCGGTCGGCTCCTCAGAACACGCGACAAAGGACTTCGCCGCCAACATTGGCAGCGCGCGCCTCGGCATCGCTCAACACCCCACGGGGCGTGGACAGAATGGACACACCGAGCCCGGCATAGACCCGCGGCAGCTCCTTGATCTTGGAGTAGACGCGGCGGCCGGGCTTGGAGACGCGGGTGATTTCTTTAATCACCGGCTCACCCTCGTTGTACTTCAGCTCGATGCGCAGCAGAGCAACCCCGGGGCGCACTGCCTCGGCGGCGAAACCGCGAATGTAGCCCTCGCGCTTCAGCGCATCGAGCACGTTGGCACGCAAGGCGGAGGCCGGCGCCACGCAGGAGCTGTGGCGCGCACGCTGCGCATTGCGGATACGGGTGAGCATATCACCCAGCGGATCGGACATCGACATGTCTAGATCCCCTTACCAGCTCGCCTTGACCATGCCCGGGATTTGTCCCGCGCTGGCCAGGTCACGCAGTGCAATGCGGCACAGCTTGAATTTGCGGTAATTGCCGCGCGCCCGGCCGGTCAATTCGCAGCGCAGACGCACGCGAACCTTGGCGCCATTGCGCGGCAATTCGGCGAGCTTCAGCGTCGCGTTGAAACGGTCCTCAACCGGGAGCGAGCGATCCATGACGATCGACTTCAGCGACGCCCGCTTACCTTTGTCGCGCGCCGCCATGTGTTCCCGCTTCACGTTGCGGTTGACCTGAGAGGTCTTGGCCATCCTGTCTTATCCTCCGGAACCTGCCGACACCGCCGGCGGTTTTCCAAATCGGTTGCGCCCGAGGGCGCGTTACATCACACGTACAAAAGCGCTCTCAGCCCTGGAACGGGATGTAGAACTGCTTCAGCAGTGCCTTGGCCTCGGCATCGGTTTTCGCCGTGGTGACGAAAACGATGTCCATGCCCCGGATCGTGTCCACGCGGTCGTAGACGATTTCCGGGAAAATGATCTGCTCCTTCAGGCCCATGGCGAAGTTGCCACGGCCATCGAAGCCTTTGCCGCCGGGAATGCCGCGGAAGTCACGCACGCGGGGCAACGCGATCGTCACCAGACGATCAAGAAACTCGAACATGCGGGCCTTGCGCAGCGTCACCTTGCAGCCAATCGGCAAGCCCTTGCGGATCTTGAAGCCGGCGATGGCCTTCTTCGCCACCGTCTTCACCGGCTTCTGGCCGCTGATCAAAGCCAACTCGCCAACCGCGCTGTCGAGTTTCTTCTGGTCGCCGGTGGCTTCACCGACGCCCATGTTGATGACGATCTTCTCCAGACGCGGAACCTGCATCGGGTTCGTATAGCCGAACTCCTGCTGCATCGCGGCGCGCACCACCTCGAAGTAGTGCGTTTGCAGCCGCGTCGGCGCGTCTGGCGACGCTTTCGCGGCACCGGCGGCGGCGGTCGCGAGGGTTTCGCTCTTGCCTGCACCTTTGACGATCTTGGCTGGCGGTCCGCCGGCACCGCGCGGGGCGGTCGACTTGCCGCCCGCCTTCGTGCCGGGCTTGCCGCCCTTGGATTTGCTGTCGCTCACCGTGGTCTCCTCAGCTCTCGATCACGTTGCCGTTGGCCTTGGCAACGCGGACCTTGCGACCGTCTTCCAGAATCCGGAACCCGACCTTGGTCGGCTGATCCGATTTCGGGTCCACCAGCTTCAGGTTGGACAAATGAATGGTCGCCTCGACGGATACGATGCCGCCGGGTTGCCCCATGCCGCTCGGCTTGGTGTGCTTCTGGGCGATGTTGACGCCCTGAACCACCGCGCGATTGGCAGTCGGGTTGACCCGAAGAACCTCACCGCGCTTGCCGCGATCGGCACCGCTTATGACCAGGACGTTGTCGCCCTTGCGAATGCGTGCGGCCATTACAGCACCTCCGGCGCCAGCGAGATGATCTTCATGAACTTCTTGGCGCGAAGTTCACGCACGACCGGGCCAAAGATACGGGTGCCGATCGGCTCCTGCGCCTTGTTGATCAGCACCGCCGCGTTGCGGTCGAACCGGATCGCACTGCCATCGGCGCGGCGAACCGGGAAGGAAGTGCGCACGATCACCGCCTGGTGCACGTCGCCCTTCTTGACCTTGCCGCGCGGAATCGCGTCCTGGATCGCCACGACGATGACATCGCCGACCGAGGCAGTCTTCCGCTTGGAGCCGCCCAGCACCTTGATGCACTGCACCCGACGCGCACCGGAATTATCGGCAACGTCCAGGTTGGTCTCGACTGAAATCATCTATGCCTCCCTCAGCTCGCCGCGGACGCGGAAGCGTCCATCGGCATCGTGGCCACGGCGGCGCCGTTGCGCTCCACGACCGTCCACGTCTTGCGCTTGGAGATCGGCCGGCATTCCTCAATGCGGACCACGTCGCCGATCTTGCACTGATTGGCATCGTCGTGCGCGGCGTATTTCTTGGAACGCCGGATGAACTTCTTGTACAGCGGGTGCATCACGCGACGATTGACAAGAACCGTAATGGTCTTGTCCATCTTGTCGCTGGTCACCCGCCCCGTCAGG
Source organism: Alphaproteobacteria bacterium (assembly GCA_026400845.1). Classification (GTDB taxonomy): domain Bacteria; phylum Pseudomonadota; class Alphaproteobacteria; order Acetobacterales; family Acetobacteraceae; genus CAIYPH01. The sequence continues at coordinate 28,072 of JAPLOH010000086.1, forward strand.
ACGCGCCTCGGCATCGCCCTACTCCTTTCAGGACTTCGTGGCGGAGATAGTCTTCTCCGCCATGATGGTTTTAACGCGCGCGATATCGCGCCGGACCTGCTTCACCTGCCCAATGCCTTCGTTCTGGCCGGAGGCACGCTGGAAGCGCAAGTTGAACTGCGCCTTGCGCAGGTCGAGCAGCAGGGCCTTGAGTTCGTCCGCGGTCTTAAGCCGCGCATCCGTCGCCTTCATCTGCTTGGACATCTCACGCGTCTCCGATGCGGGTGATGAACTTGGTCTTGATCGGCAGCTTGGCGGCTCCGAGGGTCAGTGCCTCCTTGGCCAACTCGGGTGCAACGCCGTCGATCTCGAACATGATCCGCCCGGGGGCCACGCGGGCCACCCAGAATTCGGGCGATCCCTTGCCCGAGCCCATGCGGACTTCGGCCGGCTTGGTCGAAACCGGCACATCCGGGAAAATCCGGATCCACACGCGCCCGGCACGCTTCATGGCGCGCGTGATGGCGCGACGAGCACTCTCGATCTGCCGCGCGGTGATCCGCTCGGGTTCGAGTGCCTTGAGACCATAGGCGCCGAAGTTCAGCGATGTGCCGCCCTTCGAGACGCCCTTGATGCGACCCTTGTGGGCCTTGCGAAATTTTGTGCGCTTTGGTGAAAGCATTGTCTTGGTTCCTAGCGCGTCACATCAACGCTGCGGGGCCTGTTCGGCCGCGCGACGATCTTGGGCCAGCGGGTCATGTGCCAGGATCTCGCCCTTGAAGCTCCAGACCTTCACGCCGCAGGTGCCGTAGGTCGTCTTGGCGGTCGCGACACCGAAATCGATATCGGCGCGCAGCGTGTGCAACGGCACCCGCCCTTCGCGATACCACTCCACCCGGGCAATTTCCGCGCCGCCGAGACGGCCGCCGCAATTGATACGGATGCCCTGGGCGCCGAGCCGCATCGCCGACTGCACCGCTCGCTTCATCGCACGCCGGAACGCCACGCGGCGCTCGAGTTGCTGGGCAATGTTCTCGGCCACCAGCGTCGCATCGATCTCGGGCTTGCGGATTTCGACGATGTTGAGCGACACCTCGGATTTGGCGAGCTTGCTGAGATCCTTGCGCAGATGCTCGATGTCCTGGCCCTTTTTGCCGATCACCACGCCCGGACGGGCGGCATAGATCGTCACCCGCGGCTTTTTCGCCGGGCGCTCGATCACCACCCGCGACACGCCGGCGCCGGACAACTTCTTGCGCAGATGCGCACGCAGCTTCAGGTCGTCATGCAAGAGGCGCGAATAGTCGGAACCGGCGAACCAACGGCTATCCCAGGTACGGTTGATGCCGAGCCGCAGGCCGATCGGATTGACTTTATGACCCATCTTATGCGGCCTCCTGCGCCGTCTCGGTCGGCGCAGCTTCCTGCGCCCGTTCGGCCACCACGATCTTCAGATGGCTGGACCATTTCTCGATCTGCGCCGAACGGCCGCGGCCACGGGCGTGAAACCGCCGCATCACCATCGCCTTGCCAACCTCGGCGCGGGTGACGACCAAGCGGTCGACATCGAGCTGATGGTTGTTCTCGGCATTCGCGATGGCGCTCTCCAGCGTCTTGCGCACATCCTGTGCGATACGGCGCTTGGAGAAGGTCAACGTCGCCACCGCGTCGGCGGCAGTGCGGTTGCGGATCAAACCGGCGACCAGGTTCAGCTTGCGCGGGGATACCCGGACGTTGCTCAGGATTGCCTGCGCCTCGGTGTCCTTCAGCGCGCGCGGATGTTTCGGCTTGCTCATATCAGCCCCGCTTCGCCTTCTTGTCGGCCGAGTGTCCCGTGAATGTACGGGTCGGCGAAAATTCGCCGAACTTGTGGCCGACCATGTTCTCGTTGACCTGCACCGGCAGGAATTTGTGGCCGTTGTAGACCCCGAACGTGAGCCCGATGAACTGCGGCAGGATGGTGGAGCGGCGCGACCAGATCTTGATGATCTCGTTGCGGCCCGATGCCCGCGAAGTCTCGGCCTTGTTGAGCAGATACCCGTCGACGAACGGGCCTTTCCATACGGAACGCGTCATCGCCTCAGCCCTTACCCTTGTTGCGACTACGGACAATCAATCGGTCCGTGCGCTTGTTCACGCGGGTCTTGTAACCCTTGGTCGGCTTGCCCCATGGCGTGACCGGATGACGCCCGCCAGAGGTTCGGCCTTCGCCGCCGCCATGCGGATGGTCGACCGGGTTCATCACGACACCACGGTTGTGCGGTTTGCGGCCCATCCAACGCTTACGGCCGGCCTTGCCGAACTGCTGGTTGGAGTTGTCGGGGTTCGAGACCGCGCCGATGGTCGCCATGCACTCGCCGCGCACCAGGCGAAGCTCGCCCGACATCAGCTTGATCTGGGCGTAGCCACTATCCTTGCCGACGAGCTGGACATATTGGCCGGCTGCGCGCGCAACCTTGCCGCCGGCGCCGGGCTTCAACTCGACGTTATGGACGATGGTGCCGACCGGAATTGCGGCCAGCGGCATCGCGTTGCCCGGCTTGATATCGGCACGGGCGGCAGCGATCACCGGATCGCCCGCCTTCATGCGCTGCGGCGCCAGGATATAGGCGAGCTCGCCGTCCTGGTACTTGATCAGCGCAAGGAACGCGGTGCGGTTGGGATCGTACTCCAGCCGCTCGACCACGCCCGGCACATCGCGCTTGCGGCGCTTGAAGTCCACGATGCGGTAGGTCTGCTTGTGTCCACCACCGCGGAACCGGCTGGTGATGTGGCCATGATTGTTGCGCCCGCCGGTAGAGTGCTTACCTTCGGTGAGGCCCTTGACCGGCTTGCCCTTCCACAGTTCGCTGCGGTCGATCAGGACCGTGCCGCGAAGGCTCGCCGTGATGGGATTGAAACTCTTGAGTGCCATCGTTCTCTTCCCGGATCACGCAAGGCCGGTCGAGAGGTCAATCGACTGACCCTCGGCGAGCTTGACATAGGCCTTCTTGACATCCGAACGCCGGCCAGGACGGCCCTTGAAGCGCTTGGTCTTGCCCTTGGTGACGACGGTGTTCACCGCCATCACCTTCACGTTGAACAGACCCTCGACCGCGGCCTTGATCTCCGGCTTGGTGGCATCGATCGCGACGCGAAACACCGTCTGCCCCTTCTCGGACAGTAGCGTCGCCTTCTCGGTGATCACCGGGCTGCGAATGATCGTGTACATCGCCTCGCGGGACAGGGTCGGGCCCTTCTTCTTCGCCCCGCCCTTGCTCACAACGCTATCGCTCATGACAGCCGCTCCTTCAGGCCGGCCACGCCCGCCGTGGTGATGGCGAGAACATCATGGCGCAGGATGTCGTAGACGTTGGCGCCGATGGTCGGCAGCACGTCGATCCCGTGGATGTTACGGCTCGCCTTGAGGAAGCCGTCATCGACCGTGTGATCGACGATCAGCGCCGACGTCCAGCCAAGCACCTTCAGCTTCGCTGCCAGCTCCTTCGTCCGGGCGGCACCCGAAGCGGCGTCGAGCACCACCAGCTTGCCGTCGGCCGCCTTCTGCGAAAGGGCGGAAATCAGGCCGAGACGGCGCACCTTCTTCGGCAGATCATAGCCGTGGCTGCGCACCACCGGACCGTGGACGACGCCACCGGTGCGATATTGCGGCGCACGCAGCGAGCCCTGGCGGGCGTTGCCCGTGCCCTTCTGCTTGTACGGCTTCTTGGTGGTGCCCCGCACTTCGCCCATACCCTTGGTCTTGTGGGTGCCGGCGCGGCGCTTGGACTGCTGCCAGTGAACGACGCGGGCCATGATGTCGGCGCGCGGCGTGGCGGCGAAAATTTCGTCGGGCAGCTCGGCCGTGCCGGCGCTGCCGTTGTCGAGGGTCTTGATGTCGATCTGCATGTTCCTGCCCTCAGCCCTGCGCCGTACTGGCGATCGTCGCCAACGCCGCGGGGAACGGCGCATCGGCCGGTCGCGCGGCCTTCACCGCATCGCGCACCAGGATGTAACCACCCTTCGCGCCGGGCACGGCGCCCTTCACCATCACCAGTCCACGCGCGACGTCGACTGCGGCGACCTCGAGATTGAGGGTGGTGATGCGGTCCTGGCCCATATGGCCGGCCATCTTCTTGTTCTTGAAGGTCTTGCCGGGGTCCTGACGGTTGCCAGTCGAGCCGTGCGAACGGTGCGATACGGAGACGCCGTGCGAGGCCTCGAGACCGGCGAAGTTCCAGCGCTTCATCGCGCCGGCGAACCCCTTGCCCTTCGACGTGCCGCAGACATCGACTTTCTGCCCCACGACGAAATGCGCCGCCGAGAGGGTCGCGCCCGGCTCCAGCATCGCATCGGGAGAGACGCGAAACTCGGCGAGCTTCGCCTTCGGCTCCACTTTCGCCTTGGCGAAGTGGCCCTTGTTGGGCTGCGAGACGTTCTTCACCTTCGCGGTGCCCCAGCCGAGCTGAACGGCGGTGTAACCGTCCGTCTCCTCGGTGCGCGACGCAACAACCTGAAGATTGTCGAGATGCAGTACGGTGACGGGAACATGAGTCCCGTCCTCCTTGAACAGCCGGGACATGCCCAGCTTCTTGGCCAGCAAACCTGTGCGCATTTACATTCCCCAGAGGGACCCGAGCGTGGGTCCTTAGGCCAAAAAAATTAGATCTTGATCTCGACGTCCACGCCAGCGGCGAGGTCGAGCTTCATCAGCGCGTCCACCGTCTGCGGGGTCGGCTCGACGATGTCGAGCAGACGCCGATGCGTACGCATCTCGAACTGTTCGCGGCTCTTCTTGTCGACGTGCGGCGAGCGGTTCACGGTGAAACGCTCGATATGCGTCGGCAAGGGGATCGGCCCCCGAACCCGCGCGCCCGTGCGCTTCGCCGTGTTTACGATCTCCTTGGTGCTGTTATCGAGCACGCGGTGGTCGTACGCCTTGAGGCGGATGCGGATATTCTGGTTGTCCATCTTAGTCTTCCCGCCGCCCGCGCGTTGCCGCGCGGACGGGCAGAACCCCTTTCGTTATTTAGGCGATGTATTCGCGCATCGTCACGCGACGATCGTCGCGACCACGCCGGCGCCGACGGTGCGGCCACCTTCGCGGATAGCGAAGCGCAGGCCTTCATCCATGGCGATCGGCGCGATCAACGTCACGTCCATCGCCACGTTGTCGCCCGGCATCACCATTTCCGTGCCCTCGGGGAGCGTCACGATTCCAGTGACGTCCGTGGTGCGGAAGTAGAACTGCGGGCGGTAGTTGGTGAAGAACGGCGTGTGACGGCCACCTTCTTCCTTGTTCAGGATGTAGGCTTCGGCCTTGAACTTGGTATGCGGCGTAATGGAGCCCGGCTTGGCCAGAACCTGGCCGCGCTCGACGTCCTCGCGCTTGGTGCCGCGCAGCAGTGCGCCGATGTTGTCGCCGGCCTGGCCCTGATCGAGCAGCTTGCGGAACATTTCGACGCCGGTGACGATGGTCTTCTGAGTTGCCTTCAGGCCGACGATTTCGATTTCCTCGCCGACCTTGACGATGCCACGCTCGACACGACCGGTGACGACAGTGCCACGGCCGGAGATCGAGAACACGTCTTCGACCGGCATCAGGAACGGCTTGTCGATCTCACGCACCGGCTGCGGAATGTAGGCGTCGACCGCCTCCATCAGCTTCAGAATCGCCTGCTCACCAAGCTCCGGCTGCGTGTCGTTCAGCGCGCAAACCGCCGAGCCCTGGATGATGGGGATGTCGTCGCCCGGGAAATTGTAGCTGGTCAGGAGCTCACGCAGCTCCATCTCGACCAGCTCAAGCAGTTCCGGATCGGCGATGTCGCACTTGTTGAGGAACACCACGAGCGCGGGGACGCCGACCTGACGGGCGAGCAGGATGTGCTCGCGGGTCTGCGGCATCGGGCCATCGGTGGCCGAGACCACCAGGATAGCGCCGTCCATCTGCGCGGCGCCGGTGATCATGTTCTTCACATAATCGGCGTGGCCGGGGCAGTCGACATGCGCGTAGTGGCGATTCTTGGTCTCGTACTCGACGTGCGCCGTCGAAATCGTGATGCCGCGGGCCCGCTCTTCGGGGGCCTTGTCGATCTGGTCATAGGCGGTGAAGGTCGCCCCACCCGACTTGGCCAGAATCTTCGTGATGGCCGCGGTCAGCGACGTCTTGCCATGATCGACGTGGCCGATCGTGCCAATGTTGCAGTGCGGCTTGTTGCGTTCGAATTTAGCTTTACCCATCGTCGTATCTCCGTTCCCGCTTGCTATCCGGGGTGGGGGTTCTGATGCTTACCAGCGGTAATGGCTGAAGGCTTTGTTCGCCTCGGCCATCCGGTGGGTATCTTCGCGCTTCTTCACGGCCGAGCCACGGTTGTTCACCGCATCCGACAGTTCGTTCGATAGCCGGTCTTCCATCGTGTGCTCGCCGCGCTTGCGGGCGGCATCGATGATCCAGCGGATCGCCAACGCCTGCCGGCGTTCGGTGCGCACTTCGACCGGCACCTGGTATGTCGCCCCGCCAACGCGGCGCGAACGCACCTCGACGGCCGGCTTCACGTTGTCCAGCGCCTCGTGGAACATCCGCACGGCGTCGGCCTGCGGCCCGCCGCGCTTCTTCATGGTGTCGAGCGCGCCATAGACGATCGTCTCGGCGGTCGACTTCTTGCCGTCGTACATCAGCGCGTTCATGAAACGCGTGACGATGACGTCACCGAACTTGGGGTCCGGCAGGATTTCGCGCTTTTCGGCGCGGTGACGACGACTCATTGCCCTCTCCTCACTTCGGCCGTTTGGCGCCGTAGAGCGACCGGCGCTTGCGGCGCTTGGCGATGCCCTGGGTATCCAGCACACCGCGCAGGATGTGGTAGCGCACGCCCGGAAGATCCTTCACGCGCCCGCCACGGATCAGCACGACGCTGTGCTCCTGCAGGTTGTGGCCCTCGCCGGGAATGTAGCTCACCACCTCATAGCCGTTGGTGAGACGAACCTTGGCGACCTTGCGGAGCGCCGAGTTCGGCTTCTTCGGCGTCGTTGTGTAGACGCGGGTGCACACGCCACGCTTCTGCGGGCAACCCTGCAGGGCGGGAACCTTGTTGCGTTTCGCGGCGGGCTCGCGCCCGCTGGCGATCAGCTGATTGATAGTCGGCATTGTGCCTCTTTCGATCCTGTCTGGCGTAGTCCTACGCGTCCAAATCTCGTCGTCCGCGCCGCATCGTCACCGTGGCGCCGTCGATCTGCAAAACCAATCCCCGCAAAGGATGGCAATCGCCACCCTGCGGGGTTTGTCACTGCGCTGCGGCCTAGGCCCCCGGGGGGACGGCGCCGAACGCGATGGGAGCTGCAACCGACGACACCCCGAAGAGCTGATGGGGTTGGCCGAGGGCGCGATACCTACGGCGGGGGGGAAGGTGAGTCAAGCGGCAGGCGGTGTATTCTCCCCCAAAACAAGAAGGGCGGCGATGCGTTGATCGCCGCCCTTCCTGCCCCAGGGGGGCTTGACCGCTACTCCGCGGCGATGTCGGCGCCGGGAATCGCGGTGGTGGCGGTCGTCAGGCCCTTGGCGTCGTCCCGACCGGCGGCAATCGCGCGCAGCCGGTTCATGACGGCGCCGGTGCCGGCGGGGATCAGGCGGCCCACGATGACGTTCTCCTTGAGGCCGATGAGGTTGTCCACCTTGCCGGCCGTAGCCGCCTCGGTGAGCACCCTGGTGGTCTCCTGGAAGGATGCCGCCGAGATGAAGCTGTGGGTTTGCAGCGAGGCCTTGGTGATGCCCTGGAGCACCGGCGTCCCCACCGCGGGACGTTCGCCCTCGGCCAGGCGCTTGCCGTTCTCGATGGCAAACTCCATCCGGTCGACCTGCTCGCCGGCCAGGAACGTGGTGTCCCCCGGCTCGGTGATTTCGATCTTCTGCAGCATCTGGCGGACGATCACCTCGATATGCTTGTCGTTGATCTTCACGCCCTGGAGTCGATAGACGTCCTGGATTTCGTTCACCGGATAGTCCGACAGCGCCGGCACGCCGAGCACCTTGAGGATGTCGTGCGGCACGCGCGGGCCGTCGACCAGCGGATCACCCCGGCGGACGAAGTCACCTTCCTGCACCGAGACGTGCTTGCCCTTGGGGACGAGATACTCGCTCTCCTCCAGGGTTTCGTCGTTCTTCAGGACGATGCGGCGCTTGGCCTTGTAGTCCTTGCCGAATTCCACCCGCCCATCGGTCTCCGCGATGATCGCGTGATCCTTGGGCCGGCGCGCCTCGAACAATTCGGCCACGCGCGGCAGACCGCCGGTGATGTCGCGCGTCTTGCTGCCCTCGCGGGGAATGCGCGCCAGCACGTCACCGGCCGCGACCTCGACGCCGTTCTCGACCGAGAGGATCGAGTCGGGCGACAGGAAGTAGCGCGCGTCATTGCCGTTCGGCAGTTTGATCACCTCGCCCTTGGCGTCCTTCAACTGAAGGCGGGGCCGCAGATCGACGCCGCGGGCGTTCTGCTTGTAGTCCACCACCACCTTCGACGTCAGCCCGGTTACCTCGTCCATCCGTTCGACGAGGGTGACACCCTCCATCAGGTCGAGATATTCGAGGCGCCCGTTGCGCTCGGTGATGATGGGCAGGGTGTAGGGGTCCCACTCCGCGAGCTTCTGCGTGCGGGTGACGGTCGCGCCGTCATCCACCAGCAGCCGCGCGCCGTAGGGCACGCGGAAGCGGGCGCGTTCGCGGCCCTTGTCCATCAACACGATTTCGCAGTTGCGGCTCATCACCACCGGCACGTTGGACGAGTTGATGACGACGTTGCGGTTCCTTACCTCGATCACGCCGTCATGGCTGGCCTCCACGCTCGACTGCTCGGCGCCGCGCTGGGCGGCACCGCCGATGTGGAAGGTGCGCATGGTAAGCTGGGTGCCCGGTTCGCCGATCGACTGCGCGGCGATGACGCCGACCGCCTCGCCGACGTTGACCGGCGTGCCGCGGGCGAGGTCGCGCCCGTAGCAATTGCCGCAGACGCCCACCTTGGCCTCGCAGGTCAGCACCGAGCGGATCAGCACCGCCTCGACGCCGGCCTTCTCGGCCAGTTCGGCTTCGCTTTCCTCGATCAGCGTGTTGCGCGCCACCAGCACCGCGTTGGTCAGCGGGTCGATGATGTCCTCGGCCGTGGTGCGGCCCAGGATACGCTCGGACAGCGATGAGACCACCTCGCCGCCATCCATCACCGGCTTCACGGTGAGGCCACGCACGGTGCCGCAATCGTTCTCGACGATGATGCAATCCTGCGCCACGTCCACCAGGCGGCGGGTGAGGTAGCCGGAGTTCGCGGTCTTCAACGCCGTGTCCGCGAGGCCCTTGCGGGCGCCGTGGGTGGAGTTGAAGTATTCGAGAACCGAGAGGCCTTCCTTGAAGTTGGCGATGATCGGCTGCTCGATGATCTCGCCCGAGGGCTTCGCCATCAGGCCGCGCATGCCGGCGAGCTGGCGCATCTGCGCCGGCGAGCCGCGGGCGCCGGAGTGGCTCATCATCCACACCGAGTTGGTCTGGCGGCCGATCTCCTGCTTGGAGATTTCCTTCATCATCGCGGTGGCGACGACGTCGGTGCAGCGCGACCAGGCGTCCACCACCTTGTTGTAGCGTTCGCCGGCGGTGATCAGCCCGTCCTGATACTGCTGCTCGAATTCCTTCACCTCGGCCTGGGTGGAGCGGATCATGCCGCCCTTCTCCTGCGGGATGATCATGTCATCCTTGCCGAAGGAACTCCCCGCCTTGGCCGCCTGGCTGAA
>JAPLOH010000055.1 GCA_026400845.1 Alphaproteobacteria bacterium
CGGATAAAAAGTTTTTGCTTCTTTTTTCAAAAAGAAGCGCTTGCTTCCCTCGGCGCGCCCCGATGATCGATGGCAAACGCATCGCCGTCGTGCTTCCCGCCTACAACGCGGCGCTGACGCTGGCCCGCACCTATGCCGATATCCCGAAAGACCTCGTCGACGACATCATCCTCACCGATGACGCCAGCACCGATGAAACCGTGGCGCTGGCCCGCCGCCTCGGCATCCACACCATCCGCCACGACCGCAACCGCGGCTATGGCGGCAACCAGAAGACCTGCTACGCCGCCGCCATCGCCCGCGGCGCCGATATCGTGGTGATGCTGCATCCGGACTATCAGTATTCCCCGCGCCTGGTGCCGGCGATGGCCTCGATGATCGCCTCGGGCGAGTTCGACGTCGTGCTGGGCTCGCGCATTCTCGGCGGCGGGGCGCTCAAGGGCGGCATGCCCTGGTGGAAATACCTCGCCAACCGGGTGCTGACGCTGGTGCAGAACCTGCTGGGGGGCCAGAAACTTTCGGAATACCACACCGGCTACCGTGCCTGGAGCCGGGCAGCGCTGCTGCGCCTGCCACTGATGGCCAACTCCGAGGATTTCGTATTCGACAACCAGATGCTCGCCCAGGCGATCTTTTTTCGCCTGCGGATCGGCGAAATCTCCTGTCCGACGCGCTATTTCCCGGAAGCCTCCTCGATCGGCCTGCGCCGCAGCATCGTCTATGGCATCGGCGTCCTGGCCAACACCGCATTGGTCCCGCTCGCCCGCCTCGGCCTCGCCCACCCCGCGATTTTCGCCGATGTTACCGCTTCCCGCTTGCCCAGCCGCGAACCCGGCCTCGCGACCGCGGAGTGATGCGCCCCACACGCGCCGACGCCGCCATCACTGCCGCCTTCGCCGCCCTGTTCCTCGCCGATATCGCCCACCACGCACCCTGGCGGGACGAGCTGCTGGCCTGGATGATCGCCCGCACCTCGGCCACGCCGCTGGACCTGTTCCGGGCTTTGCACGTCGACGGTCACCCCGGCCTGTGGCACGCGCTGCTGTGGCCGCTCACCCGCCTGACCGCCGACCCGCTGGCGATGAAGGCGGCTCATGCGGTGATCGGCCTCGGCATCATCCTTCTCCTCGGCCTCGCTTCCCCCTTCGTGCGGTGGCAGCGGGCGCTGCTGCTGGCCAATTATTTCATCCTCTTCGAGGACACGGTGATCAGCCGCAACTACGGCCTCGGCCTGCTGGTGGCCCTGCTGTTCGCCTGGAGCCGCGCCGCCGCGCCCGCCGCGACATGGCGCAACGCCGCCCTGCTGGCGCTGCTCGCCAACACCCATGCCTATTGCACCCTCCTCGCCGCCCTGTTCGCGCTCGAATATCTGATCGAGCGACTACGCGCCGGCGTGCCGGCGGCCCCGCTGCTGGCGCCAGCCCTGCTTGCAGCCGCCGGCATTGCGCTGGCGATCGCCACGGTGTGGCCGGCGCCCGACATCAGCCGGGAGATCGCCCGCCCGCTCGTCGGCGCCCTCAGCCCCGGCCATTTCGTGAAAACCGCCATCCGCTTCGCTGTGGCCCTGGCCCCGCTGCGGCTCACCCCGCTGGCATGGACGTTCCTGCTCGATCCGCCGGAGGGTGCCGGCGCGCGTGACCTGCTGCCCTTTGCGGCCGCCGCCGCCGCCCTTGTCGCGGCGGCCGCCTTTGCCCTGCGGCGAGATCGCGCGGCGTGCGCGCTGTTCCTCGCCGCCACCACCGCGTCCATCGTCTTCGGCCATCTCGTCCACGCGGTCGCCGTGCGGCATTGGGGCATCGTGTTCACCGCTTTCCTGGCCTGCCTGTGGATGGCCCGTCTGCGCGGCGCCGGCCGCTCCCGGCTGCTGCTGCCCCTGTTCGCCCTCGGCGCGCTCGGCGGCGCGCAATCCCTGTATCTGCAATGGCGCCTGCCGTTCTCCCAGGCGCAGGAAACCGCGCGCTGGATTGCCGCCTCCCCCTATGCCGCCCGCCCGTTGATCGGCGTGCCGGATGCGCCCGCCACCGCGGTGGCCGCCTTGCTTGCCCGCGACATCACCATGCCCGAATGCGCCTGCACCGCCCCGCGCGCTGTCTTCACCACCGCCCGCGACGGGTTCCGCCGTGACATGCTGCCCGACGTGCTTGCCCGCCTCGCCGGCCCGGCCAGCCTGCTGGTCTCGGCCTGGCCGCTGACGCATGACGAAGTCGCCGCCCTCGCCGCGCGCGGCCTGCGCGCCCGCGAGGTCGCGGCATTCGCCGCCGCCTGGACCGACGAGACGTTCAGCCTCTACGCGCTGGACCGCTGACCGGCGGGATCGCACCGGGGCGATAAGCGGAAAATGCGCCGAAATGGGAAATTTAACTTGACGGCTGATGGATAGTTCACTATATGTTCCTTCCCAACTCACGGAGCAACCCCCACCTGATGCGCCGGCCGCCGCCCCATCCCCACGCATTCACGCACGGCATCGCCGCCCTCATCGGCGGCATGCTGCGCGCGCTGCTGTACGCCCTTCTGGGAGGGGCGCGGCGGGGCACTGCGCGGTACCGGTCGGAGGCCCTGGGGGGCACGGCGCCCGCGGCGTTGATGGCCGGGACCGGTATCGACCTCGGGCTGGAGCCCATCGTGGAATGGGTCTGCGTGCCGGCGCCGTGGCGCGCGGGACGGTTGCTGCCGTGGCGCCATGCCCGGGCACCGTGCCTGATCTGGCGCGGCGAGCGGCCGGCCGAGCGCGGGCGGGGGCCACCCGCGCCGGCTTTCACATCCCGAGGGTTGCGAACCGGCATGGCCCGGCATGGCCTGAGGGCGGGGCGCGGGGGCTTGCGCGCGCCCGCCGGTATCACCCCGGTTCGAGCGACTTCGACGCCTTCTCGTACGAATACCGGCTGAGCCCCGGCAGCCCAAGCAGCCGCTCCAGCTCCGCCCGCATCAGCGTTCCCCGCCCGGCATCGTGCCGCCGCCAGGCGCCGAGCGGATTGATCATCCGGGCCGCGGTTTGCCCGTTCATCGGGTCAAGCGCCATCAGCGTATCGCCGAGCAGTCGGTAGCCGGCGCCGCTGGGGTCATGGAAGCGCACCTGGTTGGCGGCCGCGAAGGCGCCGATCAGCGCGCGCACCCGGTTGGGGTTGCGCAGATCGAAATCGGCATGACCCATCAGGGTGTGGACCACGGAGGGCGTGTCGGGCCGCGGCGAGGTCGCCTGGATGGCGAACCACTTGTCGATCACCAGCTCCTCGCCTCGCCAGCGCCGATGGAACGCCGCCAGCGCGGGCAAGCGGTGCGGCGAATCGCCGCCAGCCAGCTCGACCAGTGCCGCCAGCGAGTCCGTCATATTGCCTGCCGCCTCGAACTGCGTCGCCGCCAGCCCATCATCGCCCGCCGCGACGAGGTACGAGAGACACGCATTGCGCAACGCCCGCCGCCCGATCGACGCCCCATCCGGCCGATACGGTCCGGCCTCCGCCAGAAGATCATACGCCGCCCGTAGCTCGCTCCCCAACGCCGCCCCGATCCCCGCGCGCAGAAAGGAGCGCACCGCATGGATCGCATCGACATCCACCACCGCCATCTGGTCGGCCACGAACGCCGCTCCGGGGAGCGCCATCGCCTCGGCCGTGAAAGCGCGATCGGGGATCGCAAGGTTGGCCCTGAGCGTGGCGAGCAGTCCCGCATCCATCGCCAAGCCCCGCCCGGCCTGCACGTCCGCGATCATCTCCAGCATCAGGGCCGTCGCGTATTGCTGGAAGCTCTCCCAGCGCACGAAGGGGTCGGTATCATGCGCGGCGAGCACCAGCAGGCGGTCGCGGGACAGGCCGTTGAGCTTCACGGGCGCCGAGTAGCCGCGCAGCAGCGAGGGCACCACGGGTTGGCCGACATTCGGGAAAGTGAAGCTCTGCTCCGTCTGGTCGAGCAGCAGCATGCGTGTGGGCACCACCTCCGCCCCGTCGATGCCGATCAGTCCGGCGGCGACCGGGATCGGCAAAGGGTGCTTCTTGGGCTGGCCGGGGGTGGGGGGCGTGGCTTGCCGCAGGGTGAGCCGGTAGGTGCGGGCGGCGGGGTCGTAGTCGTCGCTGACACTCACCTCCGGGGTGCCGGCCTGGCCGTACCATGCCATGAAGGCCGCGAGGTCCTGCCCGCCGCCATCCTGCAAGGCGCCCACAAAATCCTCGATGGTGACAGCCTGGTTGTCGTGGCGGGCGATGTAGAGGTCCATGCCGCGGCGGAAGCCTTCGGCGCCGAGCATGCGGTGGAGCATGCGGACGACCTCGGCGCCTTTCTCGTAGATGGTGGGGGTGTAGAAATTGTCGATCGCGAGGTAGGAATCCGGCCGCACCGGATGGGCCAGCGGCCCGGCATCCTCGGGAAACTGCGCGGCGCGCAACCGGCGGACGTCCTGCAACCGCTTCACCGCCGGCGACCCCATGTCGGACGAGAACTGCTGGTCGCGGAACACCGTCAGCCCCTCCTTGAGGGAGAGCTGGAACCAGTCCCGGCAGGTGACGCGATTGCCCGTCCAGTTGTGGAAATACTCGTGCGCGATCACGGATTCGATGCCCTGGTAGTCGGTATCGGTGGCGGTTTCCGGGCGGGCGAGCACGTATTTGGTGTTGAAGACGTTGAGCCCCTTGTTCTCCATTGCCCCCATGTTGAAGTCCGACACGGCGGCGATGTTGAAGACGTCCAGATCGTATTCGAAGCCGTAGACCTCCTCGTCCCAGCGCATCGAGGCCTTCAGCGAGTCCATCGCATGGCCGCAACTCGCCTCGTCGCCGCGCCGGACGTAGATCGCAAGCGCGACCTCGCGGCCGGAGCGAGTGGTGAAGCGATCGCGCACCGCCACCAGATCGCCGGCGACGAGGGCGAAAAGATAGGCGGGCTTGGGGTGCGGATCGACCCAGCGCGCCCAGTGCCGCCCGCCCGTCACGCCGGTCTCGGTCGGATTGCCGTTCGACAGCAGCACCGGCACATCAGCGCGATCGGCCTCGATGGTGGCGGAGAAGCGGGCCATCACATCCGGGCGGTCGGGGAAGAAGGTGATGCGGCGGAAGCCTTCCGCCTCGCACTGGGTGAAATAATTGCCGCCCGAGAGATACAGCCCGCTCAGTTCGCTGTTGGCGGCGGGGTTGTTGCGCACCTCGATCTCGACCACGGCTGCGTCCGGCATATCGGCGATCACCAGGGCCCCGTCGGGCGCGATACTGTAGCGATTGGCACTCAGCGTCGCGCCGTCGAGCCTGACCGTGAGCAGCTCGATCGCCTCGCCGTCGAGCCGCAGCGGGGCGGCCGCGTCGCCATGCGCCGGATTGCGCCGCACCGCGAGCCGCGAGCGCACCGTTGTCGCCTGGGGATCGAGCGCGAAATGCAGATCGACGGTATCGACCAGGAAGGCCGGTGGGCGGTAATCCGCACGCAACGTCGCGGCGGGGACGGCGTCGGGATGATCAGGCATGGCGGCACTCCGGGCATTTCCCGCCCACCCTGGCGCAACCTGGCCGGCGGCTCAACTCATGCGCGGGCGCAACACCGGCACCGGTTCGCGGCCGCCATTGGCGAACAATACATCGAGCGTCAGCACGGCCGGCAGCACGGCCAGGAACGCGGCCTCCCACAATGTCGTGGGGTTGAAGCGGCTGGCCAGCACCGGCACCAGCAACAGCCCAAGATAGAAACGCGCCGCCCGCTTGACCACCCAGCGCAACATGCCGCCGAGCCATGCCGCCCCCTCGGCCGAATCCCCGGCCCGCCCGGCGGCGACCACGGCGGCATTGGCGAGGCTGACCGCGAGCAGCCCACCACCCAGCATCGCCATCACGACCACAGGGGTTTTCCAACCCCGCGCCGCGGGATCGCCCAGCATGATCACTGCGTCGTAGGTGCCGTGCAGCGCGACCGGCACCAGCAGCGCCATCACCAGGCCGAACCCGCGATCGACGTCATTGGCGATGGTGCCGAGCACCAGCGCCCCCATCATGAGTCCGCAGACGCCGTGGATCGGGACGGCGGAGCCGCCGCGCAGCAGCGCCACGGACTGCCAGCTGGTGCCGGCCTGCAGCAGATACAACACGTTCTCCAGCCCGGCGAAGCCCATCGCCACCGCGACCGACACCATCAGCAGGCTGCGCAGGCGCCGCTCGTCGATCATCAGCATGGTGAGCAGAAGTGCCGTCAGTTTCAGCAGTTCCTCCGGCAGTGCCGCCACCAGGTAGCCGCCGATGACGGCATGCATCGGGTTCGGCGAGCCGAACATCGATGGCGGCACACCAGTCAGCCGCGCCATCATCAGTTCGAACGGCGCCGCCGCCACCGCGGCGCATGCGCCGGCGAGGAAGCCCACCCACAACGCCGGGCTGTGCCAGGTCTCCTGCGCCTTGAACACACCATAGGCCACAAGCAGCAACGGCGGCCCAAGCGAGGCAAGCATCCACAGCAGCGACACGGCTTGTACCCCTTTGAATCCTACGCGCTGAAAGTCGCATTGCCGGGGTTAAGGGAGCGTTTGATCTTCAGGTCGGCGGGCTGGGCGGTGGCCCGGCGGGTCAGTTTGGCTCATCGTCCTCGAGCGCACCCTCAGCCAGGCCGAGCAGGCGCTGCGCCGCGGCCGGATCGGCCGATTGCACCGTCTTCAGCGTCCGCCCGATTGCCCTGGTGCGGACCCGCGCGGTCTCGATTGTATTGCTGAAGGTATTCGCCTGCTTGCCGAGCGTTTCCAGCACCTTGTCCATCTTGGCCATTTCGGCCTTGGTCGCCTCAAGCAGCTCGCCGATATGGGCCGACTTCTCCTCCAGGGTCATCGTCAGGTAGCCGAGATGAATGGTGCGCAGCAACGCGGGGAACATCGTCGGCCCCATCACCAGTACGCGGTTGCTGGTGCCGAGATCGGCCACCAGGCCAGGAATGCGCGCGATCTCGGCGTAGAGACCGTCGGTCGGCAGGTACATCACCGCGAAATCCACCGTCGCGGGCGGGGCGATATATTTGCTGGCGATCTTCTTGGCCTCGTCGCGCACCCGGCGCTCCATCGCGCGGCGCGCCAGTTTCTCGGCGTCGGCATCGCCGGCATCAAGCGCAGCCAGCAACCTCTCGTAGTCCTCCACCGGGAATTTGGCATCGACTGGCAGATACACCTTGGAGGCGCCCCGCATCGGCATCACGACCGCGAATTCCACCGCCTCGTCGGCGCCCTGGCGCGGTTTCCAGTTGGTTTCGTAGGCGCCGACCGGCAGGATGTCATCGAGCATGGCGCGCACCTGGGTCTCGCCCCAGCCGCCACGGGTTTTCACGTTGCCGAACAGGCGCTTGAGGTCACCGATCTGCGCGGTCACCGCCTGCACGTCGCCCATCGCCTTCTGCACCTGGGCGAACTGGTCGCTGACCCGCTGGAAGCTGGTCGTCATTTGTTTCTCGACCGCTTCGTGGAGCTGTTCGTTGACGGTCTTTTGGATCGCCTCGAGCTTGGCCTCGTTGCCCTCGCGCATTTCGCGCAGCCGGGCATCGAGTGCCGTGCGCATGTCGGCGATGGCGGTGGTGACTTCGAGGCGGAGCTGCGCGCCGGCCGCGGTTTGCCGTTCGCCGACCTGCTGAAGCTGCGTCGCCAGCGTCCTTTGGATGTCCGACAGCCGCTGCTCGTTGCCCTCGCGCAGCGCGGCGAGGCGCTGGTCGAGCGCCACCCGCATCTCGGCCAGCGTGGTGCCGAGTTCGACCCGCTGCGCCCCGGCGCCGGTCGAAAAGCTTGCCACCAGCGCCCGCTCGGTGTCCGCGAGCGAGGCCCTGAGCGTCTCGGTCTCGCTGCGCTGAGCGGCCAGGACCTGCTCGCCGAGCAGGCGCAGCCGTTCGAACTGCTGTCCCTGGCGCAGCACCGCGACGATGGCCCCGAGGCCAAGCAAGGCGGCCAAAGCGGCGGTTGCGAGGATCGCGAGATCGAAGGTCACCGGTATCTGCGCTCCACGTATATCCATGTCAGCAAGGCCGGGATCGCGAAACCGGTCATCGTCATCATCAGCCCGGCCGGCCCGAAACGATCGAACATCATGCCTACGACAAGCCCGGCGAAGGCGCCAGTCAGCATCTGCATGCTGCCGATGAGGGCCGAACCGGCGCCCGCCATGGCGGGAATGCGTTCCAGCGCGGCATGGGTCACATTCGGGCTCACCAGTCCCCGGCTCAGCGTGGCCAGCAGGAAGATCGGCACCAGCACCGTGAGCATTGTCAGCCGCTCGCCGCCCAACACGACACCGGTGAGCGCCCCCACCGCTGCCCCGCCCAACCCGACCCCGAGTGGCCAGGCGGCGGCCCAGCCGAAATGCACCGCGGCACGATTGATCCCGGCCCCGGCCAGCACGCCCATGGTAATCACCGCGAACACCGCCCCGAACATCGGCGTCGACAGGCCATGGCGGCCGAGCAGCAGCAGCGGTGCCCCCGCGACGACGCAGAATACGGTGCCGAGGTTGAGCGCGCCCACCACCCCGAAGGCGACCGTACGGCGCTGGCGCAGGATCGCGAGGTACGGCGGCGCCGGCAGATCCCGCCGCGTCTCGGGCAACCCGAGCAGCGCCACCGCGGCCAGGAGCGCCCCGGTGACAAGCTGGAACACGAATATCGCCCGCCAACCCAGCAGCAGCATCACCGCGCCGCCGATGGTCGGCGCGATCACCGGCGCGAGGGAGAACACCAGGCTCACCGTCGCCAGCCGCACCCGGGCCGCCTCGCCGTCGAACAAGTCCCGGATGATGGCAAACGCCAGGACCGTACCGCCCGCCGCCCCCGCCCCCTGCACGCTCCGCGCGACCAGCAACGCGGTGATCGAGGGGGCGAAACTACTCGCCGCGCTGCCGATGACATACAATACCATCGCCACCGCCAGCACCGGGCGCCGTCCAACACGGTCGGACAGCGGGCCGATGATGAGTTGCGCCGTGCCGAAGCCGAGCAGGAACATGCTGAGCGTCGCCGTGGCCGTCGCGGTCTCGCAGCTCAGTGCGCGGCGGATTTCGGGGAGCGCCGGGAGCGCCATATCGATCGACAGCGCGGGCAAACCCGCGAGGGCGCCGAGCAGGAGGGTGAAGCCCAGGCCATCCGGGGGAATACGCATCGTCGGCGCTAAATTCAGCCATTCCGGCGCCGGCGCAAGGGAAAAATTGCTACGTTATTTTATCGGTAATATATCGTTAATTCACTGCGCCCTGGGCAGAAATCTAGGCAATTCATCCGAGGAACGCACGCACCGACGCCACCGCCTCGGCCAACCCGACGCGCTGCGGCGTCGCTCCGGCGGGGAACGCCGGGAATAGCCGGGTGGGCGTCAGCCGGTCGAGCAGCACGAACACCCCGCGATCGGTGGCGCTGCGGGTCAGCCGCCCGAAGGCCTGGCGCAGCCGGTAGCGCACCACCCGATCGTCGTAACCGGCGGTATCACCCTCGCCGAGATGCAGGCGGCGTTCGCGGTGCAGGATATCCGGCCGCGGCCACGGCACCCGCTCGAACACCACCAGCCGGAGCGCGCGGCCCGGCACGTCCACCCCATCGCGCATCGCATCGGTGCCGAGCAGGCAGCTTTCCTCCTCGGTGCGGAACACGTCCACCAGGGTCGCGTTGTCCATCGCGTCGACATGCTGGGCGAGCAGGGGAATGCCGGCGGCCTCAAGGTCGGGCGCGATCCGCTCATGCACCGCGCGCAGCCGCGAAATCGCGGTGAACAAGCCGAGCCCGCCGCCGCCGGCGGCCAGGAACAGCGCCCGGTAGGCCGCGGCGAGCTGGCCGATGTCGCGCGCATTGACGTCGTTGACCACCAGCACCCGCGTCTGCGCCGCGTAATCGAACGGGCTGGCCACCGAGACCCGGATCGCCGGCGCCGGCAAATGCGTCGCGCCCACACGCGCCTCCGCCACCTCCCAGGCCGCTTCGGCATCGTCGGCCCCGCCATCGCGCAGGGTGGCCGAGGTCACCAGCACGCCATGTGCCGGGCGCGCCAGCGTCATCACGAAGGGGATCGTCGGGTCGAGCCAATGGCGGTGTAGCCCGACATTGACGTCGCCGCCCCGCTCGCGCCGATCGAGCCGGAGGAAATGGACATGCTCCGGGCGCACCCCGGGCTCGGGCGGTGGCGCGCCGACCGCCTTCAGCATCGCCTGCCAGGCGGACAGTGGATCGAGCGCCCGGCGCCGCAGCGTGCGGGCGGCGGCCTCGATGCGGTTGCGCATGGCCGCCTCCAACTCCTCCGCCTCATCCTCCAGCCGTGCTTCCAGCCGCTCGGCCAATGTCTTCAGCGGCGTGGCGATGCGGCCGAGGGCGCGGTACAAATCCTCCGCCGTCTCCGGCAGGCCGGGGCCGACCGGGTAGAGGTCGCATTCCCGGCTGCCGGAATAGGCGGTTTCGTCGGCGGTGCGGGCCAGAACCTGCCGGCGTGCGGCGTGCAGGAAGGCCTCGGTCGGGTTCGGCCGCTCGCCTGCCAGGGCGGGCAGGTCCTCGACCAGCCGCGCCGCCCAGCCTCCCGCCGGCAGCGCGCGGGCCGCCTGCAACCCGGCCTCGAGCGGCGCTTCCAGCTTGTCGTTGCCAGCCACCACCTCCTCCAGCCGCCGGCGCAATCCGCGTGCGCGGGAGCGGCCGCCTTCCGCGCCGAGCAGCCAGCGCCGCAGCTCCGCCGTCTCGATGCCCGACAGCTCGGCGGAAAACGCGCCGTCCGCGGCATCGAACACGTGATGTCCTTCATCGAATACGTAGCGTGTCGGCACGGTGGCGTCGTCGATGCCGCCCCCCCAGCTTGAACTATAGGCCGCCTGCGCCATCACCAGCGCATGATTGGCCACCACCACATCGGCGGTGCGGGCGCGGCGGATGGTGTGCTCGATGAAGCAGCGCCGCCAATGCGGGCAACCCGCGTGGATGCATTCGCCCCGCCGGTCCGCCAGGCTCCACAGCATGGCGCCGCCGAACAGCTCGGCGAACCAGCCCGGCAGATCGCCGCCCTGAATGTCGCCATCCGACGTCACCGCCGCCCAGCGGGCGATCAGCGCCACCGGGATGAGCGACTGCGGCGCTCCCCCGGCCGAGGCGGCGCCCACCGCGTCCTCCAGATTGAGCAGGCACAGATAGTTCTCGCGCCCCTTGCGCACCACAATCCGCCGCCGCCGCTCGGCGGGCTCCGGCACCAGGCGGGCGAGCTCGCTTTCAACCTGGCGCTGCAAGTGCCGCGTGAAGGTCGAGACCCACACCGGCCCCTTGTTGCGCTCCGCCCACAGGCTGGCCGGCGCGATGTAGCCGAGCGTCTTGCCGGTACCGGTGCCGGCCTCGGCGAGCACCACATGCGGTTCGCCCACCACCTCGCGCGGCGCGAAGGCGGCCGAAACGGCGGCGGCATAGTCCGCCTGTCCCGGCCGCTGCTCGGCGCCCGGCCCGAGGATCGCCGCGAGCCGCATTCGTGCATCGGCCGGCGGCACCGCGAACGCCGCGGGCGGCGGGGGCGGCGCCTCCTCCTCCCACTCCGGCAGGCGCTTCCACACCTGCAAGGCGGTGATCGTGGGCGCCGCGCCGGGTCGGCCGAGTGCGGCCATCACGAAGGGCGCCCAATCCCAGCCGATCTGCCCCATCCGCGCCGCCAGCCCGGCGGCGTCCCGGTTCGCCGCGAGATCCCGCCCCGCCGCGAGATGGGACAGCAAGGCGAGCGCGATATCCCCCAGCATCAGCGCCGCCGCCTCGTTGCCGTGCCCGGGCGGCTTCAGGTCGAGCGCCAGGGCCAGGCCGCGCGGGGTCGGCGCCGCGGTGCGGCCGGGCATCGCGAAGGCGAAGAGTTCCAGCAGGTCGAGCGCCGGCATCGATTGGAGGCCGAGCCGCTTCAGCGTCGCCGGCGCATGCACCAGCAGCGGCGGCGGCCCGGCGCGCAGATGCCGCGCCGCCTCGTCGGAGGACAAATCCAGCACCTCGCCGTCCTCGGTGACGATGCAGGCACGCCCCACCCCGGAGACCACGGCCGGCGCCGCGGGCAGACTCAGACGCGGCGCGGGGGATGCGATGGCCATGCCCTCAAGTACATTCCCCCGCGCCGCGCCGCCACCTTTTACCCCAGCAGCCGTTCGGCGATCTGCACCGCGTTGAGTGCCGCACCCTTCAGCAGCTGGTCACCGGCCACCAGCATGGCGATCGATCGGCCGGAGGGGTCCGACGCGTCCTCCCGCAGCCGTCCGACCAGCACGTCGCCTTGTCCGGTCGCCTCGATCGGCATCGGGAAGTGGTTGCGGGCGCGGTCATCGACGATGCGCACCCCCGGGGCGGCGGCGAGCACTGCGCGAGCGGCATCGACCGTCATCGGCCGGTCGAACTCCACGGTCATGGCGATCGTATGGGCGCGCAGCACCGGCACCCGCACGCAGGTGATGCCGATCCGCATCTCCGGCGCGGCCAGGATCTTGCGCAACTCGCGCACCGCCTTGATCTCCTCGCCGTTCTCCCCGGTTTCGCCATCCACCTCCGCGTCATGGCTGAACAGGTTGAAGGCGTAGGGATGCGCCATCACCCGTGGCGCGAACGCCTCGCCTGCCAGGTAGGCCGCCGTCGAGGCACGCAGTTCCTCCATCGCCGCCGCCCCGGCGCCGGAGGCGGATTGGTAGGTCGCCGCGATCACTCGGCGGATCGGGTTCACCCGGTGCAGCGGCGCCAGCGGCATGGCGGCGATGATGGCCACGCAATTGGGGTTGGCGATGATGCCGTGATGCGACGCGATTGTGCCGGCATTTACCTCCGGCACCACCAGCGGCACGTCCGGCTCCATGCGGAACGCCGAGCCGTTGTCGATCACCACCGTGCCGCCGGCCGCCGCGCGTCGCGCATAGGCCTTCGACGCCGTCGAGCCGGCCGAAAACAGCGCGATATCGATGCCCGCAAGGCTGTCCTCGCCGATCGCCTCGACCGTCAGCATCGCGCCGCGAAACGCGATCTGCCGCCCGGCCGAGCGCGCCGAGGCGAACAGCCGCAGCGAGGAAAGCGGAAATCCGCGCGCCTCCAGGCAGGCGACCAGCTCACCACCCACGGCACCGCTGGCGCCGACCACGGCAACGGAGGGGCGCGCAGGCATCGCCCGGCGGGCAGACGCGTGAAGCAAAACAGGGGGATTGTCGTTCGGCATCATCAGTCTCCAAAAAAGCCGGAGACGGGCGCCGCTGTCCTCAGGCCCCGTCCGTTTCCGGCGGGGCCTCGGGGGGAACGCTATGCCATCGGCATCCGCGCGCACGCACCCGAGGACGCCCCGCCACAGGGCGTCTTCGACTTCAGCGTGCGCTTGGTCATGACGACGAACATGCCGCCTCCCTACCAGCCTCGCTCGCCCGGTGCAATGTCGCGCATCATCACCGCAGGGGGCTGGCAAGCCGCGAACAGTCACTACATGATGATGCCTAACCCCTCGAACAGGACCCCACATGCGCATTCTGGTTGGATTGTTGGCCGCAAGTGTCGCCGTCGCCGCGCCGCAGTTCGCGCGCACGGGCGCCGCGCAGACGTTGAACATCGGCATCCAGAACGAGCCGAACACGATGGACCCGCAATGGCATCTGCTCGGCAACAACACTGCCGCGATGCGCAACATGTACGACACGCTGATCGGCCGCGATGTCAATTTGCAGGACGTCCCGAGCCTCGCGCTGTCGTGGCGGGTGGTGGATGACACCACCTGGGAGTTCAAACTCCGCCCCGGCGTCGCGTTCCATGACGGCTCGCCCTTCACCGCGGAGGACGTGAAGTTCACCATCGCCCGCGTGCCGACCTTGCAGGGCAATCCCTCCGCCTATTCAGTCTACACCAGCCAGATCAAGGACGTGGTGGTGGTGGACCCGCTGACGGTGCGCTTTATCACCAACGGCGCCGCCCCATTGCTGCCGACCAACCTCTCCAACGTGTTCATCCTCTCCTCGGCCAAGGGCGTGCAGGCGACCGCCGACTTCAACAGCGGCAAGGCGGCCAACGGCACCGGGCCGTACAAGCTGGTCTCGTGGTCGCCGGGCAACCCGCAGATGCTTACCCGCAACGACACCTATTGGGGCGGCAAGCCGGAATGGGCGAGCGTGAAGATCGCGCCAATCCCGCGCGACCCCGCCCGCGTGGCGGCCCTGCTCGCCGGCGATGTCGATTTCATCAACCGGGTGCCGATCGCCGACGTGGCGCGGCTGAAATCCGACCCCAAGATGAAGGTGTTCGCCGGGCCGTCCGCCTATGTCTACATGGTCTACCCCGAGGTCGGCCTCGATCAGCCGCCGGGGGTGAAGGACAATGCCGGCGCGCCGCTGCCGAAAAACCCCTTCCAGGACGCCCGCGTGCGCCAGGCGATGTCGCTCGCGATCAACCGCGAGGCGCTGGTGGAGCGGGTGATGGAGGGGCTGGCCACGAAAATGTCCCAGCCGGTGCCGGACGGCATGTTCGGCGCCAGTCCGCGCATTGCGCCGGTCGCCCAGAACGTCGAGCGGGCGCGGGCGCTGATGGCCGAGGCCGGCTATCCCCAAGGTTTTCAGGCCGAACTCACCTGCCCGAATGACCGCTTCCCCAACGACGCCAAGATCTGCGAGGCGGTGGCGCAGCAGTATTCGCGCATCGGCCTCAAGGTAACGCTGGCGGCCTATCCCTCCTCGGTGTTCTTCCCGCGCCGCGCCAAGCGCGAATTCGGCCTCTCGATGGCCGGCTGGGGCAGCCTGACCGGCGAGTCCTCCTACTTCCTCGGCGCGGTGATCCACAGCGCTGACAAGGACAAGGGACTCGGCGCCATCAACATCTCCGGCATTGCCGACAAGGAGCTCGACGCGCTGATCGAGGAGGCGCGCCCAATGCTCGACCAGGCCAAACGCCGCGCGCTGCTGGAGCGGATCACCGAGCTGACGGTGGAACGCAACTGGGTGATCCCGACGCTCGCTTTCGGCACCGTGAGCGCGGGGCGGGCAGATCGGGTGAGCTATACGACGCGGGCGGACGAGGAGACGATGGCGGTTGAGATCAAGGCGGTTAAGTAAAGGAAGGCGTTCTTTTTTGAAAAAAAGAACCAAAAAACTTTTGTCCATTCGCTTTGCGCTCTCCTTGGAGAGTGCGAAGCCAACGGATAAAAAGTTTTTGCTTCGTTTTTCAAAAAGAAGCCCTTGCTTGCTTTCCCACCGATGACCCTCACCGGAAAAATCGCCCTCGTCACCGGCGCCGGCAGCAACGGCATCGGCCGCGCCGCTGCCCGCGCCTTGGCCGCCGCCGGTGCCGACGTGGCGATCCATCACCTGGGGCAGGCGGCTGCGGCCGAGGCGCTGGCCCTGGAACTCCGCGCCATCGGACGGCGCGCCTGTGTGCTGGAGGCCGATTTCGGCGATCCCGCGGCGGCACGGGATGTCGTTGTCGCCGCCGCCGCCGCCCTCGGGCCGATCGACATCCTCGTCTGCACGGCAGCCGTCCTGCTGCGCAAACCCGCGCTCGACATCACCGACGCGGAGTGGCTGCGCGTCCATACCGTCAACCTCCATGCGAGCTTCGCCCTCGTCCAGGAGGCCGCGCGCGGCATGGTTCCGCGGGGCGGTGGGCGCATCGTGCTGATCTCCTCGGTCAACCAATGGACGCCCAATCCCGGCCTCGCCGCCTATGCCGCCAGCAAGGCCGGGCTGATGCAGATGGCGCGTGGCCTCGCGCTCGAACTCGCGCCCCATGGCGTGACCGTGAACCTCGTCGCCCCCGGCACCATCGAGACCGACCTCAACCGCGCGGCCCTGGCCGACCCCGTCTGGCGTGCCGCCAAGCTCGACCTCATCCCGATGCGCCGCATCGGCACCCCCGAGGATATCGCCGCCGCGGTGCTCTTCCTCGCGGGTGAAGGGGCGCGCTACATCACCGGCAGCACCATCACGGTGGATGGCGGCCTCGAACTCAGGCCCTGAACGGAGCGACGACGATGAAGCAGACGGTGATGATCGCAACGCCGCTGGAGGCCGAACACGTCGCGCGCATCCGCGCCCTCGACCCGCGGATCGAGGTGCTGCACGCACCCGAACTGCTGCCCCCGGTGCGCTACATCGCTGACCACAAGGGGGCTCCCCTAACACGCGACGCCGCCGGACAGGTGCGCTGGCGCGAGATGATCGCAAGCGCCGATGTAATGTGGGACCTGCCGGCGCTGGAAGATCTGCCATTCGCCACGCGCCTCAAATGGATCCAGACCACCTCCACCGGCGTCGGCCCGGCGGTGGCCGCCCTCGGCCTCGCCCACCGCGACATCCTCGTCACCACCGCGCGCGGTGTGCATGCCGGGCCGCTCGCCGAATTCGTCTTCATGGCGTTGCTGCAACACTGGCGCGGCCTCGACCATCTCCGCCGCGAGCAGCGCGCCCATCGCTGGGTGCGCTACTGCGGCGAGGAGATCGCCGGGCGCACCCTGGTGATCGTCGGCGCCGGCGACCTCGCCCGCGGCTGCGCCAGGCTGGCCCGTGCGCTCGACATGCGGATCATCGCCATCGGCCGCGATGCCGGCAAGGCGCGGGCGCATAATGATTTGTTCGATGAGGTGCGTCCGCAATCGGCGCTGCATGCCACGCTGGCCGAGGCCGATGCCGTGGTGGTGACGGTGCCGCATACCAGCGCCACCGAGCATCTGATCGACGCCAGCGCCATCGCCGCGATGCGCCCGCACGTCGCCTTCGTCAACATCGCGCGCGGCCATGTGGTGGACGAGGCGGCGCTGGCCACCGCGCTCGGCCTCGGCCGCATCGCCTTCGCGGCGCTCGATGTCGCGCGCATCGAACCGCTGCCCGCCGACAGCGCGTTGTGGGACCTGCCGAACGTGCTGATCTCACCGCATTCCGCCAGCACGGTGACCAGCGAGAACCGCAAAATCACCGACATCTTCTGCCACAACCTCATCTGTTGGCTGGACGGACAGCGCGACGAGATGCGCAACGTGCTGGACAAGTCTCTGCTGTACTGATTGCACGAGCGGCAGTATTTGACTCGGCTGATTGCGCCCCGCTAGTTTTCTCCGAAAGAAACAATTGCGGAGGAACCAACCGTGAAGACACTCGTTGTTGGCGCCGGGGCACTCGGTGGCTATTTGGGTGCCTGCCTCCTGCGTGGCGGGCGCTACTGCACGCTTCTCGTCCGAGAGAAGCGCCTAGCGCAACTCTCTGAGCACGGTCTGTCCCTAAGACTGCCGAACGATAGCTTCACCGTGACGCCACGGGCGGTGTTGGCTGGCGGCCTCTCCGGAGAGGCAGATCTCGTGCTCGTCACCGTCAAGTCCTACGCGTTGACGGAGGCGATGGAGCATTTCGCTCCGGCCGTGGGTCGCAACACGGCGATCGTGCCTGTGCAGAACGGACTGGCGCATATTGATGTGCTGTCCCGGCGCTTCGGCGTTGATCGCGTGATGGGCGGTATGGCGTTGATTTCTGCCGCAATGAACGACAAGGGGCACGTCAACAGTTCATTCACCACTGCTGAGATCGCCCTTGGAGAGCAGGCCGGCGGCCCGTCGCTGCGTGGGGAGGCGATCGCTGAGTTGTTCGAGGGCTCGGCCACCACGATCAAAGTAAGTGAGTCTGTCATGCTCGACATGTGGGAGAAATTTGCCTTCCTCGCCGGCGGCCAAGCGGTGATTTGTCTGATGCGGGCGACAATGGGCGACATCATCGCCGCACCGGGCGGCCGCGCTCTGCTTGCCGAGGCGTGCAACGAGGCCCGTGCGGTTGCAACTGCCAGCGGCTTTCCGCCGCGCCAACGGGGTCGCCCCTGAAAGGCTCCATGCTCCGCGATATCGAACGCGGTGCTCCCACCGAAGGCGCCCATGTGTTCGGCGACATCACCGCGCGTGCCCGCCGCTATGGCATTCCGACCCCGATCCTCGACATGGCATGGTGCCATGTCAGCGCCTACGAGGCGGCCCGCTCACGCACCGCCGGCTAACCCTCCGCCGCCCCCCGTATACCGGCTGCGGCGGCGGCGAGCGAGGTGGGCAGGGTGAAGGCAAGAAAGGCGGCGAGCAGCAGCAGATGGGGGCGCGGGCTGAGGTCCGCGCTGGCGGCATCTGCGGCGGCGGCGCCGAAAATCAGCACTGGGGCGGCGAGTGGGAGGATCAGCAGCGGCATAAGCACACCGCCGCGCCGGGCGCCGAGCACCAGGGCGGCGGCCGCCGTGCCGAGCAGCGAGAGCGCCAACGTGCCGCCGAGCAGGCCGAGCAGCAAAGCAGGGATCGCCGCCTCGGGCATCCGCAGCATGATGGCGAGCGGCGTGGCGGCCAGCAGCAAGGGCAGGCCGGTGACCAGCCAATGGGCGATCGCCTTGCCGGCCGCGAGCGTGGCCGGATGCAGGCCCGAGAGCAGCAGCAGGTCCAGCGAGCCGTCCTCGAGATCGGCGGCGAGCAGCCGGTCGAGCGGCAGCAGGGCGGCAAGCAGGGCGGCGACCCAGATGATGCCTGGCGCGATGCGGCCGAGTGTCTCGGGGGCGGGGCCGATGGCGAGCGGGAACAGCATCGCCACCAGAAGGAAGAACAGCAGTGCGGCGAGCGTGTCGCCGCCATGGCGGAGCGAGAGGCGCAGTTCGCGGGCGAGCAGGCGGGTCATGCCAGCGCCAGTTCGGCGGCGCCGGGCAAGGGCAGGGGCAAATGGGTGGCGGCGATGACGATGCCGCCGCCGGCGCGATGCCCGGCCAGCAGCTCGCCGAAGCGCCCGACGGCCTTGGCGTCGAGCCCCAGCGTCGGCTCATCGAGCAGCCACAGGGCGGCGCGGGCGAGGGGCAGGCGGGCGATGGCGAGGCGGCGCTTCTGGCCGGCGGAGAGCATGCGGGCGGGGAGGTCGGCGAGGCGCGTGAGGTCGACGGCGGCGAGGGCTTCGGCGACGGCGGAGGGGGTGCCCCAGAAGCGGAGGTTCTCGGCGGCGGTGAGGCCGGGCTTGATGGCGTCGAGATGGCCAAGATAGGCGGTGCGCGCCGCGTGCTCCTGCGGGTCGGCGAAGGCGTCGGCGCCGCCCCAGGTGAGCCGCCCGGCATCGGGGCGCAGCAGGCCGGCGAGCAGGCGCAGCAGGGTGGATTTGCCCGAGCCGTTCGGCCCCACCAGCAGCAGGGCGCCGCCAGCGGGCACGGCGAAGGACAGGCGTTCGAACACCAGTCTTTCCCCCCTCAAGGCGGCGAGTCCCTCGGCTTGCAGCACGCATCCTCCGTGGCCGGCCCGGCCGCACACGCCGGTGTTTGCCGGCGGGTGTCAACTATGGTTTAAGCCGCCCGCATTACACAAACCCCCTGCCATCGCCGGGAGCCCCCCGCGCGCCAGGCGCCAACGCGGAGGCTCCCTCATGAAGTCAGTCGGTCAGGACAGCCTGAAGACCGCTCGCACGCTGAGCGTGCAAGGCAAATCCTACACCTATTTCTCGCTGCCCGAGGCCGCCAAGACGATCGGCGACATCTCCCGCCTGCCGGTCAGCCTGAAGGTGCTGCTGGAGAACGTGCTGCGCTTCGAGGACGGCCGCGCCTACACGGTGGATGACGCCAAGGCGGTGGCCGGCTGGCTGGCCAAGGCCTCGTCGGACAAAGAAGTGCCGTTCAAGCCGGCGCGCATCCTGATGCAGGATTTCACCGGCGTGCCCGCGGTGGTCGATCTCGCTGCCATGCGTGACGGCATTCTCCGCCTCGGCGGCAACCCGGCCAAGGTGAACCCGCTGGTGCCGGTTGATCTGGTGATCGACCACTCCGTGATGGTGGATTTCTCCGCCACCGCCGACAGCGAACAGAAGAACGTCGACGTCGAGTTCGAGCGCAACGGCGAGCGCTACACCTTCCTGCGCTGGGGCCAGACCGCGTTCGACAACTTCCGCGTCGTTCCCCCGGGCACCGGCATCTGCCACCAGGTGAACCTGGAATACCTCGCGCAAGCCGTGTGGACCGCCGATCTCGACGGCACCACCTACGCCTATCCCGACACGCTCTACGGCACGGACAGCCACACCACGATGGTGAACGGCATGGGCGTGCTCGGCTGGGGCGTCGGCGGCATCGAGGCCGAGGCGGCCATGCTCGGCCAGCCCATCGCCATGCTGATCCCCGACGTGATCGGCTTCCGCCTCACCGGCCGCCTGCCGGAGGGCGCCACCGCGACCGACCTCGTGCTGACCGTCACCCAGATGCTCCGCAAGAAGGGCGTGGTCGGCAAGTTCGTCGAGTTCTATGGCCCGGGCCTGCAGGAGATGTCGCTGGCCGATCGCGCCACCATCGCCAACATGGCCCCGGAATACGGCGCCACCTGCGGCTTCTTCCCGGTCGATCAGATCACGCTCGACTATCTCCACCTCTCCGGCCGCGACACCGCGCGCATCGCGCTGGTCAAGGCTTATTGCCAGGCCCAGGGCATGTGGACCGACGCCTCGACGCCGGACCCGGTGTTCACCGACACGCTGGAGCTCGACATGTCCACCGTGCAGCCCTCGCTCGCCGGGCCGAAGCGGCCGCAGGACCGAGTGCTGCTGAAGGACGCCGCGACGGCATTCGCATCCGAATTGACCAAGAGCCTCGGCGTCGCTGCGAACGACATCGGCACCAAAGCGATGGTCGAAGGCAAGAACTACGAGCTGACCCATGGCGATGTGGTGATCGCGGCGATCACGTCCTGCACCAACACTTCCAACCCCTACGTGCTGGTCGCCGCCGGCCTGGTCGCCCGCAAGGCCCGCGCCTTCGGCCTCACGCCGAAGCCCTGGGTGAAGACCTCGCTCGCCCCCGGCTCCCAGGTGGTGACCGAATATCTCGATCGTGCCGGCCTCACCGCCGACCTCGACGCCATCGGCTTCAACACCGTCGGCTACGGCTGCACCACATGCATCGGCAACTCGGGCCCGCTCGAGGACGCGATCGCCGACGCCATCGAGGACAACAAGCTTGTGGCGGTCTCGGTGCTCTCGGGCAACCGCAACTTCGAAGGCCGGGTGCACGCCAACGTGCGCGCCAACTACCTCGCCTCCCCACCGCTGGTGGTCGCCTACGCTCTGCTCGGCAAGATCACCGAGGACATCACCACGGTGGCGATCGGCACCGCGCGGGACGGCAAGCCAGTGTATCTGCGCGACCTCTGGCCGACCAACAAGGAGATCGCCGACGTCGTCGCCGCCTGCCTGTCGCGGGACCAGTTCCTCAAGCGCTACGGCGAGGTGTTCAAGGGCCCGAAGCAGTGGCAGGCCATCCAGGTCGACGCCGGCACCGCGACCTATGGCTGGTCGGACAGCTCGACCTACGTCAAGAACCCGCCCTATTTCGAGGGCATCACCATGGAGCCGAAGCCGACCGGTGACATCCGTGGCGCGAAAATCCTGGCGGTGCTGGGTGACAGCATCACCACCGACCACATCTCGCCGGCCGGCAACATCCGCAAGACCTCGCCCGCCGGCGAGTATCTTGGCGAGCGCCAGATCCTGGCCAAGGATTTCAACAGCTACGGCGCCCGGCGCGGCAACCACGAGATCATGATGCGCGGCACCTTCGCCAACATCCGCATCAAGAACGAGATGCTGAGCGGCGTGGAAGGCGGCATGACCCGCCTCGCCGGCGCCACCAAGCAGATCTCGATCTATGATGCCGCGATGGACTACCAGAAGGGCGGCACGCCGCTGGTGGTGTTCGGCGGCAAGGAATACGGCACCGGGTCGTCGCGCGACTGGGCGGCCAAGGGCACCATGCTGCTGGGCGTCAAGGCGGTGATCGTGGAGAGCTTCGAGCGTATCCACCGCTCCAACCTCGTCGGCATGGGCGTGCTGCCGTTGACCTTCAAGGACGGCATGGACCGCAAGAGCCTCGGCATCACCGGCGACGAAACGCTGGACATCCTGGGCCTCGACGGGCTGAGCCCCCGCATGGACCTCAGCCTGATCATCCACCGCGCCAATGGCACCGTCGACACCGTGCCGGTGCTGTGCCGCGTCGATAC
The DNA here is from genome assembly GCA_026400845.1 of Alphaproteobacteria bacterium. Taxonomy (GTDB): domain Bacteria; phylum Pseudomonadota; class Alphaproteobacteria; order Acetobacterales; family Acetobacteraceae; genus CAIYPH01. Next base: position 21,905 of record JAPLOH010000055.1, read on the forward strand.
GCTCGACGAGGTCAGCTACTACCGCCACGGCGGCATCCTGCAATACGTGCTACGCGGCATGGCCACGGCTGCCTGATCACGGCCGACCCGGGCGATTTGCGAACAGCCGCCTCTCCAGGGCGGCTGTTTTGCATCGGGCGGCCCATTGCGGGTGGCACCTATGCGCGCCGGCGCGATGTTCTTTCTCGCCAGGGCTTCACACTGCCGAGCCCCCTTGCTATAGGGGCGGCCCCGATGCCCCGGCGGCTCCAACCCCGGCCCGCGGAAGGGCGCATAGCTCAGTTGGTAGAGCAGCTGACTCTTAATCAGCGGGTCCCAGGTTCGAGCCCTGGTGCGCCCACCAATTTTTTCAAAGGCTTAGCCGATTTTCGTTTCTTTGGCGTAAGCCAGGCGTCCCTTTCCGGACTCGCCGCGGACTCTATGTGAGCCAGCGGCTGGCGATACCGCCGCAAGTAGCCGCAGCGTCGAGGGCATCGCCGGCTCGCCGCCCCCCCCTAGCGCCTCGACCACGGCCCCCACCGAGGCCGAGGGCGTCGCCGATCGCTACCGCGCCAGGCGCTCGACCCGCCACCACTGGCGAGGCCGAGGGCATCACCAGCTCGACCCCGCGCCAGGCGCTCGACCCGCCGGCAGCGGCGAGGCCGAGGGCGTCCCCAGCTCGACCCCGCGCCAGGCGCTCCACCGCTGCCACTGGCGAGGCTGAGGGCACCGCCGATCGCTACCGCGCCAGGGACTCGACCACGGCCCCCTGCGAGGCAAAGGGCGTCCCCAGATCGGCACCGCGCCAGGTGCTCGACCCGCCACCACTGGCGAGGCCGAGGGCGCCGCCGATCGCCGCCACGCCAGGGCCTCGACCACCGGCCGGCCCGGTCGAGGGCATCCCCAGCTCGCCACTGCGCCAGGCGCA
>JAPLOH010000151.1:0-5673 GCA_026400845.1 Alphaproteobacteria bacterium
CTGCATGCTCTACGAACTTATCCCCAACATGCCGGAGCACAGGCTCGCCCCTCTCATGACAGCCTTCGCCAAGGCCATGTCACAGGCCAGCCAATTTAATGGACTGTTTGCAAAATCGAAATGAGGGGATGGTTGAGGCCAACTGGGTCCAAAAGCTCCACTGGACTGACGTCAACGATCTGACCGGCATTCCGCTCTCGGTCCCGTTCTATGTCCTGCGCCTTGGCCTGCCGGATTTCGCCAATTTCTGGCTCGTTTACTATGAGGACCAACCGTTCCTCTTCGCATGGCTGCTCCTGACACTTGCGTTGATCTATTCCTATAGCTCCCGTCTCCGCCAACGCATTCAGGCATGGACCAAGGCCGCCTGGAGCGCATCGCAGGCGACGAAACTGGCCGACCAGGAAAAACGCGAGCAGGAGGCCCGCAGAAAATTTGGATGGCTGGTATGGATCGGTGCTCTCATACTCGGCGCTGCCGCCCTGCTCTTCCTTGGACCGTTCAACCTGGGACGGGATGACGGTGCGCTCTGGATGATCCGCTCCGTCGTTCTCGCTTTGTTGTATCTCGTGGTGCTCACCCTGGCCGCCGGCGCCGCCGTCACCGCGATCGGCTTGGAGGTTTTTGGCCTCTGCGGTTCATTCGTGGACCAGCCAGGCGAAGCGACCGCGCGCCGCAGCAAACCCCGCAACTGGTCCGAACTCCACTTCGCCCGATGGTGCCGCACCGACACCACCTTGCGCGCCGGATATCGCGTCCTTCGCGAACACATCCTACCAGGCATCAGCCTCTTGGTGACCGCGGTGATGTTGCTGTGGCTCCCGGTCGCCAAGATGATCGACGTGCGCAGCGGGATCGAAATCGCCGATACGTGTCATGCCGCCCCGACACAGCCCGGCGCCGAAGGTCAGCCGTCGACCTTCGACCTCGCATGCGAATGGTGGGATTCCGGCGTGCAAGTCGAAAAAAATGTGGCCTACAGGATCACGCTCACCATGCCGGACAGGATGGACTGGTTCGACAAGACCGTCCACACGGACACGGCCGGCTTTCCATCGCGCGACGCGTTCCGTCGGTTTATGGCAGTCACCAAGCGCCGCTGGTTCGACAACTGGTTTCAGCCAATCGCTCACATCCAATCCGATCGATGGTGGGACGAGAAATATGCCCTTGCGCCACCAAATCACGAGCCCTCCACTAAGAACCCAACAATTCGCGAAGCAACGCTCACCGCCGATGAGCAACAGCGCTACCAGCAGCTCATGGACAAGGACAAGTTCGCAAAGACTCACACTACGGCAATCGAGGAGGGCACTGCCAAGGCCGCAACCGAGCTGTTTGCCGAGGCCCGCCAGCGCGCCCGTTTGCAGGATCTCCAGACCAAGGACACCGCGGGCATGATCCGCGTCTGCCATGACCGTCATCGCATCGCCTATGTCGACTTCACGCCGTCCAGCCCGGGTCGGGTGCTGCTCTATGTGAATGACGCCGTCAGGCTTTGGCCAGGGACGAACTACTACGGCAATAACCGGGGAACTGCTGAGGTGAAGGTCGAGCGGTTGTCCGATTTACACGATAAAGATCCACCCGCGGAAGAGCGCCGCAACTGCGAGGCGGCACGCAAATAGCCAGCGGCGACCGCTGGATCGCGTAGACCATCCAGGCTGCGGCGGTCCCGGTGAAGACGACCGGGACGGTTGGCGTCAGGACCGCTTGAGCCCGATCACCCGCGCCTCAGCTTCCTCCGCCGGGCAGGCCAACGCCAGCAGGGCCACCTCGCGATCGAACCCGGCGCGGGCGAGCACGCCGAGTTCCTTGCGGCGGCCATCCGCGTCGGTCTCGGTTGGGCGGAACGGGCCGATGCGGCGGCGCTTGGCCCAGGCCAGCGCGGCGGCGAGGTCGGTGTCCTGGTCCCGCGCAGTGGCGGCGCGGGAGGTCTCAGCCGCGACGCCGCGGCTGGCGAGATGGGCGGCGATCGCCTGGCGGGATTTTCCGGCGCGGGTGAGCGAGCGGGCACGGCTTGCAGCGAAGGCCGCGTCGTCGATCGCACCCAAGGCGGCGAGCCGTTCCACCACCGCGCGGGCGGCCCGGCGGGCGGCGGTGAGCGCATCCCTGTCGGGTTCCGGGGCCGCGCGGGCCCAGCGGTCGATCCGCCGTTCGAGCACGCGCAGCAGCCCGGCCCGCGTGGTCGCGTAGCGGGCGATATGATTGAGCGCCGCCTCGTGCAGCCGTGCCTCGTCGGGGGGAGAGTCCGCCATCGCCTGACGATGCCATGCGCGATGGCGCGTCGAAAGCCCCGCGCATTGCCGCCATGCAGGGCGCCAAGCCGGTTTGACTCGCAGGCGCCTGCCGTACCATTGTTTCCGCTTCCTCCGGAACCGCCGGCACATCGTGTGCCGGCCAGGATCAGCACCGGGGGAACAACCGCCCCGAACGGGGCAAATCGAGGACCATCGCATGATTCCCGCCCTGACGCCGAACTACAACCGTGCCAACCTTGCTTTCGAGCGGGGCGAGGGTGCCTGGCTGTGGACGACGGACGGCCGACGATTCCTCGATTTCGGCAGCGGCATCGCCACTGCCTCGCTCGGTCACGGCAACAAGCACCTCGCCGATGCGATCGCCGAACAGGCGCACAAGGTGATGCACGTCTCGAACCTGTACCGGATTCCGCAGGCCGAGCGGCTCGCCGAGCGCCTCGTCGCCAATTCCTTCGCGGACAGTGTCCTGTTCTGCAACTCGGGCGCGGAAGCCAACGAGGGCATGATCAAGATGATGCGCAAGACGATGTTCAACGAGGGCAAGCCCGAGCGCTATCGCCTGATCACCTTCGAGGGCGCCTTCCACGGCCGCACCCTTGGCGCGCTCGCCGCCACCGGCAACGCCAAGTATCTCGAAGGCTTCGGCCCGCCGGCCGAGGGGTTCGACCAGGTGCCGTTCAACAACCTCAACGCGGTGCGCGACAAAATCGGCGCCGGCACGGCCGGCATCATCATCGAGCCGCTGCAAGGCGAGGGCGGCGTGCGCCCGGCGCAGATCCAGTTCCTCAAGGATCTGCGATCGACCTGCGACGAATTCGGCATCCTGCTCGGGATGGACGAGGTGCAATCCGGCATGGGCCGCACCGGCAAGCTGTTCGCCCATGAATGGGCAGGCGTCGAGCCGGACGTGGTGGCCGCGGCCAAGGGCATCGGCGGCGGCTTCCCGCTCGGCGCCGTGCTGGCCAAGGAGCGTGCGGCCAAGAACCTCACGCCCGGCACCCATGGCACCACCTATGGCGGCAACCCGCTCGCCTGTGCGGCGGGGAATGCGGTGCTCGACGTTGTCCTCGGCGACGGCTTCCTCGCCGAGGTGACCCGCAAGGGCCAGATGCTGTGGGACGGCATGGCGGCGCTGTGCCGCGATTTCCCGACCGTGTTCGAGGATCATCGTGGTTCCGGCCTGCTCCAGGGGCTGAAATGCGTCATCCCCTGCGGCACCGTGTCGGACGCCTGCACTGCCGAAGGGCTGATGACGATCACCGCCGGTGAAAACACGCTGCGCATCGCGCCGCCCTTGGTGGTGACCGATGCCGACCTCGTCGAGGGCCTCGCCATGATGCGCCGCGCCGCCCAGCGTTGCGCCGAGACGGTGAAAGCGGCGGCCCAATGAGCAGGCTGCCGTGAATATGCCGTCATGAGTCATGTCGCCCTGCGGCGGGTGGCGGAAAGCGGGGAGCGCGTCGCTCCCCGCCACTTCCTCGACATCCGCGACCATGACAGCGCCACGCTGCGTGCCATGCTGGACCACGCCACCCGCATGAAGCGCGGCGCCGATACCGCCCGTCCGCTGGCCGGCAAGACGGTGGCGCTGATTTTCGAGAAGCCGAGCACCCGCACCCGTGTGAGCTTCGAGGTCGGCATCCGCCAGCTCGGCGGTGACGTTGTGATGCTGTCGGGCAGCGCCACCCAGCTCGATCGCGGCGAGACGGTGGCCGATACGGCGCGCGTGCTCTCGCGCTACGTCGATGCCGTGATGTATCGCACCGATAATCCCGCCAAGCTGCACGAGATGGCTGAGAACGCCACCATCCCCGTCATCAACGGCCTTACCGCCGAGAGCCATCCCTGCCAGTTGATGGCCGACGTGATGACCTTCGAGGAGCACAAGGGTCCGATCGCCGGCCAGGTCGTGGCCTGGGTCGGCGATGGCAACAACGTCGCGCGCTCCTGGATCGAAAGCGCGGTCCGCTTCGGCTTCACGCTGCGGCTGGCGACGCCGGCCGAGCTGTCGCCGGCCGCCGAGCTGATCGCCTGGGCCCGCGCGCAGGGCGCCGATGTGCAGCTCACCACCGACCCCGAAGCCGCCGTCGCCGGCGCCGCCTGCGTGGTGACGGATACCTGGGTCAGCATGTCCGACGACCCGGCCTCCAACCGCCATAATTTGCTGATGCCCTACCAGGTCACCAGCGCGCTGATGGCGAAGGCGGCCAAGGACGCAATCTTCATGCACTGCCTCCCCGCCCATCGCGGAGAGGAGATGACCGCCGAGGTGATCGACGGGCCGCAGAGCGTGGTGTTCGACGAGGCGGAGAACCGCCTGCACGCGCAGAAAGGCGTGCTGGCCTGGGCGCTGGGCGGACGGTAGGCACAGGGTGATCCACGCCCTCGACCACCTCCTGCTCACCACCACCGATCTTGCGGTCGCATCGGCCAAGCTCGCGGCGGTGCTGGGCCGTGGGCCGGACCGCGCCGGGCCGGTCGCCGGGATGGCGGCGGTGGCGTTCCGTCTCGCCAACACCACGATCCTGTTGATTTCTCCGCAGGAGGGCAACCCGCTCGGTCTGCCAGCCGCGCCCGCGGATGGCAGCGCGGCGCAGGCGGCCGCCGGTTTCGCGGTGGCCGATCTCGATGCCGCCCGCGCGTTGTTCACCCGCCGCGGCCTGCCATGCGGCGAGGTGTTCGACTGGACGGCGGAGGATGGCAGCGCGACCCGCGCCGTGGTGCTCGATGATGGCGCGACGTGCGGCACCAGGCTGCTGCTGGTGGAGCGCGCGCCGATGCCGGCCGGCCCCGGGATCGGCCCCGGGATCGGCCCCGGGATCGGCATCGACCATGTCGTCATCCGGACCCACAGCCCCGACCGCGCTCTCGCCTTGTTCGGCGCGCGCCTCGGGCTCGATCTGCGGCTCGACCGCACCAACTGGAACACGCGGTTCCTGTTTTTCCGCTGCGGTGATCTGGTGATGGAGGTGGTGCAGCCGGCCGGCGAGGACGCCTCCGATCAGCCGAACCACTTCAACGGCCTGGCCTGGCGCAGCCCGACGCTGGTGGCCGACCACGCCCGCCTCGCAGCCAGCGGCGTGCCGGTGTCCGACCTCAAGGCCGGCCGCAAACCGGGCACCCATCTCTTCACCGTGCGCGAGAACGCGGCCCTGGTGCCGAGCATCTTCATCGAGTTGGAACGCAAGGCGGGCTGACCACCCTGGTCACTGGCGCCCGACGTGCCCATATGAGACCTGCCATGAACCTCGATTTCTCCGACGACGAAATCCGCCGCTATTCCCGCCATATCCTGCTCGAGGATGTCGGCGGCACCGGCCAGGCGATGCTGCGCGATGCTTCGGTGCTGATCATCGGCGCCGGCGGGCTCGGCTCGCCGCTGCTGCTCTATCTCGCAGCGGCGGGCGTGGGG
>JAPLOH010000151.1:5764-15086 GCA_026400845.1 Alphaproteobacteria bacterium
CAGCGGATTGGTTTGGTCGATGACGACGAGGTGGATATCTCCAACCTCCAGCGCCAGATCGCCCACACCACCGCCGGCATCGGCCGCCCCAAGGTGGAAACCGCCGCCGCCAGCGCGCGGGCGATCAACCCCAACGTCACCATCGAGACCCACCATTTCCGGCTCGACCGTGACAACATCCTGGGGCTGTTCGAGCGCTACGACATCATCTGCGACGGCACCGACAATTTCGAGACCCGCTTCCTGATCTCGGACGCCACGGTGCTCGCCAAGCGCACCCTGGTCTCGGCGGCCGTGCTGCGTTTCGAAGGCCAGCTCGCCGTCTTCAAGCCCCACGTGGCGACCGAGGGCGGCCACTTCCCGTGCTATCGCTGCCTCTACCCCGAGCCCCCGCCGCCCGGCATGGTGCCGACCTGTTCGGAGGCCGGCGTGCTCGGCGCCGTCACCGGCGTGATGGGCACCCTGCAGGCGACCGAGGTGCTGAAGGAGATCCTCGGCATCGGCGAAACCCTGGCCGGCCGCCTGCTGATCTGGGACGCGTTGGCCACCAAATTCCGCACCATCCGGCTGCGCGCCGACCCGCATTGCGCGGCCTGCGGGCCGGAGCCGCGCATCCGTGACCTCTCCGCCCACGGCGCCACCGACGGGCCGGCCTGTGCCGTCTGAGCCGCTCGGGATCCTGCTGATCTCCGGCAGCCACGAGCGCGCCCACTACGCCTTCGTGCTCGCCACCGGCGCCGCCGCGGTGGGCCGCGACGTCACCCTCTTCGCCACCAACCACGGCTGCCGCGCCCTGCTGGCGGACTGGAGCACCCTCGAGGACGCCGGACGCGACGCCACCATCCGCGCCAGGGGCGTCGCCGGTTTCGCGGAACTGCGCGCCGCCGCCAGCGAACTTGGTGTGCGCCTGATCGCCTGTGACGCCGGCCTGCGAATGGCCGGACTCGACCCCGCCGATCTGGCGCCGGGCGTGGAAATCGCGGGGGTCGTCACCTTCCTCGCCGCCGCCGCCGGACAGCTCCTGAGCCTGTGACGCCCGATCCTGGTGAGCGCGAAGTCGCGCTCGCCACCTCAAATGGTGATCGGGCAATCAGCTGGATTGCTCAGGATAGCGCCTCCCTTTCCACTCCAACCGACGGGGTCTTGACTCCGGCAAGAACAAAATACGAACATACGGCATGGCCCGCTATGCCGAACTCGCCACCGCCACCGTGTTCTCCTTCCTCCAGGGCGCCAGCCATGCCGAGGAGTTAGTGGGCCGTGCGGCACAGCTTGGCATCGCGGCGCTGGGGATTGCCGATCGCAACACGGTGGCCGGCGTGGTGCGGGCGCATGAGGCGGCCAAGGCGGCGGGGCTGCGGATTTTGCCCGGCGCAAGGCTGGTGTTCCGCGATGGCACGCCCGATGTGCTGTGCTACCCCGTCGATCGCGCGGCCTGGGGGCGGCTGACCAGGCTGCTGACGATCGGCAAACTGCGGGCCAGGAAGGGCGAATGTGCGCTCGATTTCGCCGATCTCGCCGGGCATGCGGAGGGGCAGATGCTGATCGCGGTGCCGCCGCCGGTGCTGGTTGCGGGGTTCGCAGGAAGGCTTGCCCAGCTGCGCGAACTGGTGGGCAATCGCGCCAGCCTCGCCGCCACCCGCCGCCACAAGGGGGATGACGCGGCGCGGTTGCGAGCACTGTCGGAGCTGGCGGCGGAGCACCGGCTGCGCCTGGTCGCCATCAACGACGTGCTCTACCACCACCCATCGCGACGCGTACTGCAGGACGTGCTGACCTGCCTGCGCCACAAGACCACCATTGCCGATGCCGGACGGGCGCTGGAGCCCAATGCCGAGCGCCATTTGAAGCCCCCCGCCGAGATGGCACGGCTGTTCCGCGACCATCCCGGCGCGGTGGAGCGCACGCTCGACATCGCCGAGCGCTGCACGTTTTCGCTCGACGACCTGTCCTACGAATATCCCGACGAGCCGATCCCCTCCGGCACCACGCCGGATGCCCATCTGGCGGCACTCACCTGGCAGGGCGCCGGGGGGCGCTATCCGGCCGGGATTCCCGCGAAAATCCGCGCCACGCTGGACAAGGAGCTCGCGCTGATCGCCGGGCTTCGCTACGCGCCCTATTTCCTCACCGTGCACGACATCGTCGCCTATGCGCGCGGGCAGGGCATTCTCTGCCAGGGCCGCGGTTCGGCGGCCAATTCGGCGGTGTGCTACTGCCTCGGCATCACCGCCGTCGACCCCGCCGAGATCGACCTGCTGTTCGAGCGCTTCGTCTCCGCCGAGCGGCGCGAACCGCCGGATATCGACGTCGATTTCGAGCATGAGCGGCGCGAGGAGGTGATCCAGTACATCTACCGCCGCTACGGCCGCCACCGCGCCGGCATCGCCGCCACCGTCATCCACTACCGGCCGAAAATGGCGATCCGCGAGGTTGGCCGCGTGATGGGATTGCCGGAGGACGCCACTGCGGCGCTCTCCGCCCAGTCGTGGAACTCCGGTGGCGATTTATGGCCCGATGAGCGGCTGGCCGAAATCGGGCTCGATCCGGCGAGCCCGCTGGTGCGCCGCACGATCACTGTGGCGCGCGAGCTGGTGGGCTTCCCGCGCCATCTCTCCCAGCACGTCGGCGGCTTCATCCTCACCAAGGGCGCGCTCGACGAGACGGTGCCGATCGGCCCGGCGGCGATGGATGATCGCACCTTCATCGAGTGGGACAAGGACGACATCGACAATTTGGGGATCATGAAGGTCGATGTGCTGGCGCTCGGCATGCTGACCTGCATCCGCAAGGCCTTCGCCCTGTTGACCGCGCGGGGGATGCCGACCGCCGACCTCGCCGACATCCCGCGCGAGGATACCGCGACCTACGACATGCTGTGCCGCGGCGATTCGGTGGGCGTATTCCAGGTGGAGAGCCGGGCGCAGATGAACATGCTGCCGCGCCTCAGGCCGCGGGTATTCTACGATCTCGTCATCGAGGTGGCGATCGTCCGCCCCGGCCCGATCCAGGGCGACATGGTGCATCCCTTCCTGCGCCGCCGGCAGGGGTTCGAGACGGTGGAATTCCCCTCGCCCGACCCGGCGCACGGGCCACCGGACGAGCTGGAGCGGGTCTTGGGGAAAACGCTGGGGGTGCCGCTGTTCCAGGAGCAGGCGATGCGCATCGCCATCGAGGCGGCGAAATTCACCCCGGGCGAGGCCAATGCGCTGCGTCGCGCCATGGCGACCTTCCGCAATCTCGGCACCATTCACAAGTTCCACGCCCAGATGGTCGGCGGCATGGTGGCGCGCGGCTATGACCGGGAGTTCGCCGAGCGCTGCTTCAAGCAGATCGAGGGGTTCGGCACCTACGGCTTCCCCGAGAGCCATGCCGCGAGCTTCGCCCACCTGGTCTACGTCTCGGCCTGGCTCAAATGCCACCACCCCGCGGCCTTTGCCGCCGCTTTGCTGAACTCCCAACCGATGGGGTTCTACGCCCCGGCGCAGATCGTGCGCGATGCGCGCGAGCACGGGGTGGAGGTGCGCGGTGTCGATGTGAACCACTCCGCCTGGGACTGCACGTTGGAGGGTGGCGCCGTGCTGCGGCTGGGCTTGCGGGAGATCGAGGGGTTTCGCGCGACCTGGGCGGAGGACCTCGCCGGGCGCCGCTTCGCCGATTTCGCCGCACTCGCCGCTGCCCGGCTGCCGCGCCCGGCGCTGGTGGCACTGGCCGAGGCGGATGGGCTGCGCAGCCTCGGCCTCGATCGCCGCGCCGCGCTGTGGCACGTGCGCGGCCTGCGCGATGACGCCGATCTGCCGTTGCTCGCCACCCTGCCAGTGCAGATCCGCCCCGCCCCCTTGCCGCTGATGGAGCTCTCCGAGCACGTCGCGGCCGACTACCAGACCACCGGGCTGTCGTTGAAGGCGCATCCGCTGCGCTTCCTGCGCCAGGCGCTCGCCCGCGAAGGCATCGTCACCGCGGCGGAGGCGGCCGAGGCGCGCGATGGCGCCAAGCTGCGCACCGCCGGCATCGTGCTGGTGCGCCAGCGCCCAGGCAGCGCCGGCGGCGTGGTGTTCGCCACCATCGAGGACGAGACCGGCATCGCCAATATCGTGGTGTGGCCGGCGATCATCGAGCAGTTCCGCCGCGCCTTGATCGCCGCCTCGCTGCTGGAGGTCGAGGGCCGCATCCAGCGCTCCCGTGAGGGCATCGTGCATCTCGTCGCCGACCGCCTCGTCGACCGCTCCGCCCTGCTCGCCGGGCTCGACACCCCCGCGGGCGCCGCCCCAGAGGCCCCGCCGCGCCTGCCGTGCTCGCGCGATTTCCATTGATTGCGGCGTTTCTGATATCTGAAACATCAGTAACGACGACCAGTCACTCTTTATTGCAATTCGACGCGTCGTCATCCATTGCACGCCATTGCGTGGATGCCATAATGGAAGCGCTTGAAATCAGATTGCAATTTGTCGACCGAGCGCCGTTCCATCCGGCGTGAAACGGGCGCGAGGATCAAGATCGCAGTGCCGGACCAGACAGCCTCATCCCGCATGCCGGATGCGCCCGGTGCGTCGGCTACAGCGGATGCAAGACCGCTGTTCTTCCTGCACATCCCCAAGACCGCCGGCACCTCCTTCCTGCTCACACTGGAGAACCTGTTCGGCGAGCGGCAGATACGCCGCTTCGACCTCAACGAACCCGCGTTCTACGCCGAATTCGCCGCGTTCCTCGCCCATCCGCTCGCCGGTATTTCGTGCCTCGCCGGCCATATTCCGCGCCATGCGCTGGACGGCCATATCGAGCGCGTCCGCCCGTTCACCATTCTGCGCAACCCGATCGATCGGGTGTTTTCGCTCTACCGTTTCATGCGCCGCGCCTCGCCGGCGCTGAAGGCCGCGCTCGGCCTCGCCGAGAACTACAGCTTCGCCGAGTTCATCACCTCCGATGCCCCCGGCATCTACTCGCAGACCAATGACGGCATGGTGCGCATGCTCGCCGGCCTGCCCGCCTTCACCGACCCTGGCGACCCGCGTTTCAAGGCCACCGCCGGGCACCCCGAACTGGTCGAACGCGCCCTCGCTTTCCTTGAAACCATCGATTTCGGCCTCGCCGAGGACATGCCAGGCACCCATCACCTGATCCAGCACCGGTGGGGTATTCCCTTCGCACTCGACGAGATGACGCTCAACTCGACCGAGCACGACGACGTGCACGAGGACTGGCGCAACATCCACGCCCTGGTCGAGCGCAACCGGCTTGACATCACGCTCTACGAACGGGCGCGGGCGATCTACCGGCGCCGGCTCGCCAAGCTGACCGAAACCCAATCCGAACCGCTCGACAGCGGGACGCTGTATCGCCCCGAACTCGCCCGCGAGACCCCGCTCGCCGAGGTCCCCGGACGGCAGGGGTTCCATTCCTGGGAAGATAGCGGGCGACTCGCCTGGATCGCCGAGGGGCCGGCGGCGGCGCGGGTGCATTTCATCGCGCCGGCGAGCAGCGTGTGCATCCGGCTCAGGGTGTTCGGCATTGGCGCCGATTACCCGTTCGACCATATCCGCCTCCAGCTGCACGGCTATCCGCTGCCGTTCCGCATCCAGGAGCGCAACGGCGCCGCCTGTGTCCTGGAGACCCGCTTCGCCAGCACGGTGCCGGGGATGAACACGCTCGGGATCACCGTGCCCGAATTCGTCCGCGTCCGCGATCTTGATCCGAATTCCCAGGACCCCCGCCGTCTCGGCATCGCTGTCACCAGCATCACCTTCACTGGGATCAGCTGACCCCTCCGGTCACGCGCGTGGGAATATCTCCCGCAGCCAGGCGGTCGCCTCGGCCATGGCTGCGGTGGCGCCGTCCACCCGGTTGGCCCATTGCATGAAGCCGTGGTTCATCCCGTCCCAGCGCGTGAGTTGCGTCTTCACACCGGCGGCGGCGAGGCGCTCGGCATAGCGCTCGCCTTCGTCGCGCAGCGGGTCGAACTCGGCGGTCTGCACCAAGGCGGGCGGCAGGCGGGAGAGATCGGCGGCGCGCAGTGGCGAGGCGTGCGGGTGGCTGCCGTCGGCGTCACCGAGATAGTGGTCCCAGAACCACACCATGGTGTCCCGCGTGAGCCCGTAGCCCTCGGCGTTTTCGGTGTAGGAGGGCATGGGTTGGCTGTAGTGGGTGGTGGCGGGGTAGATCAGCAATTGGCCGATGGCGGTTGGTCCCCCTTCATCACGCAACCGCAGCGCGGTGACGGTGGCGAGATTGGCCCCCGCGCTGTCCCCGGCCAGCACCATCCGCGTGGCATCGGCGCCAAGCTCGGCCGCATGCGCGGCGGCCCAGCGCGTGGCGGCCAGGCAGTCATCCGGCCCGGCGGGAAAGCGATGCTCCGGAGCGAGGCGGTAATCGACCGAGACCAGCACGGCTCCGCCGCCGCCGCAGAGGTTGCGGGCCATGCCGTCGTGGGTATCGAGGCTGCACAGTACGAAGCCGCTGCCGTGGTAGAACACGATGAGCGGGAAGGGGCCGCTGCCTTCGGGGGTGTAGATGCGCAGTTTCAACGGGCCGCCGGGCCCGGCGATCTCCCGCTCGCTGACCGCGGCGACCGGCGCCGCGTCCGGCCGCAGCGCGGTGAGCGCCTCGTAGCGCGCGCGGGCCTCGGCGACCGGCAGCGTATGGGTGGGCGGCAGACCGGCAGCGCGGTCCAGCAGCGCCTGGATTTGCGGATCGACCGGCATGGTCATTCCCCCCTGAACGCGGGTTTGCGCTTGCCGAGAAAGGCCGCGACGCCCTCGTTGAAATCGGCGGTGAAGGTGCCGGCGAGGAACTCCGCCCGCTCATTGTCGAGCTGGCCCGGCAGGTCGCGGTCCATCGAGCCGCGCAGCAGCGCCTTCGTGCGCCCGAAGGCCAGCGTCGGCCCAGCCGCCATGCGGCGCGCGATCGCCAGCGCCTCCTCGGCCGCGGTTGCCGCCGGTAGAAGACGGTTGATGAGGCCCCATCGCTCGGCGGTGGCGGCGTCGATGGTTTCCTCCAGCAGGGTGAATCCGAGGGCGCGGCGCATGCCCATGGCGCGGGGAAGCTGGTAGGTGGAGCCGCCATCCGGATTGGCGCCGAGGCGGGAATAGGCCATGAGGAATTTCGCGTCATCGCTCGCCAGCACCACATCGGCGGCGAGCGCAAAGGAGACGCCGGCGCCGGCCACCATGCCATGGGCCAGCGCCACCACCGGGACGCGCAGCCGCGCCATCACGATGATCGCGTCATGCAGCGCACGCATCAGCACGTCGATATCGCGCGTCGCCTGTTCGCCCTGGAAGAGGGTGATGTCACCGCCCGCCATGAAGCTGCGGCCCTCGCCGGTGATGAGGATGGCGCGCACCGTCGGGTCCGCCTCGGCGGCGCGGGCGGCGGCGAGCAGCCCGTCGGCCATCGCCTGGTTCAGCGCGTTCAACCGGTCCGGCCGGTTGAGGCGCCAGCGGACCAGGCCGGTTTCCTCGCGCTCGACGATCAGGGTTTCGCTCATGATTTTGCTCCAGGGCGCACCACGTTGCGCAGAACCTCGCCGCGGGCGAGGCGGTTGATGTTGTCGGCCATGGCTGCACCCCGGCGAGCGATGGTGCCGGTGGTCCATCCCGACATGTGCGGGGTCATCACGATGTTGTCGAGCTCGTGGAACGGCAGCCCCGCCGGCCGGGCGATCTCCCCGGGGCCGGCGGGATAACGGTACCAGACGTCGATCACCGCGCCGCCGATCCGCCGTTCCTTCAGCGCCGCATAGAGCGCCGCCTCGTCCACCACGCCGCCGCGCCCGACATTGAGCAGCACGCCATCCGGCCGCATCGCCGCCAGTGCCGCCGTGCCCACGAGGCCGGCAGTGTCGGGCAGCATCGGCAGGGAGGTGACGATGAACTCGGCCGAGCCCATGAACGCCGCCAGCCCGTCGAGCCCCCAGGCGCGATCGACGCCCGCCATGTCCACCGGCGAGCGGTTGCAGACATGCACCTTCATGCCGAAGGCCCGCGCCTTGGCGGCGATCTCGCGGCCGATATGGCCATAGCCGAGCAGCCCGATGGTCCGCCCCCGCAGTTCGCCATGCGCCGCCGCGCCGACGCCGGCCCACAGCGTCCATCTACCCTCGCGGAGTTCAGCGTCGGCGCGGGGGATCTCGACCACCCGCAGCAGCAGCGCCGTCATCACGTATTCGGCGATGGCGTGCTCGTGCTCGAACACGTTGCACAGTGCGGCGCCCGGCGGCAGACGGGTGATGTCGACGAGATCATAGCCCGCCCCCGGCACCTGCCACAGACGCAGCCCCGGCGGAACCGGGCAGGCGGCATCGTATTTCACCCCGATGACCGCGTCCGCGGCGACGAATTCCGCCCGCTGCGCCGCGCTCTCCAGCGGGTCGGGCAACGCGGTCAGCCGGTGCTGGCCTTCCAGCAACGCCCCGAAGCCTGACGCGAAACTTCCGGCATTCATGCCGAAGAAAACGATGTTCATGGTCCCCCCCTACCGCAGCACGTCGGCGGCAATATCATGGAACAGCCGCGCCGGCAGACTGCCGCCGGTGATGCCTTTCATCGGCGTGTTGTCATCGTTGCCCATCCACACGCCGATCACCAGCCCGCCGCCGACGCCCGGATTGACCCCGCCGACGAACCAGGCGTCCTTGTAGTCTTGCGTCGTTCCGGTCTTGCCCGCCACCAGCCGGCCCGGCAGCGCCGCCTCGGTCCCGCTGCCGGCGCGCACCACCGCGGCCAGCATGCGCACCATCATCGCCGCGATGTCGGCCTCGATCACCCGCGTTGGTGCGGCGTTGGGCAGCACCACCGGGGCCTCGGAGCGGATCGCCTCGATGCTGCGCGGCGTGACCTTCAGCCCGCCGTTGAAAAATGCCGCATAGGCACTCGCGAGCTCCAGCAACGTCACCTCCCCGGTGCCGAGTGCCAGCGTGTCGTCCCGCGGCAAAGTGGTGGTGATGCCGAGCCGCTGCGCCACATTGGCCACCGTCCGCGGCCCGCCGGCCTGGATCAGCAGGCGCACGGAGGCGGTGTTGACCGAATGGGCCAGCGCGTCCTCCAGCGTGATGGTGCCGCGGAACTTGCCGTCGTAGTTTGAAGGACTCCAATTGCCGACGCGGATCGGCGCATCCAGCACCGTGTCGTCCGGCCGGGCGCCCTTCTCCAGCGCCGCGAGCCATACGAAGGGCTTGAACGCCGAGCCCGGCTGGCGGCGCGCCACCACCGCACGATTGAACGGGCTCGACCGGTAGTCCCGCCCGCCGACCATCGCCCGCACGGCGCCCGACTGCACATCGAGCACGATCACGGCGGCCTGGCCGACCCCCGCTCGCGCGCCCGGC
>JAPLOH010000247.1 GCA_026400845.1 Alphaproteobacteria bacterium
CCCGCCGGCACTGGAGGCTCGGTTGCGCCATGCTCGGCGTTGCTCCTGGCCGAACGAAGGCGTGAACGTCCAACCGGCGGGGAGAGGACGGCAGCTTGCGGCGAAATGGTGATCATGGTTTCTCTCAATATCAGTCGCTGCGTCCATTTTTCCGAGAAAATTCTTGATGATCCATGAACGACGATCTCAGAAAATGGTCATGAAGCGAATTTCAAACGCTTGGCCCCGTGCGGTGAGAAGTGTCGAGCAAACCGGCTTAATGTCCCATTCATCGCCATGTGGCATCACCCTCCACTCGCGTTATGTGATTGCACCGGACATGCTCGATCCCACCGATCCGCCCGACGACGCCGGCCCTGTGATATGTCAACTCGACCACGCCCTGTTCACCAAACTCGGCAGCATCCAGTTCCGCCGCGCCGATACCGACGGCACGGCGCTGATGATCGTCCCCTTCGGCGAGCGGGAGGCCGGCGTGCCGCTGCGCAGCCTGCAACAGGCCTTCGCGATTCCCGATGAAAGCCCCGATGGCCGCATGCTCGGCCTCATCGCCGAAAGCCTGGACTACATCACCAGCCTGCGCATCGGCGACCATCTGCCCGACGAGGTCGTTACGGGACAGGCGAGTTGGCGGCCGAGCGAGGCCCATCGCCACCTCGCCGGCACCCGCATCCGTCTCCAGCTGCTCGCCTGGCTCGACCCGGCAATGGCCCAGGACGCCACGCTGGGCGGCGACATCGGGGCGCGGATCGAAACCGACCCCGCACTCAAAAGCCGCGTCCAGGCGGCCTTCCGCGAGGCCGCCAAGGCGCTTGACCTCGCCGACGGTGATGCCGTGATTGCCATCGTGGCGCGGCTGACCGAGGAGCTCGCCTATATCGAGGCCCTGCGCGAGCGTCTGCTCGCCCGGGTGACCGATCTCGCCGGCCGCATCGCCTTGATCGGCCGCGGCTTCAATCGCCAGGACGCCAAGCGCCGCGAGACGCTCACCCAGGTTCAGCGCCTGATGCGCACCGCGATCGTCCAGTTCCGCGCCCGCTTCGACGACCTCGACGCCCAGACCGGCGAAATCATCGCCACGCTGCGCAATGCCGACAGCCAGATCTCCTACATCCGCTCCAATCGGGACACGATCTACCGCAGCCTGCGGGCCTGGGAGCCGCTGCTCGCCCAATGGGCCAAGGCGCCACCGGACATCGTCGCCGACAACTGGCGCGACATCGAGGATACCTATCAGTTCCTCGCCCGGCGTTATCTGCCGGTCAGCGAATGGCCGAGCTCCAACTCGCTGCGCCAGGTCGGCGGGCCGCGCAAGCCGGCCAATACCATGGCCTGGTGAGGCCGGGGCTTTCCCGCCAGCCGGCGAGGCCGCATCATCGGCCCCGCCAGTGGAGGCTAAGCCATGCCCGAGTCACCCATCACCAAGGTCGCCATCATCGGTGCCGGAACCATCGGCGCGAGCTGGACGGCGGCGTTTCTGAGCCGCGGTCTCGAAGTCGTCGCCTATGACCCGTCGCCCGGCGCGCCGGACCTGATCCGCCGCACCATCGAATCCGCCTGGCCGATCCTGCTGCGCCTTGGCGCGACCCCGGGCGCCGACCCCACGAGATGGCGCTTCGAGACCGATCCGGTGCGCGCCGTCGAGGGCGCCCAGTTCGTGCAGGAGAGCGCTCCCGAGCGCTACGAGGTGAAGGCGACCCTGTTGCCGCCGATCTCCGCGGTGTTGGGGCCGGAGGTGGTGATCGCCTCCTCATCCTCGGGCCTGCTCGGTTCGCGGCTGCGCGAGGGGTGCCGCCATCCCGGCCGCGTGCTGGTCGGCCACCCCTTCAACCCGCCGCATCTGATCCCTCTTGTCGAGGTCGTCAGCGGCGCCGGCACCGACCCCGCCGCCGTCGCCCGCGCGATGGAGTTCTATCGGGCGGCCGGGAAATACCCGATCGAAATCCGCAAGGAAGTGCCCGGCCATCTCGCCAACCGCCTCCAGGCCGCGCTGTGGCGCGAGGCGGTGCACCTGGTGGCCGACGGGGTGGCGAGTGTGGCCGACGTCGATGCCGCGATCAGCGAGGGGCCGGGGCTGCGCTGGGCGCTGATGGGCCCGCACGCCACCTTCCACCTCGCCGGCGGCGAGGGCGGCATGGCGCATTTCATGGACCATTTGATGCCGGCGGTAACGAGTTGGTGGGCCGATCTCGGCGAACCCAAGGTCACGCCGGAACTCGCCGCGCAACTGGTCGCGGGTGTGGACGCGGAGGTCGGCGGCAAAAGCGTGCCGGAACTCGCGGCACGGCGAGATGCCTTTCTCACCGCGTTGCTCGAACTGCGCCGGCGGACATGAGCGACGCCTTCTTCGCCCTCGAAACCGAACTCGCCGCCGAATTGCCGGTCGGCGACGATGGGGCGCATGACATGGCGCATGTCCGCCGCGTCTGGGCCAATGCGCGGCGGATCGCGCAGCGCGAGGGGGGTGATATCGGCCTGCTCGCCGCGGCGGTGCTGCTGCATGATTGCGTGCATGTCGAGAAATCCTCGTCCTTGCGCAGCCAGGCCTCGCGTCTCGCCGCCGAGCGGGCGGCGGCCCTCCTCGCCGCGCGCGGCTGGGCGGCCGAGCGCGTTGCCGCCATCGCACATGCCATCGCCGCGCATAGTTTTTCGGCCGGGCTCACCCCCGAGACGCTGGAGGCGAAAATCCTCCAGGATGCCGACCGGCTGGATGCCATCGGCTACATCGGGATCGCACGCTGCTTCTACACCGCCGGGCGCATGGGCTCGGCGCTTTATCACCCCGCCGACCCCTCGGCCGCGCACCGCCCGCTCGATGACCGCGCCTACGCGCTCGACCATTTCCGCGCCAAACTGCTGAAACTCGCCGACGGCTTCCAGACCGCCACCGGCGCCCGGTTGGCGGCCGAGCGGACGCGGGCGCTGGCGGAGTTCGTCGGCGCCTTCGAGGCTGAGATCGGCTAAACCGGCGCGTCGTAGGGATAGAAGGACGTCAGCGCGAGGTGCTCGTAGGGCAGCGCCTCAAGCTGAACGGTGCCGAGGAAAGGCAGCTCGGGCTCGGCCAGGATGATGGTCGGCGCGAAGCCGCTGTCGTCGAAGCCGCGGCGGAAATGCACGCGGCTTTTGATGGCGAACACCTTGTAGTCGGCCGGCGCGATGGCGAAACGGGCGAGGGCTTCGGGATACATGATCTGGGTCAGGTACGGCGTC
>JAPLOH010000303.1 GCA_026400845.1 Alphaproteobacteria bacterium
AATATATCCACGCCACCGGCTACCGCCCGATGCTTTACGACCTCGCCGCCGACCCTGACGAGTTGAGAGAGCTCGGCAATGATCCACGCTACGGCGCTGAATGTGCGCGATTATCCGCGCTGTTGCTAGACTGGGCTTTGCGCGATCACACCCGCATCACCATGCCGGATGCCCGCATCGCCGGCTATGCCGATGGCGCCCAAGTGAAGATGGGCATCCTCATCGGCTATCGCGACGAGGCCGAGGTGGCCGCCGCGCGCGCGGCACTGGGCCTCTAGATTATTTTTCCGATTAGGGCGCTACGGCCCGTTTCTGCCGTTATCTCGCCACTTCTGCCGGGCAATCTCTCCTCATCGAACCTATCTCGCGTCAGGGGCTACCGATGAATCGCCTGGTTGTCGTGTCAAATCGCGTCCCCCTCCCCTCCGCCGGGCAACAGGCCGGCGGTCTGGCGGTGGCCCTCGACGGGCTGATGGAAAAGCGTGGCGGCCTGTGGTTCGGCTGGTCCGGCATCGTCTCGCCCGAGGCCGCCGCGGAGCCCAAGGTGGAGAGCGCCGGCGCGGTCGATTACGCGACGATCGATCTCACGCCCGAGGAACATACCCGCTATTACAACAACTTCTCCAACGGCATGCTGTGGCCGCTGCTGCACACCATGCCCGAGATGATGAAGTTCGACCGGCGGGACGCCAAGGTCTATCGCGCGGTGAATGACCGCTTCGCGATGCAGCTCGCTACCCTACTGCAGCCCGGCGACCTCATCTGGGTGCACGATTTCCACCTCATCCCGCTGGCTGCCGCGCTGCGTGCCCGCAGCGTGACCAACCCGATCGGCTTCTTCCTCCACATCCCCTTCGCCTCGCCGGACGTGCTGGGTGCCGCGCCGGAAGTGGCGAGCCTGGTGCGGGACCTGCTGGCCGCCGACCTCATCGGCTTCCAGACCGACAATGACATGGGCAATTTCGCCGCCGCCGCGGTGAGCTTCGCCGGCGCGACACGGACCTCGCACACCACCCTGATGTATGCCGGCCGGCGCGTGCGGCTCGGCGTCTTCCCAGTGGAAATCGAGGCGCATTCCTTCGCCCGCATGGCCGCGGAGATGGAGCAGTCCGAAGTCTGCCAACGACTCAAGACCAGCCTGCTCGGCAAGAAGCTGATCCTCGGCGTGGACCGGCTGGACCCCACCAAGGGGCTGATGCAGCGCCTCTGGGCCTATCGCCGCTTGCTCGAGAAGCACGACGACATCCGCCGCAACGTCACGCTCCTGCAAATCGCCGCCACGTCGCGCAAGGAAGTGGTCAGCTACAAGGAGTTGCGCGACGATCTTGACCATGAGGCGGGCGGGCTGAACGCCGATCTCGGCGAGCCCGACTGGGTGCCGCTGCGCCTGCTCTCGCGCCCCACCGTGCGGCAAGCCGTCGCCGGCTACATGCGGCTCTCCCGCGTCGGCCTGGTGACACCGCTGCGCGACGGCATGAACCTGGTCGCCAAGGAATACGTCGCCGCCCAGAACCCGGCCGACCCCGGCGTGCTCGTGCTCTCCCGCTTCGCCGGCGCCGCCCGCCAACTCGATGCGGCGCTGTTGGTGAACCCGCACGACACCGACGCCATGGCCGACGCGCTCGATCAGGCGCTGCGCATGGGCCTTGCCGAGCGCCAGTCCCGCTGGCGCTCGCTGTGGGAGGCGATCGAGCACCGCTCGCCGGTGGTGTGGGGCCGCTCCTTCGTGGCCAGCCTGCTGCGTGCCACCGCGGCGACCGCCCGGACACCACGCCAACCCGGCGTGCCGGCACTGGCGATCGACCGCCCCGCGGCGGCCGCCCCGGTGCGGCTGACCCGCGAGCCGGCCGAACTGACGGCAACCGGCGAGAAGATCCGCCTCAACTGAGCCTGGCTCCCGTCTGGGAGCCAAGCGTCAGCCTCAGGTGTCGGCGCCGATGCGCACCAGCATCTTGCCGAAATTACCGCCGCTCAGCACCATCTGCAGCGCTTGAGGCGCGTTTTCCAGCCCGTCCACCACGGTCTCGCGGTAGTGCAGGCTTCCCTCGCGCACCCAGGGGCTGGCAAGCGCCCGCCATTCCGCGAGGCGCTCAGGCTTGTCGGAAACGATCAGCCCCTCGATGCGCACCCGCTTGCCGACGACGAAGCCGAGATTCGGCCCGGCCGGCATGGTGCTCTCGTTGTACTGCGCGACCATCCCGCACATGATGACGCGGGCGAAGGGGTTCAGCAGGCCGAACACGGCGTTCTGCACATCGCCGCCGACATTCTCGAAATAGACGTCGATGCCGTTGGGGCAGGCGTCGGCAAGGGCGCGCGCGAGGTGAGGTACGCGGTGGTCAACGCAATCATCGAAGCGCAGGGTTTCCTGCACCCACAGGCACTTATCCGGCCCACCTGCGATGCCGACCACACGGGCCCCTGCCCGCTTGGCGATCTGCCCGGCCACCGAGCCAACCGCGCCGGAGGCGGCGGAAATCACCACCGTCTCCCCTGCCTTCACCTGGCCGATATCCTTCATGCCGGAATAGGCGGTTGTGCCGGGCATGCCGAGCACGCCGAGGAAGGCCTGCAAGGGCGCGTCACGCGAGACCTTGGTCAGCGTGTCCCCCGCGCTGATGCAGTGGCTCTGCCAGCCGCGCGAGCCGACCACCAGATCCCCCAGCGCGAAGCCGGGGTGGTGGGAGGCGATCACCTCGCCGGCGGCCTCGCCGGTCATCACTTCGCCGATCTGCACGGGTGCGGCATAGCTGGCCCGATCAGCCAGCCGCCCGCGCATATAGGGGTCGATCGACAGAAAAATGGTGTTCGGCGAGCTCGAAGTCCTCGGGCAGCGGCTCGCCCGAGGGACGACGGCGCAGCACCATCCGGCGATGCAGGGCGTTCATCAGGCGACGTCCGACTTGAGGACGAGGCGGCCGGTCACCTTGCCGTCGCGCAGGCGCATCAGCGCCGAGTCGGCGTCACGCTGCGGCACCGTGGTTACCGGCAGGGCCGGCAATTCGCCGGTCTGGGCAATGGCGACGAGCTCGCGGAGTTCCTTGACGTTGCCGACATAGGAGCCCTGCACCGTCAGCGCCCGTATCGGCATCAGCGGCAGCGAGAGCATCAGCTCGCCACCGAACAGGCCGACCTGCACCAGCTTGCCGCCCTTGCGCAGCGCGTCATAGGCGAAGCGGGCGGAAGCGGTGCCGTTCACCAGATCGATGATAGCAATCGGCTGGGCGCCGCAGGCCTGGATGATGCGCTTGGTAACGCCCTCACCCGTGCCATCCACCGTCTTGGTCGCACCGGCCGCCTCGGCGGCCGCGCGCTTCTCGGCGGAGATGTCGACCACGACGATATTGCGGTGCTTCATCGCCCTGAGCACGGCGATGGCGTTGAGCCCGAGCCCGCCGGCGCCGACCAGCACGATCGGCTCATCGGCCGGCAGCGGCATCACCTTCTTGATCGCCGAGAACACCGTGATGCCCGAGCAAGCGTAGGTCGCGGCCACCGCATGGTCGACGTTGCCGGGATCGACGAGATGGCGCGGATGCGGCGCCACCACGTGCGTCGCGTAGCCGCCATGCTGGTAGACGCCGAGCGATTTCGGCGTGAGGCACATATTGTCCTCATCGGCGAGGCAAGCCGCGCAGGTGCCGCAGCCGACCCAGGGGAAGACGATACGGATGTCGCCGACCTTCACGCCGGTGGCGTCCGGCCCCAACTTGACGACACGGCCGACGATTTCATGACCCATGGCAATCGGCAGCGTCAGCCCGCGATCGGTGAGGTTCATCACCTTACCTCCGCCGAGATCATAGCGGCCCTCCCAGATATGCAAATCGGAGTGGCAAACGCCGCAATACGTGGTCTCGAGCAGCACTTCGGTGCCCTGGGGCTCGGGAGTGGGCAGTTCAATCTCTTCGAGGGGAGCTTCATTCTTGACGACGGCCCAGGCGCGCATGGTGGTTCCTCCAGAGAGAGTTTCGTAGTCTCTGTTATGGGCGCGACCGGGGGGGGGTGGTCAAGCCGTCTCCCATTGCCCGCTTGATGTTCTCGCCCGACCGCCCTAGAAGGTGTCCCTGCCTCGCTGTCCCGTTCGTCTAGAGGCCTAGGACGCTGCCCTTTCACGGCGGTAACACGAGTTCGAATCTCGTACGGGATACCAAGCGATATCAATGAATTAATGTTGAACGCAGCGGACGCGGCGCTGGTGATGCCGCGGAACGTGTGACCAGCAATGGCCGGAAATTTTCGGTATTTCTGACGCTTGAGCCTTCTCAAGGATCGGTTCAAGCTGACCGCCGGCAGGAGACAGCGACAATGAATGGGCTCGAACCGGATACCCGGCCTATCGACGTCAACGCAGCCAAACGGACGACCGGCGCTGACTGACACCGCACAGCCGGTGGCATCGAAGCCATGATCCACGTCCGCCTGCCCTTGACCGTCGCCGGCCTGCCGCCGCGCCAGGGCGCTGCTTTTCTGGCGCTGTTCTTCTTTCCCAGCGTGGCCCAGGCGGCGCTCCTCACCGTCCTGCCGCTTGGCGCGTTGCGGCTGCTCGGTACGCCGCGGGCGGTGACCTTGCTCTACGCGGCGACCGGGCTGGCCGCGGTCGCCGGCCGGTTCGCGATCCCCTATCTGGTCAGCCTGCTCGGGCGGCGGCTGGTCTTCGCGCTGGGTGCCGTCGCCCTCGCCGCCAGCAGCTTGCTGTTCGCCATCGACGTGCTGCCCGCCTTTGCCGCCGCCCTGGTGCTGAACACGGTGGCGATCGGCTGTCTCGACATCACGACGCAATTGTATCTGCTCGACAACGTGCCGCGCCAGGCCTTGCGGCATTTCGAGCCGACGCGGATTTTCGCGGCCGCGGCGCCCTGGACGTTCGGGCCGTGGTTCGGCATCTACCTCCAGGAGAATGTGGCCTTCATCGCCCCCTTCGCCGTCGTCGTGGTCACCGCCGCGGCGCTGCTCGGGTTGTTTTTCGCGCTCGGCCTGACCGAGAACACGGTCGCCACCACCTCCGGCTCGACCAATCCGCTGCGCTATCTGCCGCGCTTTTTCTCCCAGCCGCGCCTGGTGCTGGCCTGGACGCTCACCTCTGCACGATCATCGTGGTGGAGCGTGTTCTTCCTCTATGCGCCGATCCTCGCTGTCACCTCGGGCCTCAGCCCGGAGACCGGTGGCATCGTGGTGTCGATCGGCACCGGATGGACCTGGATGGTGCCGCTGTGGGGCTGGGCCGGGCGCCGTTTCGGGCTGCGTGCCCTGATGCGGGTGGGGTATTTCGGCGCCGGTATTCTCAGCCTCGCCGCGGCTACGGCGGCGGGCTTGCCATGGCTGGGGGCGGTTTTTCTGGTGTTCGCATCGTGCTGCGCTGGCATGCTCGATGGCGCCGGCAACCTGCTGTTCCTGCGCGCTGTGCACCCTTATGAACGCGCCGAAATGACCACCGTGTTCGCCAGTTTCCGCGACGTCACCCAGGTCGCGCCGCCGCTCGTTTGTTCGCTGCTGTTGGCGGTCTTCGCGCTGCCGTCGGTGTTCGTGGCCTCCGGCGCGATGATGCTGGCCTCGGCCGCCCTGGCGAGCCGGATTCCCCGGCGGTTGTAGGCGGAGGAAAGGAAGGCAGCACTGCATTTTCCAAAAACAGAGCTGCCCCACGTCCGGCTTGGTGCCATCTCCTTCCTGTCGTGCAGGTTGACGTCGAAGGCAAGCCAGCTCAGCGCGCCACCTCGCGCTGCCAGCGTCGCGTCCAGCCGGGTATCTGTCTGGCCAGGACGTCGGGGTCGATGAACCAGAGATTGTCGAGCGTGGCGCCGGTCGGCGCGATGCGCGAGACCTTGTCGGAGAGGATGACGCCCTTGTTCACCGAGCCGATATAGGCGCGCTCGGAGAAGCATTTCTGGCCCTCGGCGGAGAGCACGGTGTCGATGAACTTATGGGCGAGCTCGACTTTCTTGCTCCCCTTCGGGATCTGCACCACCGGCAGGATGCCGACCGAGCCTTCCTTGGGGTAGGCGACGGCAAGCGACAGCCCCTTGTCCATCGCCGCACCCGCACGATCGGGATACCACACGGCAATCGCGATCTCGCCGCGCTCGAACAGCGAAAGCAGCTGGTCGGCCTGGGTGTAGAGCACGGTCGAGCCCTTCGCGAACGGCTTGATCGCCTCGAACCCGGGGTCGAGATTGTCGAGCGTGCCGCCCTTCATCTTGTTGAGCGCGAGGAGGAATTGCAGGCCCGAGGTGCCGGAGATGTCGCCGATGGCGTATTTGCCGGCATAGGCGGGGTCAGCCAGATCCATCCACGAAGTCGGCGGCGCCTTGACCAACTTCGAGTTGTAGACCAGTGCGGTAGCGCTCACCATCGCCACCACGTAGCTGTCATCGACGCCCCAGGCGTTGGGGATGACCTCGCTTGCATGTGAAAGCTTCGCGCGTTGGAGCGGCTCGGCGAGCTTCTCGTTGCGGATCTGCACGGCGAGCGAATTGTCGATGAAGATCACATCCATGTCCGGCGACCCCGCCCCCGCCCGCACGGCCGCGGCGAATTGCGAGGAATTGCCGAGCTTGAGCGCGACCGTCGAGCCGGTCGCCTTTTCGAAGGCAGCGATATGGCAGGCCTTCACGTTGTCGGCGAAGGAGCCGCCGAAGGTGCCGACGGTGAGTTCGTCGGCGCCGGCCGGGGCGGCAAGCCCGATGGCAATGAGGGACGCGGCGGCCAGGCGGATCGCGGATGTCATGATGGGCACTCCCGGTACGTGATCGGTGGAGGGCATAGGACCATGGCCGCGCCGCGCCAGCAAGGAACCGGCAGCCGGACGTCATCAACCTGCCGTTGACGGCCGGCGCGGCGGGACGTAGCAGTGCGATCGCGGCAATACGGTCCTATGCGAAACGGTGTTGCGCGCCACGGCCGTGCCTCAACAAGAAAAATCCGGAGTGATGCCGAATGAAACATCTTCTCGCGACGACCTCGCTCGCCGCCCTGCTGTTCGGGGCCGGCCTCGCCGTCACCGCCCGCGCCGAGGCGCCGGCCGCCCTGGTGGCTGCAGCCAAGAAGGAAGGCCAACTCACCGTGATCGCCCTGCCGCATGATTGGTGCGGCTACGGCCCGATGATCGCCGATTTCAAGAAGAAATACGGCCTCAAGGTCAACGAGCTGAACCCTGACGCCGGTTCGGGCGACGAGATCGAGGCGATCAAGGCGAACAAGACCAACAAGGGCCCGCAGGCGCCCGACGTTGTGGATGTCGGCCTCTCTTTCGGCCCCTCCGCCAAGGCCGATGGCCTGTTGCAGCCCTACAAGCCGGCCACCTGGGCCTCGATCCCGGCCGAGCTGAAGGATGCCGACGGCTACTGGATCGGCGACTACTACGGCGTGCTGTCGTTCGAGATCAACAAGGACCTGGTCAAGAAGTCCCCGCAGGACTGGGCCGATCTGATGCTCCCCGAGTACAAGAACTCGGTGGCGCTGGCCGGCGATCCGCGCACCGCCAACCAGGCGATTCTCGGCGTCTATGCCGCGGGCGTCGCCAGCGGCGCCAAGGGCGGAGCGGCGATCGGTGAGGCCGGGTTGAAGTTCTTCGCCGAGCTGAACAAGAGGGGCAATTTCGTGCCCGTGATCGGCAAGGCCGCGCCGCTCGCCCAGGGCAGCACCCCGATCATCGTGCGCTGGGACTACAACGCGCTGGCCGACCGCGACACGCTGAAGGGCAATCCGCCGGTCGAGATCGTGGTGCCGAAATCGGGCGTGGTGGCCGGCGTCTACGTGCAGGCGATCAGCGCCTTCGCGCCGCACCCCAACGCGGCCAAGCTGTGGATCGAGTACCTGTATTCCGACGAAGGGCAACTCGGCTGGCTCAAGGGCTACTGCCACCCCGTCCGCTTCAACGCGATGGTCGCCGAGAAGAAGGTGCCGGCCGCCATGCTGGCCAAGCTGCCGCCGGCCGAGAGCTACGCCAAGGCCGTGTTCCCCTCGCTCGAGGACCAGGGGGCCGCCAAGGCCATCGTGTCCAAGCAGTGGGACGCGGTGGTCGGCGCCAACGTGAAGTGATCGGCCGCTCTGCATGATCATGACGTGAGCGGGACCAACGCCGCAATGGCGCCGCGCGGGAGGATGTCTCCCGCGCGGCTGTCGCGCGGGACGATTCTGGCGTTCGCGGGGGTGGCGCCGTTCGCGCTGTTCGCCTTCCTGTTCCTGCTGCTGCCGACGGCGAAGCTGCTGGTGGGGGCCTTCCAGGACCCCGCCGGCAATTTCACCCTCGGCAATATCGTGCGGCTGTTCACCCCTTCGGTGATCGCCTCCTTCCGCGTCAGCATCATCATCAGCGGCGCCTCGGCGATTCTCGGCGCCGCCGTGGGGCTGGCGGTGGCGCTTGCGCTGCGCAGCGACGCGGTGCCGCGGGTGATCCGCCAGGCGGTGCTGACGCTCTCCGGCGTGACCTCGAATTTTGCCGGCGTGCCGCTCGCCTTCGCCTTCCTGGCCACCCTCGGCCGCACCGGTCTGGTCACCGCGCTGCTGAAGACGGTGTTCGGGATCGACATATACGCCGACGGGTTCAACCTGTTTTCCATCACCGGGCTCACCTTCACGTACCTGTACTTCCAGATGCCGCTGATGGTGCTGGTGATCATGCCGGCGGTGGAAGGCCTGAAGCGCGACTGGGCGGAGGCAGCGGCGATGCTGGGCGCCTCGCCGCTGCAATACACGTTGCGCATCGTCGCCCCGGTGCTGGCGCCCAACGTGATCGGCGCGGCGCTGCTGTTGTTCGCCAATGCCTTCGGCGCAGTGGCCACTGCATTCGCGCTCACCGGCAGTTCGATCAACCTCGTCACCATCCTGTTGTTCGCGCAGATCCGCGGCGATGTGCTGCACGACCCCAACCTCGGCTTCGCGCTGGCACTTGGCATGGTCGTCGTGACGGGGCTGTGCAACGTCGCGTATCTGCGGCTGCGCGCCTTCTCCGATCGGCGGATGCGATGAAGGGCGGCGTGCTGTGGCGCCGCATCGTGCTGGCGGTGATGGGTATCTACATCTTCGTCCCCCTGATCGGGGTGGCGGAGTTCTCGTTGCGCATGCGCCGCGGCGTCTACAGCTTCGATGCATTTGCCGAGGTGTTCGCCGACGACAGCTTCCAGTCCACCTTCCTCTATTCCTCGGCGCTCGCGGTGGTGACAGTGCTGATCGGCACCGCATTGATCGTGCCGGCCGCCTACGCGGTGCGGCTCTACGCGCCGCGGCTGCGCATCGTGGTGGAGTTCGTCACCCTGCTGCCGCTGGTGGTACCGGCGATCGTTATCGTGTTCGGCTATCTACGGCTGTTCGAC
>JAPLOH010000289.1:0-12945 GCA_026400845.1 Alphaproteobacteria bacterium
GCCGGTGAGGGTCGGCACCCCTGCCCGCTCGGCGGTCTCCACCAGGCGCTTGCCCTCGGCGAGTGTGTCGGCGAAGGGTTTCTCCACCAGAACCGCCACGCCGCGCTCGACGCATTCGAGCCCGGCCGAGACATGGGCCTGGTTGGGAACCGCGACGACGGCGCCATCGGGTTTCTCGGCATCAAGCATCGCCGCGATGGTGGGGTAGCAGGGATAGCCGAGCTCGGCGGCCTCCTTCATCGCGGCCGGCGAGGGGTCGGCGACGCCGGCCAGGGTGTAGTCCGGCCGTCCGGCGCGGAGCACGGCGATGTGTTTGCGGCCAATCAGGCCGGCGCCGATGACGGCGATGCGGGTGGGTTTCATGGCGGAGCCTCAGGATTGGGACTGTGGGGGCTGAAAATGCTGGAGTTTCATGGGCGTGGGGGTCGCGGGCACATGCGGCGCGAAGCCCATGCGGGCGACCACGTCGGCGGCCGCATCGACGCCGGGCGCCACCTCGACGAGGGTGACGCCGCCGGCGGTGAGGCGGAAGACCGCGCGTTCGGTGACGTAGACCACCTCCTGCCCGCGCTTCAGTGCCTCCGGCCCAGAGAAGGTGATCTGCTCGACATCGGCGACCAGCTTGGTCACTTCGCCGTGCCGGCGGATGGTGAGCCCATCGGGGCCGAAGCCGAGATCGGTGCCCTTGGCGTCGAAGCTGCCGCAGAACACAACCTTCTTCGCGTTCTGCGCGATGTCGATGAAGCCGCCGGGGCCGACGGTGACGCCGCCGAGTTTGGAGACGTTGACATTGCCGTGCCGGTCGATTTCGCCGAAGCCGAGGAAGGCGATATCGAGCCCGCCGCCGGAGTAGAAATCGAACTGCGAGGGGCCGTCGATCATCGCGGTGGCGTTGCGGGCATAGCCGAACAGGAGCCCGTCCAGCAGCTCGCCGCCATAGGTGCCGTGCTCGATGGTCTGGTAGTAGAGATCGAGTTCGCCGCGCTCGGCGACCAGCTTGGCGACGCCGTCGGGGATGCCGAAGCCGTAGTTCAGCACCGCGCCGGGCCGCAGCTCATCGGCCGCGCGGCGGGCGATCGCTTGCCGCACCGTGAAGGGCTGCGGCACCGGATCGGTCGGCGGGCCCTTGATTTCACCGGACATGGTGGGGTCGTACACCACGTCGTAGCCCATGGACTGGCCGGGATCGACCACCACGGCATCGACGATGGCGCTGGGCACCCGCACCGAGCGGGCCGGCAGGGCGCCGGCGGCAACCGCGGTGCGGACCTGCACGATCACCTTGCCGCCCGAGTTATGCGCGGCCAAAGCGGCGGCGTAGATGTCGACGTTGGCGGGCTCCTGGTCGAGCGAGATATTACCCTCGGGATCGGCGAAGGAGCCGCGGATCACCGCGACATCGACGGGGAACGGCTTGTAGCGGAGGTATTCGCGGCTATCGACCTCGACCAGCTCGGTGAGCGAGCCCTTGGCCGCGCCATTCATCCGCCCGCCCTCGATGCGCGGATCGACGAAGGTGCCGAGGCCGACATGGGTGAACAGGCCCGGGCGGCCGGCGCCGATCTCGCGGAACAGCTGCATCGCCACCCCGCCCGGCAGCACGAACGCCTCGATCTTGTCGGTGCGGGCGAGCTCCTGCATGCGGGGCGACCAGGTCCAGTGCCCGCCGATCACCTTGCGGACCATGCCCTCATGGGCGAAGCGGTTCACGCCCCGCTCCTTGCGATCGCCGATGCCCAGCGAATGCACCACCGTCAGATCGCGCGGGTGGCCGCTCGCGAGGAAGCGGCGTTCGATGGCGGCGTGCAGGCAGGTCGCCTCCACCAGCCCGCCGCCGCCGCCGATCAGCGCCACCGTGGCGCCGTCCCCGATCAGGGCGGCGGCCTGATCGGCGGTCATGAATTTGCTGGCTTTCATCGACCGGTCGCCAGCGCCATCGCCTCGACGCCCTTCACCACGGAGACCATGGCATCGAGTGTCGGGGTGGCGATGCCGTAATTTCGGCCCAACGCGGCGACCGCGCCGTGGATGGTGTCGATCTCGGTGCGGCGCCGGCGGATGATGTCCTCGCGCATGGAGGACTTGGCGTTGCCGGTGCCGCCGCCGGTGGTATCGATCAGCTTCATCAGCACGGAGCGGGCACCTTCGGTATCCAGCACCACGCCATCGGCGGCGGCGACCTGGGCGGCCTCGTCCACCAGCCGGAAGACGGTGGTTTGCAGTTCCGGCACCTGCATGATCTCGAAGCTGCGCATGTCCGTCACCGCCGAGATGGCGCCGAGGGCGACGTTGCCGAGCAGTTTCTTCCACTTCTCGCGCTTGATGTCCGGGCTCGCGGTGACCGGCAGGCCGTGGCGGGTGAAGGCGGCGGCCAGACGGGTGGTGCGGTCGGACAGGCCGCCTGCCATTTCGCCGATATGGGTGGGGAGGTCGCCATAGTTGCGCACCATGCCTGGCGCCTCGACCAGCCCGGCCTGGGCGGTGAGGCCGCCGATCACGTTCTCTGCCCCGAGCACGGAGGCGATGCGGGCCTCGTTGCCGAGGCCGTTCTGGAAGCTGATGGCCACCGTGCCGTTGCCGAACAGGTGGCGCGCGCTGGTGGCGGCCGCCTCGTTCGCGTAGGCCTTGCACTGGAAGAACACCACGTCGGCGGCGGGGATGGAGGACACGTCCGTCGTCGCGGTGAGCGGGATGATGCGATCGCCGCCGACGCCGACCATGCGCAGCCCGCCCTGGGCGCGCATCGTCTCGATATGCTCGGCCCAGGCGTCGACCAGGGTGACGCGCAGGCCACCCTCGGCGAGCAGCCCGCCGAACAGCCCACCCATGGCGCCGGCGCCCATGACGACGAGATGCGGTTGATCAAGGTTCATCGTGGTGTTTCCTCAGTAGGTTGCCCGGCCACCGGTGACGTCAAACACGAAGCCGGTGGTGAAGGAGCAGGCGGGGCTGGCGATCCAGGCCGCCATTTCGGCGATCTCGTCGGGCTGCACCAGGCGGCCCATGGGGATCTTGGCGGACATGTTGCGGATATGCTCCGCTGTCATGCCCTCCAGCAGCTTGGTCTCGGTCATCGCGGGGGCGATGCAGTTGACGGTCACGCCGGCGTCGCAGACCTCCTTGGCGAGCGCCTTGGCGAAGCCGATCACGCCGGCCTTGGCGGCGGAATAGGCACAGAGGTTCTGCACCCCCTCCTTCCCCGCGATGGAGGCCACCGTGATGATACGGCCGTAGCGGCGCTCGCGCATGTGCTTGGCGGCGAGGCGGGAGAGGTAGAAGACGGCCGTCATGTCGATGGCGATCACCCGGTCCCAGTCCTCCAGCGGGTATTCCCAGGAGGGCTTGATCGGCCCGTTGATGCCGGCGTTGTTGACGGCGATATCGACCTGCCCGAATTCGGCCACCGCGGCGTTGAAGGCGGCCTCGACGGCCGGCCAGGAGGCGACGTCCACCACGGCGGTGCCAGCCGGGGTGAAGCCGCTGCCTTCGAGTGGCGACAAATCGCGGTCCCACACGATCACGCGGGCGCCGCGTTCGGTCAGCGTGCGGGCGATGGCGAAGCCGATGCCCTGAGCGCCGCCGGTGACAATGGCGACCTGGCCGGTGAGGTCGGTCTTCATGCGTTCTTCACCCATTTCAGGATGTGCTGCCCGACGGCGACCAGCACGTTGTCCTGATTGTGGATTTCGATATCGCCGGTGGAGCGGCGGCGCTCCACGTCGATGGCGCTGATGCGGTACGTGACGGTGATGGTGTCACCGAAATACACCGGGGCAAGGAAGCGGATACGGTCATACCCCAGCGAAACCGGCGTTTCGTCGGCGTCCTGGCGGGTGCCGGCGATGGCGAGCGTGGAGGCGGTGGACATGAAGCCCACCATGAGCGCGCCATGCGCCTGGAGGCGGCCGTAGCTCGATTTCTCCATGTAGGCCTTGTTGGTGTGGTTGGGCGAGAAATCCCCGGTGATGCCGGCGAAGCCGTAGACGTCGTATTCGCTGACGGTTTTGGAGAAGGTCGCCCCGTCGCCGATTTTTACGTAGAAGTCGGTCATGGTGTTCAGTCCTGTTCAGCGTCCGCGCCAGACGGGCGCGCGTTTTTCGATGAAGGCCGCCTGGCCCTCGATGGCGTCCTCGCTCGCTTCCATGCGAGCGATCTCCGGGTAGTGGGCGCGGAGCGCGTCATCGAGATCGGGCATGGCGAGGCTCGCCGCGACCACCGCGCGGGAGGCGGCGATGGAGAGCGGTGCACCGGCGGCGACCGCCTCGGCCATCTCGCGGGCGGCCTGGATCAGGTCGGCTGCCGGGACGACGCGGCTGATGAGCCCCATGGCACGGGCCTCCTCGGCGCCGACGCGGCGGCCGGTCAGCACGAGGTCCATCACGTGTTTCAGCGGCATCGCCCGGGCCAGACGCTGCAAGCCGCCGCCGCCGATCGCCGCGAGGCCGACGCGCGGCTCCGGCAAAGCGAAGCTGGCGTGCTCGGCGGCGATCGCGAGGTCACAGGCCGCGACGATCTCCACCCCGCCGCCGAGCGCCAGTCCGTTGACCGCCGCGATGATCGGCTTGCTGCGGCCGAAGCGGTGGGTGAGGCCGGCGAAACCGGTGGGCGGATGGTCATCGGCATTGGCCGCCGCCCGGGCCTTGAGGTCGGAGCCGACGCAGAAGGCCCGCTCGCCGGCACCGGTGACCACCGCGACCCGCAGCGCCGCCTCGGTCTCCAGACGGTCGAACGCGTCGTGCATCGCGCGGTGGGCAGCAGGGTCGAGCGCGTTCAGCGCCCGCGGACGGTCGATGGTGATCCACAGGATCGCCCCCTCCGCCGCGACGTGAACGCCGGTTTCACTCATGCCTTGGCGGCCAGGAAGTCGATCAGCGCATCCACCGCCACGGGGTATCCGACCACGCCGAGCCCGCAAATCAGCGCGGTGGCGGCGTGGGTGACGAAGGAGTGGTGGCGGAAGGGCTCGCGCTTATGCGGGTTGGAGATGTGCAGCTCGATGATCGGCGCATGCACCTGGTTCAGCGCGTCGAGGATCGCCACCGAGGTGTGGGTGAAGGCGGCGGGGTTGATGATGATGCCGCAAACCTCGCTCTCGATGCCCTCATGAATCCAGTCGATGATTTGCGCTTCGGAGTTCGATTGATGGCACTCGATGGTGTAGCCGCGCGCCTCGGCCTTGGCGCGGCACATCGCCTCAACCTCGGCGAGCGTGGTGTGGCCGTAGATGTGCGGCTCACGCTTGCCGAGCCGGTTGAGGTTGGGGCCGTTGAGGAGGAGGATGTGCTTGCTCATGGAACTGCCTCGTTTTGCAGGAAGTGACGGGTGGAGCTGACCAGCAGCGCGAGGCGCTGGGCGGCATCGAGATCGGGCCTTGCGCCGGCGAGCGGCACCTCGACGCCGAGTGGCGTGCCGGGTGGCAAAGCGGCGATCTGCTCGCGAAGCGCGATGCCGCCCTGGCCCGCCAGCAGGCGGCGGGTGCGCGCCTCGATCACCAACTGGTCGAAGGCGAGCGGTGCGGCGGGGGCGTCGCAGATCTGATAGGTGCCGATGGCCGACGGCGGGATCAGCGCGAGTTGCGCCGCGGTGCTGAAGGAGCGGTGCATGTGCAGCGCATCGACCATGATATGCGCGTTGGCCGCCCCGGTGCGGCGCACGACCTCGGCGGCGTCCATCAGGGTCGCGACCTTGCGGTAGGGCATGAACTCGATATCGACGGCGATGCCGAGCGGGGCGGCCATGGCGCAGGTCTCGGCGAATTGGGCGGCGACCAGGCCGAAATCGGCACTTTCGCCGGAGACGCCGAGGCGGGTGGCGCCGATAGCTGCACCCAGTTCCAGGGTGCGGCGGGTGAAGCCCGCGTCATAGTCCGGGCCGAGATTGATCATCTCGATATAGAGCACGGAGCAGCCGGTATCGGCGATCACCGCGCGGATTTCGGCGCGCTCGGCCGCCGTCTCCAGCGCGTAGACGATGCCGCCCGGGCTTGCCGGCGCGACCCGCAGGCCGACCGAGTCGAACCCCGCGGCGCCGGCGGCGCGCAGCAGCGGGATCGGCGGGGTGTCCAGCTCGCTCAGATGGGCGAGGGAGAGCGGGATATCCGGCGGAAAACGATGGGTCATGGCGTTGTTCCTCTGCCCGCTCAATAGGTTGCCCGGCCACCCGAGATGTCGAACACGAAGCCGGTGGTGAAGCTGCATCCGGGGCCGGCGACGAACAGCGCCATTTCCGCGATCTCCTCGGCGGTGCAGAAGCGGCCCATCGGGATGCGCGCCTTGCGGCCGGCGATGTAGTCCGGCGTCATTTCCAGCAGCAATTCGGTCTCGGTGATCACCGGGGCGATGGCGTTGACCAGCACACCGCTATCGGCCAGCTCGGCGGCAAGGCTCTTGGTGAGGCCGATGGCGCCGTGCTTGGCGGCGGAATAGGCGGAGTTCAGCGGATTCCCCTCTTTCCCCGCGATCGAGGCGATGGTGACCACGCGGCCCGACCGGTTGGCCCGCATATGCGGCACCACGGCGCGGCAGCAGTGGAACACCCCGGTGAGGTCCACGGCGAGCACCCGCGCCCAGTCCTGCGCCGGATACTCCCACAGCGGCAGCGACGGACCGTTGACCCCGGCATTGTTGACCAGGATGTCGATCCGCCCGAATACCGCGAGCACCTCGGCCGTCGCCTGCTCGACGGCGGCGAGGTCGGTGATGTCGACCGCGCGTCGCATGGCCGGCGGGTCCGTGGCGGGCGGCGCGGCCAGCAGATCGCGGTCCCACTCGACGACGCGCGCGCCGGCCTGGGCGAAACGGGCGGCGATGGCGCGGCCGATGCCGCGCGCGCCGCCGGTAACGATGGCAACGCGGCCGGCGAGCGGCGCCGGATCCACGGGCATCGTCAGACCAGTTCGAGGCTGAACGGGGCGAAACTGCCCATCCGCACCGTCAGCGTCTGGCCGCGGCGGATCGGCGTCGGCAAAGTGGAGGAGCCGGTGAGGAACACGCAGCCGGCCTCGATGCCGATGCCGCGGGCGTGCAGGTCGGCGATGGTTTCGCCGAGGATGGCGAAGGGATCCCGCCGATAGGCGCCGCCATAGGCCTGGATCGCCGGGCTGCCATCGAGATGCGCGTCGATTTCCAGCGTTTCGAAAGGGATATCGCCCCAATCCGCGATCCCCTCGCCGATCACCGCGGCGCCGCCGGTGCCGTTATCGGCGATGCCGTCGAAGGTGGTGGAGGCACGGTTGCCGGTGCCCGGCGCATAGCGCGTGGCGGCGATCTCGACGGCGGGGTGGAACACGGCAGCCGCCCGCAACGCCGCCGGGTCGACCGGCTGGCCGGCCGGGAAGGCGCGGGTGACGCGAAATGCCAGTTCGCATTCGGCCTTCATGCCGTGCATCGCCGACGCCGGAACCTTGGCAACGGGCACCTTGGCGGGGTCGGCGTCCGACGTGCTGCGGCTGGTCATCCCGAAGCGGCAGGTGCGCGTCGAGAAGGCCGGTCCTGCACCGCGTAGGCTTCGGCGCGGCTGGCCACTCCGGCACCGGCCTGCGGCAGCGGGATGGTGGTGCCCTCGCGCCAGGCGGTGGCCAGGGCGTTGGCCAGGGATTCCAATCTAGCGTCCATGTCTCGTCTCCTCGGCCCCGTCTCAGCGGAGCGCGTTGTTCTCGCGGGTGCCTGATTTGAGGTCAACCGGCAAGCTTCGCGATCGACCACCGGCATTCCTCATTGACAGGACCGCCGGGCGCACGGCATCAGCCCCCAACGCCGCGCTCGCCGCCCACGCGAAACCGCCACCGCCATCCCAGCCCCGTCAGGACGCTTGCATCCCGGCCCGGAACAGGGAAGCCTGACACGGTTCGACAGGGAAGCGGGCGTAACGGCGCGCCGCATGGCAACAACAGGAGGGATCGCATCATGGCAATCGGCAAATGGGCGCTGCTCGCCGCCCCGCTACTCGCATTGGCCGCCATACCGGCGCAGGCGCAGGCGCAGGAGGGCGTCATCCGCATCGGCGTGACGCTGCGCATGGTCGTCGAGAACGGCCTCAAATACGGCCAGATGGTGAAGGACGAGTTCGACGCGGTGAACGCCGCCGGTGGCATCAACGGTCGCAAGATCGAGGTGCAGCTGCTCGATGACGAGTGCAAGCCGGACAAGGGTGTCTCCAACGTCAACCGATTTATCCATCAGACCCAGGTCGATCTCATCATCGGGTCCACCTGCTCGTCGGTTTCCATGCCCATGGTCGACATCGTGACCAAGGAAGCGATCCCGATGATCATCCCGCAATCGACCAACCAGGACCTGACCAAGAAGGGCAGCCCCTGGGTGTTCCGCGTGCCGGTGTCCGAGCGCTTCTACGCCGCGGTGCACGCGAAGTGGCTGGCCGAGAATGTCGGCAAGAAGGTCGCCTATCTCGTCACCACCGATACCGCCGGCATTGGCTTCGCCAAGCAATATCAAGTGTATATGAAGAAGGCCTACAACGTCGATCCGGTGATCGAGGTGCAGGCGCAGGAGACCGATCTCGACTTCCGGGCCGCCCTGCTCAAAATCAAGTCGATGAACCCCGACGTGCTCGCCATCGGCGGCCAGGCCGACGCGATCGCCCGCGTAAGCCAGCAGTCCTTCGAGGTGGGCATCCCCTCGCGCGTGCGCCGCGTCGCCGCGTCTGCCGCCTCCAACGCACCGGTGCCGGAGCTTGGTGGCGACGCGGTGAAAGGCCTGATCTACGCCGCCGCCTTCAACTGCAACGATGAGCGGCCGGAGGCCCAGGCCTTCGTCAAGATGACTCAGACCCGCTACAACGTGCGCTGCCCCGACCACGACTTCAGCCAGGCCTATGACACTGTGCAGATCGTCAAGCAGGCGCTGAAGGCGGCATCGCTCAAGCTGAACGCCGGTTCGCACGCGGCCGACCGCCTGGCGATCCGCGACGCCCTCGCGGGGATCAAGGACTTCCGCGGCCTCGCCTCCGGCCCGATCAACTTCTGCGCCGAGCCGACCCCGCAGTGCCGGGACGGCAACCGCACGGGAATCCTGGTCGAATACACCAAGGGCGGCAAGGACTACGAAACCAGGGTGCTCGCCCGGGTGTCGTTCGAGGCTGATTTCGGCCTCTAGGAATGGGGGCTGCGGTCTGGTAGCCCACGCAGATCTGTCGTCTGATTGCCCCGTCCACCCTGGTGGACGGGGCTAATCGAGTGAAAATGGAATGGCCGTGGTGACTGCCCCAACCGACGCCGACTGGCGCTCACGGATCCATCCTGTTCTGCCATGGCTGGGCGGGATCGCGGTGCTATCGCTGCTGCCGTTGGTGACCCGCACGGCGTACGACCAGTATCTGCTGAACATCATCGCGATCAATGTGCTGCTCGCGGTCGGCTTGAACATCGTCAAGGGGTTCGCCGGCCAGGTGACGGTGGGGCACGTGGCGGTGATGGCGATCGGCGCCTACGCCTCGGCGGTCTTCTCGGTGCATCTCGGCCTCCCGTTCTGGCTCGCTCTCCCTGCCGCGATGGCGGTTTGCGCGGCGGTCGGCCTGCTGGTCGGCATTCCCGCCCTGCGGCTCGAGGGTGCCTATCTCGCGCTGGCCACGCTCGGGCTCGCCGAAAGCGTGCGTATCGTGATCTCCGGCACCGACTGGCTGGGGGCGGCGATGGGCTTCGAAGGCATCCCGCCGCCGCAGATCGGCGGGTTCGTGATGGAGACCCATCTGCGCTACTTCTTCGTGGTGATGCCGATCGCGGTGATGGGCATCTACATCTCGTTCGCCATCCTGCGCTCCGACATGGGGCGCGCCTTCAAGGCGATCCGCGAGGATCAGCTCGCCGCCGCCGCCAGCGGCGTGCATGTCGCGAAATTCAAGCTGATCGCCTTCGTGCTGTCAGCCCTCTATGCGGGATGCGCCGGCAGCCTCAAGGCGCACATGGCACCCGGCTACCTCAACCCCAACGACTATTCGCTGCAGGAAATGGTGACGCTGCTGCTGATGGTGATTTTCGGCGGCATCGGCCATATCTGGGGCGCGGTGATCGGTGCCATCGCGGTGACCATCATCAACGACCTCACGCAGGACTATTACACCTACCGCATGGCGATTTTCGGCGGCGTGATCGTGTTGACGGTGATGTACATGCCGCGCGGCATCGGGGGCATGGTCGAGGACTGGCTGGTGCGCCGGCGTTTCGCCGCCCTGCGCGCCGCCACCAAAGCGCGACAGGCGACACCATGAACCTGCTCGAAATCACCGGCCTGTCCAAGCGCTTCGGCGGTTTCCGCGCGCTGAGCGGGATCGACCTCACCGTCCGCCAAGGCGCGGTGCACGGCATCATCGGCCCGAACGGCTCGGGCAAAAGCACCCTGTTCAACATGATCTCCGGGGTCTACCCGCCGGAACCCGGCTCGCGGATCGTGTTCGACGGCACCGACATCACCGGCCGCCCGTCCCATGAGATCGCCCGCCTCGGCGTCGCCCGCACCTTCCAGATGCTGCGCATTTTCGAGGGCATGAGCGTGATCGAGAACATGATGGTCGGCCACCACGGCCTTACCGGATATTCTCCGCTGTCCGCCGTGTTCGGGGTGAAATCGGTGCGCCACGAGGAGCGCCGGGTGCGCGGCGAGATGATGGAACTGCTCGCCTTCATCGGGCTGGCCGACTACGCCGAGATGCCGGCCGGCGAGATGTCCGGCGGCCAGCGCCGCCTGCTCGCGCTCGGCCGGGCGATGGCGGCGCGGCCGAAACTGCTGATGCTCGATGAACCCGGCGCCGGCCTGTCGCCCCCCAACGTCGATATCCTGCTCGACACCGTGCGCGCGCTGCAAAAGCGTTTCGGGCTGACGGTGATCATCATCGAGCACATCCTCAAGCTGGTGATGGATACCTGCGAGACCGTGACCGTGCTGGAACATGGCGAGAAGATCGCCGAGGGAACCCCCGCCGAGATCAGTGCCGATCACCGGGTGATCGAGGCCTATCTCGGCCGCGAGATGCTGGACGAGGAAGTGCGCAGCTTCCTCCGCGCGCCATGAGCGCGGTGGGGGCGGCGATGCTGGACATCAAGGACCTCACTGGCGGCTATGGCCGCGTCCAAATCCTCAACGGCGCGAATTTGTCGGTGCAGCGCGGGCAGATCGTGGCCCTGCTCGGCGGCAACGGCACCGGAAAGTCGACCCTGCTGAAGGCCGCCTCGGGCCTGATCCGCCCCTGGGGCGGCAGCATCACTTTCGCCGGCACCCGCATCGATGCCATGCGCCCGGACGCTATCGTCCGGGCGGGGCTGGTGCAGGTGACGCAGGGCAAGGAGACCTTCCCGGGCATGACTGTGGAAGAGAACCTGCTGCTCGGCGCCTATGTCGTGAAGGACCGCGCCAGGCGGAACGCGGCGTTGGAGCGGGTCTACGATTATTTCCCGATCCTGCGCGACAAGCGCCATCAGCCGAGCGGCGGGCTGTCGGGCGGGCAGTTGCAGATGGTCTGCATCGGGCGCGGCCTGATGTCCTCGCCCAGCATGATCATGCTCGACGAACCCTCCGCGGCCCTCGCGCCGCAAATCGTCATGGGGATATTCCAGACCATCCACCGCATCGCGCGGGATGGTATGACGGTGCTGATGGTCGAGCAGAACGTCCGCATGGCGCTGTTGCTGGCCTCCTACGGCTACGTCATCAAGGACGGGATGATCCACATCGAGGGGCCGTCCGAGCACCTCATCAACGACGACAACGTGCGGCTGTCCTATCTCGGCGGCACGGTCGCCAACCGGGAGGCGAAGCTCTGATGCTCGACTACTTCGTCGACCCCATCATCATCGGCGTCTCCATCGGCATGGTCTACGGGCTGGTCGCGCTCGGGATTTCGCTGATCTATTCGGGGCTCGACATCGTGCATTTCGCCCATGGCGAGATCTACATGTTCGGCGCCTTCATCGGCCTCACCTTGTTCCAGAAGCTGGCGCTGCCCTACGTGCCGACGCTGCTGCTGGCGATCGTGCTGACCGGGCTGCTCGGCATGTTCATCGAACGGGTGTTCTACCGGCGCCTCACCAGCGGCGGTGGCGGCTATACCGTGGCGGGGATGGCGATGGTGGTGTCGGGCTTCGGCATGTCCATCCTGTTGCAGAACATCGCCTTCCTGATATGGGGCCCCAAGGCCCTGCCCTTCCCGGTGCCCCACGGCATGCCGATCGAGATCGGCGATCTCGCACTGCCGATGTCCTATGTGTGGATCATCGGCACCGCGCTGGTACTTATGACGGCGCTCCATCTGGTCCTGAAGAAGACCATGATCGGGCTGGCCATGCGCGCGGTGGCCTACAACAAGGATATCGCCTACCTCTCTGGCATCAACGTGCCGCTGATGATCTCGCTCACCTTCGGCGTCGCCTGCGCGCTGGGTGCGGCCGCCGGCGTGCTGATCGGGCCGATCAACTATGTCCAGGTTCAGATGGGCATCGGCATCCTGGTGAAGGCCTTCGCCGCCGCAGTGGTAGGCGGCTTCGGCAGCCTGCCCGGCGCGGTGCTCGGCGGCGTGCTGGTCGGCGTGGTCGAGAGTCTCGGCGCCGGCTTCATCTCCGGCACCTACAAGGACGTCTACGCCTTCGTGCTGCTGATCATCGTGCTGATGGTGCGCCCGGCCGGCATATTGGGTGTGAGCATCAAGATGAAGGCCTGACCCCTTTTGGGAGACCCGCCATGACGCCGATCCGCATCGCCTGCCTGCAATTCTCCCACGAGACCGTCACCTTCCTGCCCAACGACACCACGATCGAGGATTTCACCTATCCCGGCTCGCCCGCCAGCGGCGCGGCGCTGCTGGCCAGCGACCCTGACGGCTACATGGGCGGTTTCGTGAAGGTCGCCCGCGAGCATCATGGCGTCGAACTCACCGGCATCACCTCGCCGCTGTGGCCGGTCACCGGCAGCGGCTCGGGCTGGGTGACCAACGCGGCCT
>JAPLOH010000289.1:12956-13942 GCA_026400845.1 Alphaproteobacteria bacterium
ACGCGGCCTATGAGCACTTCACCGCCATCATGATGGCGGAACTCGCCGCGCAGGGGCCGTTCGATGGCGTGTATCTCTGCGTACACGGCGCCATGGCCGCCCGCGGCATCGCGCACCCCGAGGCGGAGCTGGCGCGGCGGGTGCGCGCAGTGGTCGGCCCCGCCGCCCGTATCGCCGGCACCTTCGACCCCCATGGCAACGAGGACCACCAATTCCTTGAACATGCGGATTTCGCCTTCTGCGTGAAGTATTTCCCCCACTACGACACCCGCCTGCAGGGCGAGCGCGCCGCCCGCATGCTGCTCCGCGCCATCAAGGGCGACTACGCGCCGGCGACCCGCACCATCAAGGTGCCGATCATCACGCCGACGGTGCAGCAATGGACCGGCGCCTCGCCGTGGATGGACCTGGTGCAGCGCGCCTTGGTGTGGGAGGCCCGCGCGCCCGATCTCTACGTCAACGTCTTTTTCGGCTTCCCCTGGTCCGACGTTGCGGACGCCGGGATGACCATCCAGGCCACCGCCAATGGCGATCAGGCGCTGGCCGACCGCGCCGCGCGGGACATTGCCGATTTCGCCTGGCGCAAGCGGGCCGAACTGGTGCGTGCCGCGACCATCCACCCCGTCGCCACCGGCGTGGCCCTGGTCGCCGCCGCCCTGGCCGCGGGCGCCACCCCCACGGTGATCGCCGATCCCTCCGATCGCTCCGGCGCGGCGACCTGGATTCTCCGCGAAATCATCGCCCAGGGCCTCGCCGACACCGCCATCGCCACCATCGCCGACCCTGCCCTGCTCGCCCGGCTGCGTGGCGCCCGGCCGGGCGATGCGTTCGACGAACTGGTCGGCGGCCGGCTCGACCCTTCGGCCGGCGATCCGGTCCGCATCACCGGCACCATCCTCGCCGCCGATCTCGCCGCCAATGA
Organism: Alphaproteobacteria bacterium; assembly: GCA_026400845.1. Lineage (GTDB taxonomy): Bacteria > Pseudomonadota > Alphaproteobacteria > Acetobacterales > Acetobacteraceae > CAIYPH01. The sequence continues at coordinate 13,879 of JAPLOH010000289.1, forward strand.
CCCGTCGCGACACTGGATCACCGTCGGTTTCGGCCGGAACTGCGCCGTCGTGCTGACGCCGTAC
>JAPLOH010000363.1 GCA_026400845.1 Alphaproteobacteria bacterium
GCGACCACACGTCATCGGGTGTCACGTCGTGATACGCCGGCAGATACTTGGTCCCTTTGCCGGCGGCGACGACGCGAAACCCGGTGGCCCGCGCCCAATCCACCAGTTCGGCGGTGAGCGCCGGCTGGTCGCCATAGGCGAGCGAATAGACCACGCCGGCCGCCCTCGCTTCGGCGGCGAGCAGCGGCCCGGCCAGCGCGTCGGCTTCGACGTTCACCATCACCACGTGCTTGCCAGCGGCAATCGCGGCCCGGGCATGGGCGATGCCGGCGGCGGGATGGCCGGTGGCTTCTACCACCACATCGACATCATCGCGGCCGATCAGCGCCATGCCGTTATCGGTGAACGCTGTGGCGGCGATGCGCTCGGCGGACCAGCCGACAGTGGCGCAGGCGGTCCGCGCCCGGCCAGGGTCGAGATCGGCAATCGCGCTCACCACGACCGGTGAATGCGGCACCTGCGCCAGGAACATCGAGCCGAATTTCCCGGCGCCGATCAGCCCGACGCGCACCGGCCGGCCGGCGGCGGCGCGGGCGGCGGCCAGGGCGTGGAGGTTCATTCGGCGGCTTCGCGGCGGCGGGCGAGGGCCAGCAGGGCGCCATCCTCGGCGGGGATGATCGGCGAGAAGTCGCGGTGCGCGATGTACTCCGCCCGCGTGGGGGTGCGGATGTAGTTGGAGACCGCGTTCAGCGTCAGATAGACGATCTTGCGCGGATACGGCGTGATGTTGCCGGCTGAGCCATGCACCAGATTGCCATGGAACATCAGGAGCCCGCCGGGCTTGCCGATCGGGGTGACGATGCCGCCCTGCGCGACCAGGCGCGTCACCGTCGGCTCATCCAGCGTCCACAGCGGGTAGGAGGTGGTGGTGACATCATGCTGTGCGGCCAGGGCCCCCTCGGTATGGCTGCGCGGCACCAGCATCAGCGGGCCGTTGATGTGCATCACCTCGTCGAGGAACACCGCGATGTTCATCGCGCGCGGCTCGGGCATCCCGTCGTCGCGCGCCCAGGTGCCGTAGTCCTGGTGCCATTGCCACACGTCGCCGGTGAAGGCGGATTTCGCGTTCACCTTGAACTGATGCATGTAGAGCTGCTCGCCGAACACCTGCTCGATCGGGTTGATCATGCGGGGATGGCGGGCCAGGGCGGCGAAGGCATTATTATATAGATGTGCGGCAAAGGCGGTGCGCGGCGCCCCGGAGCGCTCGCGCCACACCTCCGGACGTTGGTTGGCGTAGATCGCCTCGGCCTCGCGGCGCAGGAGGGCGATCTCCTCGGGCTCGAACAACTCGGGCAGGAAGAGATAGCCCTCGCGGTGGAAATGGGCGATCTGTTCGTCGGTCAGGCGCATGGCGGTCTCCCTGGTGGATCAGCCGAGGAGGCGGACGGGAATGGCGGTTCCTTCGGCGCCCTGCAAGGTCCAGGCCCCCATGCCCGGCTTGGCCGCGATGGCCTCGTGCAGGGTGTCGCCGATGAAATGCAGCGTCACGTCGTCATCCGCGGCATAGCCCGGGCTCGGGATCACCCCCTCCTCCAGCAGCCGCCGGAACGTCGGTCGGCGATCCGGGCGCTGGTTGTAGTGGGCGCAGGCGGAGCCGGCGATCAGGCCGATGGCGGTCATCGGCAGCATCTCGGGCGGATAGGCATCGGTGATGCAGGCATCGAACCAGCAGTTCATCCCCGCCGAGGTGCCGCTCATCACGACCCCCTGTTCCCAGGCGGTGCGCAGCGCCTGGTCGATCCCCCAGTCGCGCCAGACGGTGATGAGGTTGCGGGTCGAGCCGCCATTCACGTAGACGATATCCATCCCCGCGAAATAATCGGCGAAATCCTTGGTGACGGGGTTGTAGATGTTGAGATGCGTCAGCCGGCAGTCATAGCCGCCCAAGTCGCGATAGAATTTCTCGATCGCCGAGGGATTGTCCCCGACCGCTCCGGCCAGCAGGCAGATGCGCGGGGATTTCACCCCGGGCAGCGACAGCAGATGGCGCTGCAGCTTCGGGTCCTCCCAGGTGTCGACGTAGAATCGGCCACCATTGGCGAAGATCTGGCGTGGTTTCATGGCGGGCGCTCCTGCTGGGGGCCGGAAGCCTATGAGGCAAGGGAGGGGAAGGGAAGAGGCGGTATCCACCGCTGCGCCACGTCGGCTGGGCCAGTGGGCATGGTTTTGTTAGTAAATCGCAACAATTAGGACAAAATTCCGTGAAGGCGTCTAGTCGCGCGGAAGTTTTCGCGGCAACAGCTTCATCGGCTTGCCCTCGGAGTTGGGGTACCACAGGATCGCCTCGTGCTCCGTGCGTGTCAGGCGCCGCGGTTTCACCGGTTTCGGCCGCGGCTTGCGCGGTCGCTTCGGCAGGGGCGGAATGCAGGGCACCTCAATGCCGAGCATGCGGCAGAACGGCCGCAGCAAGCGCTGCGCCTGCGGACTCCCGGCGATCAGCGCCGCAGTCTCGGGTTCGTTGAACAAATATTGAATCTGCACGCAAAAGCCGCGGCCCCACCAGCCGATTTCGCTCGCCAGCCATAATTTGCGGTTCGGCAAACCCAGCCGGGGCGTCTTGCGTTCGCCCGGTTCGCGTTTGGGGCGCGGGGCGCGCGGCGGCGTAGGCCTCGTCGGCGTACGCGGCGATCGCCGCGGCC
>JAPLOH010000031.1 GCA_026400845.1 Alphaproteobacteria bacterium
AGCAAGGCGTCGCGCATGGCGCCGGCGATCTCGTCGATCGCGGCGTTGGCGGTCTGGGCGTCGAGCAGCCGGCCTTTGTCCTCGTCCAGCGCCATCCGCTGGGCTTCGACCTTCAGAGCAAGCTGCGCGACCTTGAGCCGAGCGTAGGGCGTCGCGTCACCCGACATCGAGCCACCCATACCACCACTCGCCAGGGGGGAACGGACAGGGTCGGCGGTCTCCACCATGCGGCGTCGGGTCTTCTCGACATCCCACTGGCTGTCCGGCTCGCGCTCGATCCGCCCCTTGGTGGCGGCTTTGCGCAGGGCGGTCTCGGTGACGCCGATGCGACGGGCGGCCTCGCGGGTCGAGGGGGTCAGTTCCGGCATGGCGGCGACTCAGCCTCCCATCGTGCAGGCACGATGGGGCCCGTCCACGCCTCGCGATGGAGCGTCAGAAATGATGCAATGACAACGTCTTATCAGCTTGGCTCCGGTCGCCCGCAGCGCGAATGGTCCATCACGCCAGGGGGATACCCCGAGCGTCCGCCCCGACCAGACCGCTGGTGGGGCTCGGGGTTTTAGCAGGCGCCCGATGGTCGGGCGCCGCTACAAGGAGCACGCAAATGAGCCGGTCCGCCGCCGCCACAATCGTCCTGAACCGCGCCGCCGAGCGCCCGGACGGCCGCCTCGAATTCCACCGCAAACTGCCCACCGCCGCACGGCACAAGATGATCGACGCCCTGCTGCGCGACGGCATCATCGCCAAGACCAAGGGCGACTACCGCCTCGGCGACGCCTCAACCCTGGTCGAGGACAGCGCCAACGGGCTGATGCTCACCACCCTCGTCCTGACCGACGCCGGCTTCCGCGCCATCGACCGTGACCCGCCCGTGCCCGCCACGGACGCCAACACGGCGCAACACGCGGCTTCTGACGGGGCGGTGGCCCAGGAACCGCCGCGGTCGCCGACGCCCTCGACGCCGCCACTGTGGCGCCCACGCCGCGGGCCAACCTCCGCGCCGCCGCCGCCTCGGTGCTCGCCGCCTGGGACGACCAGGACAACCGCGATACCGACATCATCGCCGCCCTCGAGGCGCCAATGGAGGCGCTCCGCGCCCTGCTCGCCGAGAAGGCACCGCGCGAGGCGACCGCGCGGCGACGACAGGCCGATCGCCGGCACCCAGTTGATCCGCGAGTATCAGGGCGTCGAGCACGTCGTCACCGTCACCCGCGCGGCTACGACTACCAGGGCCGCCCCTACCAGTCCCTGTCCGCCATTGCCCGCGGCATCACCGGCACCCGCTGGAACGGGCGCGTCTTCTTCGGCCTGCGCCCGAGCCGAGGTGCAGCATGAAAAAGGGCATGAAGGCCGCGACCGCCATGCCGGCCGCGGTGCGGAAACTCCGCTGCGCCGTGTACGCTCGGAAGTCGAGCGAGGAAGGGCTCGACAAGGAGTTCAACTCGCTCGATGCCCGGCACGAGTCCTGCGAGGCCTACATCGCTAGCCAGCGTGCCGAGGGTTGGGTATTGGTTCGCGACCGCTACGACGACGGCGGCGTCTCCGGCGGCACGTTGGAAAGGCCCGCTCTCAAACGCCTCATCGCCGATATCGAGGAGGGGCTGATTGATTGCGTAGTCGTTTATAAAATCGATCGCCTCAGCCGCGCCCTTTTGGACTTCTCGAAGCTGGTGGACGTGTTCGACGCCAACCAGGTGACCTTTGTGTCGGTGACGCAGTCGTTCAACACCACCACGTCGATGGGCCGGCTGACGCTCAACATATTGTTATCGTTTGCTCAATTCGAACGGGAAGTCATTGGCGAGCGCATCCGCGACAAGTTCGCCGCCTCCCGCAAACGGGGCATGTGGATGGGGGGCTGACCGTCGCTTGGCTATGACGTGCTGGAACGCAAGCTGGTGGTGAACGAAACCGAGGCGGCGCTGGTGCGGCGCATCTTTCAGGAGTTCGTCGAGTTGGAGTCGGGGACGAAGCTCACCCGGCAGCTTCACGTCGAGGGGGCCACGACGAAACGGGGGAGGCCGCTCAACAAGGTCGACATCTACCGCATCCTCAGCAACCGGGTGTATCTCGGCGACGCCGTGCACAAGGGCACCGCCTATCCCGGCGAGCATGACGCAATCCTGACCCAGGTCACCTGGGAGGCCGCGCACGCCATACTGCAGGTCAACCCGCGGGTGCGCGTAAACCGCTCCCGCAACACCACCGATCCCCTGCTGCGGGGCCTGATCTTCGACAGTGACGGCCGCGCCATGTCGCCGAGCCACGCCCGCGGGCGGCGCGGACAGGTATATAGGTACTACACTAGCCAGGCGGTGTTGAAGGGCGGCGGGACGGAGCGGCCGGCAATCGCGCGGCTGCCGGCGTGTGAGATCGAGGCCGCGGTGGTGGCGCAGGTGCGCGCGTTGCTGCGCCAGCCCGAGGTGGTGGTTGGCACATGGCGGGCAGCGCGGGCGTCGGCGTCGGACGAAACGGAGCACGAGGTACTGCGGGCGCTGGAGCGGATCGAGCCGCTGTGGGACGAACTTTTCTATACCGAGAAGGCGCGGATCGTCCGGCTGCGGCTGGACGGACTCGGCAGTCTGGTGCGGGACCTTGAGGCGCGAAACACTGGCGTCGAGAGGGCGGCGGCATGAGCGCCGATGCACACACCCTGACGGTGGTCATACCGTTGGCCGTCAGGCCGCGCGGCGGGCGGAAGGTGATCATCACGCCCGACGTGCTGGAGGTGGAATCGCGGCACGACATCACCCTGATCGCGGCGGAGAAGATCAACGCCTCCTACGTCTCGCGTATCCTGCGGCTGACGCTGCTGGCGCCGGATGTGGTGGAGGCGATCCTCGACGCCGGCAATCGGAGGGAATGACGTTGCCGGGCCTGGTGGCGGGAGTGGCGGTGGAGTGGGAGGGGCAGAGGTTGGCGCTGGCTGCACCACTATCTCGGTAGCTAAGCGTCAGCGATCCCTCGATCAATCGGCACGTCTATAGAGCGCACCCGTGGTAAACCGGTACAGCGCGGCAACGCGGCTACTGCGGTGGCTTGGCCTCGATCGCGTCCATGGCGCGGCGCATGCCGGTGTTGCGGGAGCCGCCGAGGTAAGAGAGCAGCGAGTTCGTGCCTTCCTCCTCCAGCGCGGCGTCGAAATCCTGGTCAAGTGCGCGGTAAAGGGCGGCACGGACGAGCGACATCTCGAACGGAAAATTGCCTGCGACCTTGCTCGCCAGGGCGGCGACGGCATCGGCAAGCTCGTCGGCTGGGACGACTCGGTTGACCAGGCCGATGCGATGAGCCTCGGTGGCATCGATGAGATCCGTCGTGTAGAGCAGTTCGAAGGCCCGACCGGTGCCGACGATGCGGGCAAGATTGTAGAGCCCACCCATCGTCACCGTGGCGCCCACGCGCAACTCTGTGAAGCCGAATTTCGTTCCCTCGGCAGCAAGACGCATGTCGGCGAGCATGGCGAGTTCGCAGCCGCCACCCACGGCATAGCCATGCACGGCGGCGATCACCGGCTTGCGCATGGAGCGGAAAACCCGGGCGATGCGCTGCATCGGATCGATATGGTCGGCGCGGTAGGGCATATGCGGCGCGGTGCTCGGTGTCGCCTTGAGATCGGCCCCGGCGCAGAACGCACGGCCTGCGCCGCGCAGCACGACTACCAGTGCCTCAGCATCAGCGGCAGCCTGCTCGCCGGCGACGACGAGGTCGGTGATCCAGGGGTCGTTGATGGCGTTCAGCACGCGGGGACGATTGAGGGTCACGAAGCCGGTGCTTGCCTCGCGGTGGTAGAGGACAGCGGGCTCGGTCATGGCGGCGTCTCCTGGTTCAGGTGCTGTGGATCATCAGCGCGTCGACGGCGCAGGTGCCGAACGGGCCAGCGAGCAGAGGGTTGATGTCGAGCTCGACGAGACTGCCGGCGTTGTCGGCAGCGAAACGGCAGATGGAGAGAATGGCGGCGACCAGGGCTTTCCGGTCGGAGGGTGGCCGACCGCGGACGCCGGCGAGCAGGCGGCCGAGGGCGGTTGCATCGATCATCGCCTCGATGTCGGCGGCCTCGCGGGGCAGCGGCGCGACCGCGATGTCGTGCATCGTCTCGACCAACACACCACCGGGGCCGAGCAGCAGGCAGAGGCCGAATTCAGGATCGGCCTTGATGCCGACAAAGACCTCTACACCGCCCGCCGCCATGGCCTGCACGAGGTAGCCGTCGAGCCGCAACGCGGGCCGCGTCGCGCGCAACCGGGCGGCCATGGCGGCGAATGCCGCGTTCAGGGCTGCCTCGTCGGCGATAGCGAGGGCAACCGCGCCGGCGTCAGATTTGTGCGGCAGGCCGACGGACTGCGCCTTCAACGCGATGGGATAGTCGATCGCCGCGGCAGCGGCGCGGGCCTCGGCGAGATTGCGGCACAGGATCGAGCGCGCCATCGGCACACCGGCGGCGGCGAGCCGGGCGGCGGCTTCGTGCTCCGCGAGGGCGATCGTTACATATCCGGCGGGCCGACCGGGAACGAGCGGCGGCGGGGCCGCGCGGGTCCCGGCCTCACCGAAGCGGGTCGCCGCGGCCATCGCCCTGCCGGCACGCGCGAGGTCGGATGACCAGGCGAGCCCCGCATCGCGGGCCAACCCGATGCCGACATCGGTGTAGGGCCCGCCGACGAACACGCTCAGCACCGGACGCGGCGAGGCCGCCGCAACCCTGGCGACGGCTGCGACGCAGCGGGCGACATGCGGCAGCCCGGGGATGACAGCGATCAACTTGTCGAAGCCGGCATCGGCGCCGAAGGCATCGAGCGCGACCCCGGCGAGATCCGCCTCGTCGTCATAGCCGTAGCCGGCGACATCGAGCGGGTTCTGCGCGGTGACGAAGGGCGGCATGGCGGCGCGCAGGGTGATCGCGGTGGCCGCCGCCATGGCCGGCACGGACAGGCCGTCACCCTCGAGCAGGTCGGCCGCCAGGCTGGTCGCGCCGCCTGAGCCGATACAGACCACGCCGACCCCGCGCCCGGGGGTGAAGGCGGCCGGCAGCCGGTCGGCGAGCATGGCGCACTCCACCATGTCCTCGATCGTCGCAACGGTAATGATGCCGTGGCGAGCGAAGGCGGAAGCGGCGATGTCGGCCGCGCCGGCGAGGCTGCCGGTATGCGACAAGATGGCCCGCCGGCTGGCCGGGCTGCGGCCGGTCTTGAGCAGGATGACAGGAATCCCGGCCGCGCGCGCCAGGCCGGCGGCGGCAAGGAAGTCGGCCGCATCGCGCAACCCCTCCATGTAGACGAGAATGGCCCGCGTCCGCCCGTCGGCGACCATGAAGCGAATGCAGTCGGCCGTGGTGATATCCGCCTCGTTGCCGGAGGAGATCATGTGGCTGACGCCGATGCCCCGGCGGCGCAGGCTGTCGACAATCAGGCTGGCGAAGGCGCCACTCTGCGAGATGATGCCGATGCCGCCTTCCGGCACCGGCTCCTCGAAGGTGGTCCCGAAGCAGGTCACCGCGCGATCGAGGAGATTGGCCACGCCGATACAGTTGGGGCCGCAAAGCCGCACGCCGGCAGCCCGGGCAGTGGTGAGCAGGGCCGCCTCGCGGGCAGCTCCCTCGGGGCCAGTTTCGCGAAAACCCGAGCTCGCCACGATGGCGGCGCCGATCCCCTTTCGGCCACACGCGGCAATGACGCCAGGCACGCGCTCGGCAGCGACGGCAACGAAGGCTAGGTCGATGGTTCCCACCGGCAGATCGTCCACTGCAGAAACACAGGGGGCGCCGAGCACCTCGGTGTATCTCGGGTTCACCGCATGGATCATGCCGGCGAACCCATGGCTGCGCAGGAAACCCAGAGCGCGACCGGCGTATTTCATCGGGTCCGGGGAGACGCCGACGAAGGCGACGGCGCGCGGGCGAAACAGGGCGTCGAGTTCAGCCATCATGGCCTCCGGGCATCGGCAATGAGCGTGGTCGCGGTTGATGACGGCAGTCAATGGGCAGTGCCGTCGGCTGCGAAGATCAACGCTGCCTGGGTTTCACTGATCCTGCTGGCGCCGGCGGTCATCGAGCCGATGCTCGATGGGCGGCAGCCGGAGAGGATGAAGCTGCCGGGGCTGCCGAAGCCGTCTCCTGTAGTATCGGGGTACTGCGCACTGCCGTCTCCGACTGAAGCTAGCAATAGCAGATCGCGCGTATAGTGCGTCACGCCCGCCCATGACGAGCCAGTGCGCATCCAAACGGGTTGCTGCTTGGTCATGTTGACGTGGATGGAGACCGTCTTGGAGGGCCTGATCGGCGCCGGTCGACACGAACGCGCCGGCGAGCGCACCACCTACCGAAATGGCTATCGCAACCGATCGCTCGATACCGTCTCGGCAGCTCGCCGCCCTCCCCCGCCCGTGTTGCCACCTGCCATCATCCCGACTAGCCCCCACCGGAACGGCTACCCATAGGCCGGGCACTGGACCCGTCCGGCGCCGACAATTCTCCCGGAGGAGGCGATCCGCATGCGCATACCGCGTCGTTGGCTCAGCGCCCTGTTACTCACAGGGCTCGTCACAACCCAGGCCCCCCCGCCCGCCGCCGCGCAGGACAGCGAGGCACTCGCCTACTACCGTCAAGCCAAGATCAACTGGCGCCAGGCCGAGGGCCAGTCCCTCACCATCGGCCTCAACAAGCACCCCTTTACCGAATCCCTGCTGCCCCTCATCCCGCAGTTCCGCGCCCTGACCGGCATCAACGTCGACTACCTCATCCTCCCCGAAGCCGAGTACTTCACAAAGCTCGCCGCCGACCTCTCCCAGCAGCGCGGTGAATTCTCCGTCATCATGACCGCCCCGATCCGCAACTGGGGCTACGTCATCCCTGACTGGATCCTTCCCCTCGACGGCTTCCTCAGCGACCCCAAGCTCACCGACCGGGCCTGGTACAACCTGGAGGACTTCTTCCCCGGCCTGCTCGCCTCCAACCGCTGGAGCGGCAAGATCGGCGGCGGCATCGGCGAGGGACCGCTCTATTCCATCCCCGTCCTCTCCGAGACCTACATCCTTGCCTACCGCAAGGACATCTTCGAGCAGTACAACATCAAGATCCCCACCACCATCGAGGAGATGGCCGAGGCGGCCCGCCTCGTGAAGAAGAACGCCGGCATCGCCGGCATCACCGCCCGCGGCACCCCCTCCGTCGCCTCCATCGGCACCGGCTTCATCAGCGGTCTCAAGTCCTACACGGACAACCAGTGGGGCGAGCTCGACGCCCAGCTCAGGGGCAACCTGCATGACCCCCGCTCGGTCAAATACACCGAAACCTGGGTCAACATGGTCCGTGAAAGTGGCCCGCCGAACTGGGCCAACGTCCAGTGGTACGACGCCATGGAGGCCTTCACCGCCGGCCAGGCTGGCATGATCGCCGACGCCGATTTTTTCGCCGCCAACTACGAGGACCCCAGCAAGTCCAAGGTCGCCGGCAAGGTCGGCTACGCCCTCCTGCCCGCCGGCCCCGGCGGCAAGACCTACGCCAGCCTCTCCACCTGGGCGCTCGGCATCAACAAGGCCACCAAGAACAAGGATGCCGCCTGGCTCTTCGTCCAATGGGCCACCGCCCAGCGGACCCTGCTCAACGCCACCCTCGGCTTCCGCAACTATAACCCCACCCGCTCCTCCGTCTTCAATGACCCCGAAGTGCAGAAAGTCATGGGCTCATGGGGCAACGGCAACTACCTCAAGACCGTCGCCCGCAACCTCGAAACCGCCCGCGTCGCCTGGATTCCCCAGCCCGAGCGTGTCCGCGTTGGCGACATCTGGGCCCGCTCGCTACATGAGATCTACTTCCAGAAAATGTCCGCCGCCGACGCCCTCAAGCGCGCCGACGCGGAAATCGACAAGGTGCTGAAGGAGGCCGGCATCCGGCCGTAGTCCACCCATGACACCGAAGCGTCGGCGCCGGCGACAGGAGGCGTTCCTTCCCTACCTGTTGATGGCGCCGGCGCTCGTCCTGCTGGCCGGCATCCTCTACCCCTTTAGCGTCGGCATTTACTACAGCTTCACCAGCTACTGGCTGCAGTACCCCAAGCGCTTCCGCTTCGTCTGGTTCGACAACTACATCAGCCTGTTCGAGGAGGCGCTGTTCGACCGCGCGCTTCAGTTCACCCTCGGCTTCACCGTCGCCGCCGTCATCCTCCAGGTCGGCCTCGGCCTCGCCGTCGCCCTTTTCCTGCACGGCCGCATCCCCGGCCGCGCGGTCCTGCGCGCCCTCATGCTCCTCCCGCTCATGATACCCCCGGTCATCACCGCGCTGATGTGGAAGATCATGATGGCCTCCACCAACGCCGGCATCATCAACTATCTGCTCTCCTTCCTCGGCCTCGGCCCGGTGAACTGGTTCGGTTCCCCCTGGGGCGCCATCGCCTCGGTTCTCATCATCGACACATGGGGCAACCTGCCCTTCGTCGCCCTCATTCTGCTCGGCGCCCTCCAGGCCCTGCCCACCGAGCCCTACGAGGCCGCCCGCGTCGACGGTGCCAGCCCCGCCGCCATGCTGCGCTACATCACGCTGCCGCTGCTTAGCCCATTCCTAATCCTCGCCGGCACCTTCCGCGCCATGGATTCGCTGCGCGTCTTCGACGTCATCTACGCCACAACCATGGGCGGCCCCAACGACGCCACCACCAACCTCCACATCATGGCCTACCAGTTCGCTTTCCAGTGGTACCAGATCGGCAAGGGCATGGCCCAGGCGGTCGTGCTGCTCATCCTCGTCGTCCTGGTCAGCTACCTGCTACTCCGCCTGTGGAACCGCGCCTCCGAGCGCACCGTCCAATGACCCCCCGCCGCTCCCTGGTCCACATCGGCACCGCCCTCGCAGCGGCGGCCCTGCTGTTCTGGACGGTGTTCCCCTTCCTGTGGATCCTCCTGACCTCGCTCAAGAGCCCCGGCGATATCATCTCCGTCCCGCCCACCTTTATCTTCACCCCGACGCTCGACAACTACGCCGCCCTCGTGATCGGCGAGCAGCGCGGGCAGTACTCCTCCACCCGCCCGGATTTTCCGAATTACTTCCTCAACTCCATCATCATCTCCGGCGGCGCCGTCCTGCTCTCGCTTGCAGCCGGTATCCCCTCGGCCTATGCGCTGGCCCGCTTCGACTTCCCCCTCAAGGGCGCGCTCGCCTTCACCTTCATGAGCTTCCGCTTCGTCCCCTTCATCGCCTTCGTCATCCCCCTCTACCTCGTCTACCAGCAGCTCGGCCTCTACAACACCTACAGCGGCCTCATACTGGCCTACCAGCTCATCACGCTGCCGTTCACTATTTGGATGCTGCGCAGCTTCTTTCAGGAAATCCCCCTCGAAATCCAGGAAGCCGCGAAGATCGACGGCTGCACCTGGTTCGGTGTGCTCACCCGGGTGATCCTGCCGCTCAGCATGCCCGGCCTCGCGGTGACCATCATCCTTGGTTTTATCTTCTGCTGGAACGCCTTCAACTACCCGCTCATGCTGGCGGGCCGGCAGACCTTCCCGGTCACCGTCGGCGCCATCCAGTTCATTTCCTACGAGCAGGTCCTCTGGGGCCAGATGGCCGCCGCCACCCTGGTCTCCGCCCTGCCTCAGCTGATTCTCAGCCTGATGGTGCAGAAATACATCGTCCGCGGACTGACGATGGGGGCGGTGAAGTAAGAAGAGTCTTCTTTTTCAAAAAGACAACTTCCCTTCAATCAAACAACTCTCCCAACCGCCGCTTCATCTGGTCCGTGATGTAGAGCGCCAGCGCCTGGATCGTCGAGGTCGGGTTCACTCCCCCCGACGTCACCCAGATGCTGCCATCGACGATGAACAGGTTCTTCACGTCGTGGCTCCGCCCCCATTCATTCACCACCGACCGCTCCGGGTTCGTCCCCATCCGCGCCGTGCCCAGCAGGTGGCCGGGGCTGTTCAGCACCGTCCTTGAGCAGCTGATCGAATGCGCCCCCGCGGCCTGCATGATTTCGGTCGCCCGCGCGATGCCATGCTCCATCATCCGTCGCGTGTTCTCGCTCAGCGTGTAGTCGATCTTCGCCGCCGGGATGCCGTGACTGTCCTTCAGAACCGGATCGAGCGTCACCCGGTTGTGCTCCTCCGGCAGGTCCTCGGTCGCCACGCCGATATTGAGCCGATGCGCATACAGCTGGCGCATCCGGTCGTGATGCCCCTCGCCCCACGGCAACCGCCCCGCCACCGCACTGCTCGCCGCCTCGGCCGCAGGCCCCGCGCCTCGCCCGAACTGCAGCATATAACCCCGCACGAAATCCCGCGCGGGATCGGTCTCGTAGAACTGCTTGCTCCACAGGCACAGCAAGGGCCCGCGGTTGGCGTCGACCTCTTCCTCCACATAGCCGTACACCATCGGCCAGGGGTGCAGCATCAGGTTACGCCCCACCAGCCCCGACGAATTCGCCAGCCCGTTCGGGAACCGCCCCGACACCGAGTTGAGCAGCAGCCGCGGCGTCCCCACCCCGTTACACGCGAGCACCACCACATGGGCGGGCTGGAATACCTCTTTCCCCTCGGCATCGTAATAGACCACCCCGCTCGCCATCCCCTGCGCGTCGACGGTGATTTCCCGCACGCGGCAGCGTGTCCGCAGTTCCACCCCGGCGCGGATCGCCGCCGGCCAATAAGTGATGTCCGTCGAGGCCTTCGCCCCCTGCGCGCAGCCAGGCGTGCAGTGCCCGAGATTGATGCAGCGCGCCCGCCCCTCGTAGTCCACCGTCGCGATCGCCGAGTCCGACGGCCACCAGTGCCAGCCCAGCTTGTTCATCGCCCGGGCGTAGACCATCCCGGTCCGCCCCAGCGGCAGCGGCGGCATCGGCGGGTGGTGCAACGGATACGCCGGATCGCCCGTTAGCCCGGCCACCCCCATCATGCGGTCGTTCTCGGCAAAAAACGGCTCCAGCGCCGCATAGTCCACCGGCCAGTCATCCGCCACGCCGTCGAGCGTTCGCACCCGGAAGTCCGAGGGGTGCAGACGCGGGAAATGCGCCGTCCAATGCACCGTGGCGCCGCCGACCGCGTTGTAATTGGCGATCTTCATCACCGAGTTGCTGTCGTTGACCGGATAGTCCGCCGGCAGTCCGCGTCGGTTGGGGAGGATGTCGAAGTCGCCGAACCGCTGCGCCTCCCAGTCGCGCCTGTTGCTGGGATAGTCCTCGGGCCGCACCCAGCCGCCCTGTTCCAGGCAGACGATGCGCATTTTCGTTTCCGCCAGGCTCCACGCCGCTGCCGCGCCGGATGCGCCCGACCCGATGATCAACACGTCGACCGGATCGTCCATCGTCCCGCTTCCTTCGCCCGTTCCGCCCCGGCCGGGGCTGGCGCATTATGACCCCGGCCGCCGCACTGCGCCTAGCCCGTCCGTTCCCAGCCCGTCCAAAATGCGCCAAGCTCCCACCCGCACCCGCCGTTGCAGAACTAGAACACGGTAGGTCCCCGATGCGATCGATCCTGCCGCGCGCCGTCGCCCTCCTCCCCGCCGCGTCCAGCGCGGGCACCACGCTCGACGCCATCCGCTCCCGAGGCGCCGTCGTCTGCGGCATCGCCAACAACCACCCCGCCATGTTCATCCCCGACAGCCAGGGCCGCTGGACCGGCTTTCACGTCGAGATCTGTCGCGCCTTTGCCGTCTCCCTCTTCAACGACTCCGACAAGGTCCGCTTCGTCCCCGTCACCTCGCAGCAGCGCTGAACTGCCCTGCTGAGCGGCGGATTTGCGGTGCTCGAGGGTCGACACACCAGGTCAACTCGGCAGGTACGGCACGACGGAGAGCTTACGCCAGAGAAAGCAAATAGGCCCTGCCGACCACGGGCCAAACGGCCCTTGGAACCAATGACATGTTTCGGCTGGCTCAATAGTCTTCGGCTCCGATACTCTGACCGCGGCGGCGTTCAGCGGTGAGCCGGTGGCGGACTTGCGACTATTTGTGCCCCGTGCCTACCGACCAAAAGCGGTCGCCGAAGTCATCAGGCGGTCATCAGGTTTATATGATTGAAAACAATAGAATTTTTGAACCGTACCCGATCACCCCAGCCCACAGGTTCGGAGAGAATCCGCCCTCAGAGAGCGATTTTTGGCCTTCCAAGCCGTCAAGCAGGTCAACAGGTCCCCTCTGAAAACCGCAGGAAACCTGCGCCTCACGGCGCTACCGGCCGGGCCGGAGAGTGGGATTCGAAAGTGAATTGGCGGAGCGGTCGGAGCCCGGGACCAACGTTCTCTGGGCCAGCCGCCTTCAGTGGTGCCGCTGCCCTCCAAGGACGATTGCCATGGGTTTCAGCCAGTTACGGCTCGTTCCTCCAGAGTGGAAAAGGGTCGGGCAGAGTGGCCCAGGCCTTAGCGCCCGCCCGCATCTCCTTGTCGGTGAGCAGGCAGGCATCGAGCGCGGTGCGAATGGCGGCCTCGTCCATGCCGATCCCGATGAAGACGATTTCCTGGCGCCGGTCGCCGTACATCGGGTGCCAGGTCTTTCGGATCGTCTCCTGCCACTCTGGATCCTGGGGGCGGTTCTGCGGCGGGACGGCGGCCCACCAGAAGCCTGCGGCCTCGTGGCGGCCAACAGCACCGGCGAGCTGCCAGGAGCCGGCCCAGCGCATGCGGCTGGCCAGCCAGAAGAAGCCCTTGGCGCGGACCACTCCCCCGAGGTCGCCGCCGAGGAAGCGGTGGAAGCGCGTCGGGTGGAAGGGGCGCCTGGCGCGGTAGACGAAGTTGGTGATGCCGAACTCCTCGCTCTCCGGCAGGTGTGCGCCGGCCAGCGCCTGGGCCCAGCCTGCCTGTTGCTGGGCGCGGGCGAAGTCGAAGCGCCCGGTGCCCATCACGCGGTCCAGCGGCACCTGGCCGTGCGTGGTGCGGACGATCTCGGCGCCCGGGTTGAAGGTTGCGAGGATGCCCTCAAGGCGCTTCAGTTCCGGCTCGCCGAGCAGGTCGGCCTTGTTCACCACGATCACGTCGGCGAACTCCACCTGCTCCACCAGCAGATCGACCAGCATCCGCCCATCGTCCTCGCCCGCGGTCTCGCCGCGCTGCTCCAGGCTGTCCTGGCTGGCATAGTCGCGTAGGAAGGCGGCTGCATCGACCACAGTCACCATGGTGTCGAGCCGGGCGCTGTCGGCGAGGCTGAACCCCTCCTCGGTGCGGAAGTCGAAGGTGGCCGCCACCGGCATCGGCTCGCTGATGCCGGTGCTCTCGATCAGCAGGTAGTCGAACCGCCCTTCGGCGGCCAGCCGCGCCACCTCCTGCATCAGGTCCTCGCGCAGGGTGCAGCAAATGCAGCCGTTCGACATCTCGACCAGCTTCTCCTCGGTGCGCGAAAGCTGGCCGGCATTGCCCACCAGGGCGGCATCGATGTTCACCTCGCTCATGTCGTTGACAATGACCGCCACGCGCTTGCCCTCGCGGTTGGCGAGCACGTGGTTGAGCAGGGTGGTCTTTCCTGCGCCGAGGAAGCCGGACAGGACGGTCACGGGCAGCAGCGTTCGGGCGGCGGTCATTCGAAGATCCCGGTTTCATCAATACAAAGAAGGAGCCGAGCGCGGCGGCTGGGTGGCAGATGGCTGACCGGCGGGGAGCGGTGCAGTATCCCCGGGGCACAAGTAGGATGGCGACTGCCCTTGAACAGGCCGACCTGGAGGCGCGCCATCCGGTGCAGCCGGCCCTGGGCGTCCTGCCACTGGGTGCCGGGGCCGGCATAGGTGCAGAGAAGGCGCAGACGAACGGCGTCGACATGGAACAGGCTGCAGGCATCGTCGTTGATATGTTCGAGCCGGAGACGGACCGTTCGGGTGCCTGCCACGGTGGCGAAGATGTGAGCCAAGGCCGCGATATCAGCGCCGAGGGCGCCGGCCCGGCGCGACAGTTGCGCCTTCAGCGCACGCGCAGCTTCGTCAGGTGCACCGCTGGCCACGAGGCAGCTTGCTGGCGCCGGCACCATCGCGGCAAGTTCGTGCGCTAGTGGGAGGCGCGGCCGACGATCCCATATCGCAAGGCCGATCCGGCGATCATGGATGCGTGCCATCGCGCCTGGGCCAAGGCATTGCAGATGCTCGCCCCCGTGGCTCGAAGACCGCGAGCTGCTGCAGGTCCATACCTCGTCTGAGATGGCTGCGGCTGCGGGTGGCACCTCCTTGGAACCGGCACCCATGTCCACGTCTGCTTTCCTTCCGATCGATGGATTGTAATGTTATACTATAACGTCTATCGAGCAAGCCTTGTTCCCTGGAGGGTTCCATGTTCCGCCGCTCCTTCACATTCCTGGTTGGCGCAGCGCTGGCTGGCGCCGGGCTGACAGCCGCGCCGGCCAGCGCCGACGAGCGCGTGCTCAATGTCGTAGCCCCCTGGCAGGTCACGTCGCTCGATCCGGCCGATACCGGCTACATCGCCGCGCGGATGGGGATCGCCGAGACGATCATTGGCGTGGAGCCCGATGGCAAGCTGGTCGGGCTGGTTGCCTCCGGCTGGACCCTGGACGACGACCGCCTGACGTGGCGCTTCCCCGTGCGCGCCGGGCTGCGCTTTCATGATGGCACTCCGGTGACGCCGGCGGACATGATCGCGGCGATCGAGCGGGCGCGGGCCAGCGGCGAGACGCTGGCGGCGGTGCCGATCGCCTCGATCAGCGCCGAGGGCTCGACGATGGTGTTGAAGACGACGACGCCGTTCGCCCCCTTGCCCGCCTTCCTGACCGACTACGCCGCCATCGTGCTGGCCCCCTCGGCGCGCGGGGCCGACGGCAAGATCGCCGCCTGGATCGGCACCGGCCCGTATCGCGTTACTGCCATCGATGGTGACCGCAGCGTGGACGTGGCCGCCTTCGACCGTGGTGGCGCGATGCCGGCTGTGCGCCGCGCGCGCTATCACGCGGTGCCGCAGGGTGAGACTCGGGCCTCGATGGTCGAGGCCGGCGATGCGGATGTCGCCTATACGCTGCTTCCGGCCGCGGTGCCGCGCATCAACGCGGGCAGCCGGGCGAAGGTGCAAAGCATCACCATTCCGCGGGCGCGGGTGATGCCGCTGAATGTCGGGCTACCGATCTTCGCCGACCTGCGGGTGCGCCAGGCGATCAACCTCGGAATCGACCGGGCGGGCATTGCCGCCGCCGTGCTGCGCCACCCGCCGAGTGCCGCGACGCAGTTGCTCCCGCCGATCCTGGCGGATTGGCACAACCCGGCGCTGCCGCCTTATGCTCGCGATGTCGCCCGCGCCCGGACGCTGCTTGCCGAGGCGGGCTGGAAGCCTGGCGAGGGCGGGGTGCTGCACAAGGACGGCGCGCCGTTACGCTTCACCATTCTGGTGCTGGCCAATCGCCCGGAGCTGCCGCCCATGGCAGCGGCGATGCAGGCCCAGCTGCGCGAGCTCGGCATCGACATGCAGATACGCACCGGGCCCGGCAGCATCGTGCCGCAGGCGCAGCGCGATGGCACCTTCCAGGCCGGGCTGGTCGGGCGCACCTATGTCAACGTGCCCGACCCGATCGCCACAATCCTGCCAGACTTCACCCGCGACAAGACGGTCTGGGCGCAGTCCGGCTGGATCAACGCTGAGATCCGCGCGCTGGTGCCGGAATACATCGCCAGCTTCGACGATGCCCGTCGTGCGGCGTTGCGCAAGCGCATCACCGAGATCCTGCATGCAGAACTGCCGGTGATCCCGGTGTCGTGGTTCGAGCATACCGTGGCGGTGTCCACCCGCGTGAAGCCGGTGCCGATCGACCCCTACGAGCAGCGCTACCTGATCGACCGGATGGCATGGGCCAACTGATCGGCGCGCTGGCGGCGCGGCTGGCACAGCTGGTCGCGATGCTGCTGGCTGTGGTACTGCTGTGCTTCGCCGCGATGCAGGCGCTGCCGGGCGACAAGGCGGTGCAGCTGGCCGTGGCGCGGCATGGCGAGCGCGCGGGCGAGGACGGGATTGCGCGCGCCAGCCGCGACGGCGGGTTCGACCGGCCGGTGGCGGCGCAGTTCGCCGACTGGGCGGGGCAGGTGCTTCGCCTCGATCTCGGGCATTCGCTGGTCAGCCGGCGGCCGGTGGTGGACGAGCTGTGGCCGCGGCTGCGGGTGACGCTGATCGCCGGCGGGCTTTCGGTGCTGCTTGGGGTGCTGGTCGGGGTGCCGCTCGGGGCCTGGGCCGGGTTGCGGCCGGGCGGGGTGGTGGATGGCGCGGTCGCGGTGGCGGCGGCGCTGTTCAGCGCGGTGCCGGCGTTCCTGCTGGGGCTGCTGCTGGTGATGCTGTTCGCGATCCGCCTCGGCTGGCTGCCGGCGGCCGGGGGCGGCACGGCGCTGCATTGGGTGCTGCCGATCTGTACCCTGGCGGTCGGTTTCGCCGCACCGCTGGCCCGGGTGACGCGCCAGGCGGTGGTGGAGGCGTGGGGCGCCTTTCCCGTGACCTTCGGCCGACTGAAGGGGTTGTCGCCGGTGCGGGCGGGGCTGCGCCATGGGGTGCGCAATGCGGCGATCCCGGTGGTGATGTTGACCGGGCTGCGCTTCGCCGCAGTGATCGAGGGCTTCGCGGTGATCGAGACGCTGTTCAACCTGCCGGGGCTGGGCGACCTGCTGGTTCGCGCGCTGGTGTCGCGCGACATTCCGACGGTGCAGGCTGCGGCCTTGCTGTTCGGGCTGCTGTACGGGGTGGTCGGCCTGGTGCTCGACGCGGCCTGCGCGGCGATCGATCCGCGCCGGCGGCTGCGGGTGCACCCGGCGTGAGGGGGTTGCCGCTGCTGTTGCTGGCCCCGGCGCTGCTGCTTGGGCTGCTGGGGCCGGGCTTCGCGCCCGATCCGCTGCGCCAGGAGCTGATGGCCACCCTGAGTCCGCCAAGCGGCGACTGGTTGCTGGGCACCGACGAGCTGGGACGTTCCGTGCTGGCGCGGCTGGCGCATGCCACGCGGGTGTCGGCGGGGCTGGCGCTGCTGTGCGTGGCCATCGCCTGGGGCGGCGGCACGCTGCTGGGCATCGTGGCGGCGTGGCGCGGCGGCTGGTCGGAGGCGCTGGTGTTGCGCGCGGCGGATACGCTGATGGCGTTGCCGGGGTTGCTGCTGACCCTGATCGTCGCCGGGCTGCTGGGCGGCGGGATGGTGGCGCTGGTGGCCGGGGTGGCGGTGGCGCAGTTGCCGGTGGCGATGCGGATGAGCCGGGCGCTGGCCGCCGGGGTGGTGGCGCGGCCGTTCGTGCAGGCGGGGCGGCTGGCGGGGCTTCCGGTGCCGGGGCTGCTGCTGCGCGACGTGCTGCCGCTGCTGCTGCCGCAGTTGGCGACGCAGGCGGCGTTGTCGGTGGCGCAGGCGGTGCTGAGCATCGCGGCGCTGGGCTTCCTGGGCATCGGCATCCATCCGCCGACGCCGGAGTGGGGCATGATGATCGCGGAGTCGGTCCCCTACATGGCCGAGGCGCCCTGGACGGTGCTGGCGCCGGCCGCGTTGCTGGTCGCCAGCGTGCTCGGGCTGGTGCTGCTGGCCGAGGCGGCGTCATGAGGGTGGCGCTGGTGGCCGAGGGCGTGGCGGTGCATGGGCCGGGCGGGGCCATCGTGCGACGGGTGGACCTTGCGGTGGCGCCTGGCGAGGCGGTGTGCCTTGTGGGCGAGACCGGGGCCGGGAAAAGCCTGATCGCCCAGGCGCTGTTGGGATTGCTGCCGGCCGGGCTGCGCGCCGCGGGGCGCATGGCGCTGGGCCAGGGCGGCTGGCGGGGGCTGGACCGGCCGGAGCAGCTGCGGGCCGGTTGGGGGCGCGAGATATTCCTGCTGCCGCAGGAACCCGGCGAGGCGCTGGACCCGACGATGCGCTTGGTGGGCCAGGTCGCTGATGCGGTGCCGGATGCGCCGCCGAACCGGGTGGCGCGCGCGCTGGCGCGGCTGGCCTCCTTCGGGCTGGACGGCGCAGCGGCGCGGCGAATTCCGGCAGCGCTGTCCGGCGGCATGGCGCAGCGCGGCTTGCTGGCGATCGCCGCGGAGTGCCCGGCGCCGGTCCTGGTCGCCGACGAGCCGACCAAGGGTCTGGACGGCGCCCGGCGCGCGGAAGTGGCCGAGGCCTTGCGCGCCATGATGGCCGCGGGGCGGGCCTTGCTGATCGTCACCCATGACCTCGCGCTGCCGGCGCTGCTCGACGCACGGATGCTCGTGCTGCACGAAGGGGTGCTGGTGGAGGAGGGGCCGGCCGCGCGCGTGCTGGCGGCGCCGCAGCATCCGTGGACAAGGCGGCTGATGGACGCCCAGCCGGCGAACTGGCCCGCCCGCGTTGCGCCGCCGGCCGGCGAGATGCTGGTGGCCGCGCGCGGGCTGGGGTTCGGCTGGTCGGCACGGGATCGTCTGTTCACCGGGGTCGATCTTTCGCTGCGGGCCGGTGAGATTGTCGGGCTGGCAGGGCCGAGCGGGTCCGGCAAGTCGACGCTGTGCGACCTGCTGCTGGGGCTGCGCCGTCCCAACGCGGGCCAGGTGCTGTGGCGCGGTGAGGACATAGCCGGGGCGGGGCGGCTGCGGCGCGCGGTGCAGCGCGCTGTCCAGAAGCTGTTCCAGGACCCCGGCGCCGCCTTCCCGCCGCATCGGCGGCTGCGTGCCGTGTTCGGGGATCTCGCCGCCGTCACAGAGGCGCCGCTCGACCGGCTGCCGCCGCTGCTCGAACGGCTGGGGGTGCGCGCCGACGTACTGGAGCGGCGTGTGGGCGAGATCAGCGGCGGCGAGGCGCAGCGGCTGGCGCTGGCACGCGCCCTGCTCCTGCGTCCGGCCGCGCTCATCGCCGACGAGCCGACTTCGCGGCTGGATGCGGTGACCCAGGCCGAGCTGTGCCGTCTGCTCCGCGATCTCGCCGACCGCGACGGGCTCGCGGTGCTGCTGGTCAGCCACGACGATGCGCTGCTGGCCGCTATGGCGTCGCGCACACTGCGGCTTTTGCTGCCTGGTTGAGACCCTCGTGCCCCGCAGACGGCTCAGGCCAGACTGGCCCGTGTGGCGCGCGCGAGGCGATCAGCTGATCCCGCAGCGCGATCAATCAGCCAACTAGGCTCGTTGCTCTCACATTCGATCAGCACCAGTTCGTCGCCACGTCGCACAACATCGATGCGCGGAAGGCGGCAATGCCGACATGGCACGTACCCTGGCCTCGACGCGCGGCACGTAGTTGGGCAGCGGATGGATGAACACACGCACCGGGGCGTGGACCGAGCTGGTGCGGAACTCACCCGGCGGGAGCGGCTTGCGCCGGGCGTGGTTGGCGACCTCGTCGGACACCACGATCTGCTCCCGGCCGCCGGTGATCTCGGGGATGAACTCAGACACCAACAGGTCGCGGTGGCCGAGACCGGCCTCGGTCCCGGGCAGCACCGCCGGCAGCGCGTCGCGGCGCGCAAGCGGCGTGACTTTGGTTCAGCCTTGCGTGGCCAGGCAGGCCTCGAAGCCGCGGCGCAACTGCGGACGGTTCAGGTTGCGCCCGATGAACACCAGCTTGGAGCGCCGCGGCGCCCCGTCGCGCCAAGGGCCGACGAAATCGCCATCTGCGATCATGTGCACCGCCTGGAACACGAAGCGCTCGTTCTCACCGGCAAAGTCGAGAATCCCCTTGGTGCGCAGCAGGTCGCCACCGCGAGTCGTCAGCAACTCGCCGATCCATTCCTGGAACTTCCCCTGGTCGAGCGGCGCGTCGGCCTCCAGGCTCACGGACTGGATCGCGTCGTCGTGCTCGTGCTCGTTCTCGCCAGAGAGGAAGGCGGGCTCCATCTCCAGCACCCGGTTGAGGTCGAAGGCGCCGCGATCGAGCAGTTCGGCGATCGGCACCGCGCCGTGCTGCGCGTGGTGCAGGGTTGCGTGTGGATTGATCGAGCGGATGCGGCGCTCGACCGCCGCGAGTTCGTCGGCGCTGACCAGATCGGTCTTGTTCAGCACGATCACGTCGGCGAAGGCCACCTGCTCCTCCGCCTCGTGGCTGTCCTCCAGCCGGGCCAGCAGGTGCTTGGCATCGACCACGGTGACGATGGCATCGAGCCTTGTGCGTTCGCGCACCGTCTCGTCGACGAAGAAGGTCTGCGCCACCGGGGCCGGATCGGCCAACCCCGTGGTCTCGATGATGATGCCGTCCAACCCCCGTCGCTTGATCAGCCCGCCGACGATACGGATCAGGTCGCCGCGCACGGTGCAGCAGATGCAGCCGTTGTTCATCTCGAACACCTCCTCGTCGACATCGACGACGAGGTCGTTGTCCACACCCAGCTCGCCGAACTCGTTGATCACCACGGCATACTTGCGGCCATGGTTGCCGGTAAGAATGCGGTTCAGCAGCGTGGTCTTGCCGGCGCCGAGATAGCCGGTGAGCACCGTGACGGGGATCGGGGCGGGTGCGTCCATGGGCGTGTCTCCTCAGGCGGAATGGGCGGGTGAAGGGGCAGCGGCATCGAGCCCGGCCGACAGGAAGGCTGCGAGGCTGGCTTCAATCGCAGCGCGCGGCAGATCCCGCACGATGAAGACGATGCGCGAGCGGCGATCGGCGCCCGCGGGCCAGGCCGCCAGTTGCACGGTGGGGTGGAACACGTGTTGCACGGCATGCAGCACCACTGGGCGGTCCTCGCCGGCGAGGTTGAGCAGGCCCTTGACCCGCAGCAGGGAGTCGCCGCGGGTGGCCGTGATCATGTCGAGCCATGTCGCCAGTGCCGTCAGTGGCAGCGGTTGGTCGAAGGTGAGGCAGAACGAATGGATCCGCGCGTCATGCCGGTTGGGGTCGTGTGCGTGCTGGTGGTGATGGCCGTGATCGGCGTGGGCATGGCCGGCGTGGTGGTGGTGCGTGTGGTCCTCGTGATGCGCCGCGCCGTGAAGCCATTCCATGACCGCCTCGGGCCGCGCCGAGGGATCATAGGGTCCGGCCGACATCACCAGGGCCGGGTCGATGCAGCCTTGGTTGGCGCGGTGGAGCGGTGCGCCCGGGTTCAGCAACCGCAACCGCGCCTCGAGCGCTGCGACGACTTCAGGCGCTGCAATGTCGGCCTTGGTCACAAACAGCCGGTCCGCGACCGCCGCCTGGCGCACCGCCTCGAACTGGGCATCCAGCGTCGCCATGCCATTGACGGCATCGACAGTTGCCACCACGCCGTCCAGAACGAACTGCCCCAATATCAAGGTGTCAGCCATCAAAGTCTGTAGAATGGGCGCCGGGTCAGCCAATCCCGTCGTCTCGATCACCACGCGGGCGATCGGATGACCCTGCGCCATTCGGTCCTGTAGCCCCGCCAGCGCGCGCACCAGATCGCCGCGGATGGTGCAGCACAGGCAACCGGCGTTCAGCAGCACGGTGTCGTCGTCCAGATGTTCGACCAGCAGGTGGTCGAGCCCAACCTCGCCGAACTCGTTGATCAGGACGGCGGTATGTGCCGCTTGCGGGTGCTTCAGCAGCCGGTTGACCAGCGTTGTCTTGCCGGAGCCGAGAAATCCGGTGAGTACCGTGACGGGAATGCGCTCCAACATTGCGGTCACGCCCCGTACAGCGTGGCAGGGTCCACACGCGGCGCGTCGATCTCGCACCATGTGTCGTCGCGGGCTTCCCAGGAGAAGCACGACCGCCGCCCGGTGTGGCAGGCAACTCCGTGCTGGTCGACCAGCGCCAGCAGCGCGTCGCCGTCGCAATCCAGGCGCAGCGCCACCAGGTGCTGCTGCTGGCCGGAGGTCTCACCCTTGCGCCACAAGCCGTTGCGGCTGCGCGAATAGTAGCAGACGCGACGGGTGGCCAGGGTCTCCAGCACGGCGTCGCGGTTCATCCAGGCCATCATCAGGATCTCGCCGGTGTCGTGCTGCTGGGCGATGCATGGCACCAGACCCGCATCGTTCCAGGCAATCGTGGCGAGAAGGGCATTCGGCTGCACATCGTGTCTCATGATGATATGTTATACTATTACATTTCCTGACGCCAGCACTGTCCCTACGACGGCGTGAGCCGGAAGCGGTCCGCGCTACCAGGCCGCGCGATACAGCGCCTCAAAGTCGTCGGCAGCGAGCGGGCGGGGATTGCTGCGGTTGACCGGATCGTTCACCGCATCCGCCACCAGAAGCGGCAGCAGCTCGTTCGTGCCGCCGAGGTCGCGGATGGTCCGGTCCAGGCCGATGTCCCGGCGCAGCGCGACGATCGCATCGAGCGCGCGCTGGCCATTGCCCTGCGATCCGTCGGCCGGATCGGCCACCCCGAGCGCATCGGCGACACGGGCATACTGCGAGTAGGCAACCGGCATGTTGGCCGCCATCACATGCGGCAGCATGGTGGCGAGGGTCTGGCCATGCGCGGCGTTCAGCCGGGCTGACAGGGCGTGGCCGGTGCCGTGCGCCGCCCCCAGCCCGGAGACGTTGAAGGCAATTGCCGCCATGCTGGAGGCCAGCATCATCTGCGCTCGCGCCTCGAGGTTTTCGGGCTCGCGCATCACGATGGGCAGATTCGTGGCGACCATGCGGATCGCCTGCAGGGCGACACCGTCCGAATACGGCGTGGTGCGGGACGATGAGCAAGCTTCCACCGCGTGCGTCAGCACGTCGCAGCCGCAGGTCGCAGTCGGATAGGGCGGCAGCTTCAGGGTAAGAACGGGGTCGAGCAGCGAGACGACCGGCACGATGCTGGGGTGCACGACATAGGTCTTGCGGCCCAGCGCGGTGTTGGTGATCACACAGGCCGAGTTGGTCTCCGATCCTGTCCCGGCCGTCGTCGCCACCGCGATCACCGGCACGCCGGGCTGGCGCGGCGGCGTGGCCTGCAGCGCCGCGACCGATCCGGGATTGGGCCCCAGCAGCGCGATTGCCTTGCCGCAATCCATCGCCGATCCGCCGCCGATGGCGATCACTACCGGATCAGCCAAGCTGCGCAGCAAGGCTGCACCATCCTCGACATTGCGGTCGGTGGGATTGGCCTCGACCCCGTCGAACACCTTGACCGTGATTCCGTCGGCGGCCAGGCGCTCCAGCATAGGCGTGATCACCCCGGCGCGCATCAGGCCGGGATCGGTGACCACCATGGCGCAACTGCGACCCAATGCCCGGACATGGCCGGCCAGGCCGAGTGAGGAGCCGACCCCGAAGACAATGCTCGGCAGGGGGCGGATGGTGAAGGTCTTCTCTGACAGCATATCAACCTCGGGGCGTTGCGGTGGCCAGCTTGGTGGCTCGACAGATGTGCGGCGGTCTTGGCGGAGGGGCGTGGCGCCGATCGCCGCTTTGCGGAAGCCAAGTTTTCTGTGTTGTTCGGGATGATATGTTATACTATAACATATCTCTATGCCAGCGCCTTTGCCCTCCATTGTCGCATCCGACCTCGCCCGAGGCGCCGTAGCGGTACGGGGTAGGGCGCGCGGGCGTGTCCTGACACCGCTGCGGCGTGCCGTGCTCGATCTGTTGCATCCAGCGGTCCGGCCCATCGGGGCCTATGCATTGTTGGAGCATCTGCGCACGACCCATCCGCAGGCGGCGCCGCCGACCGTGTATCGCGCCCTGGCCTTCCTGCTGGAGGAAGGACTCGTCCATCGCATAGAGCGGCTGAACGCCTTCATCGCGGCTGGCGAGCAACGGGCGGCTCCGGGCACCGTTCAGGTCGCGGGAAAGGTCCAGTTTCTCATCTGCGACCGTTGTGGACACACGGCCCAACTCCACGACCCCACAGTGGTCGACGCTTTGGCACAGGTCATGGATCGCCTGGGCTTCGTCGCCTGTGACGCGACGATTGAGCTTCAGGGCGTCTGTGCCACGTGCTCCGTCGCCGACATCCCTGGCGGCAGTGCCGCCCGCCATGCAGGACCATGACCATGACCGCGACCACATTGTCCGCCTCCGCGCCAGGCGACACCATTCGCGCGCCCTCGACGGTGGTCCTCGTCTGCACACGCTGCCGCTCCGCGATCCATGATCCTGACCGGCCACGCTGTGGCACCACACTGTTGGAAGCCGTGCAGGACGCCGCCAAGAGCGACCCCGCGCTGCGAGTTCAGGGTGTCGCATGCATGTCCGGTTGCACGCGCGCCTGCGTTGCCGCTGTGCTGGGGCCGGACAAGGTTGGCTACCTGTTCGGCGACCTGGCCCCAGGCAACACCAGTGCCGCAGATCTGCTGCGGATGGCGCGGCTTCATGAGGCACGCCCCGACGGTTTCGTTGCACGCGCTGACCGGCCGGATCGCCTGCGAGCCGGCATCATTGGTCGCCTGCCACCGCTGCGCTGGATCGCCTCGGCCGGCCCGGAGATCGCCTGGCCAGCGCGATGACCGCCGCGACAGCCACCGTCCGCACCAACGACGTCACCGAGCGCGAGCGCATCTGGCAGCGCTTCACCGGCGACGACTGGACCTGCTTCGATGCCTTGCCCCCCGCACTGCGCCAGCGACTGCGCGAGCACGCCTACGATGCCTGGGCGGTGAACGCCTGGACCGCCTGGCGCACCGAACGCCGCCGCGTCGGCAGTGAGCGCGCTCAGCGTAGGCTGCTCCGCTGGCTCGACGAGTGCGAACGATTGGAGCGCGCAGCCTTCGCCGAGAGCTATCGCCGCCGATACGAAGCGGCATTGCCGCACGATGCGGCGCGAGTAACAGTGCTGCGCTACGGGCGACCCGTGACGCCAGCCGTCCAGCTACCACGCCGCTGCCCGTAACTCCGCCAAGCCCAAAGCCAGGCACGCAAATCCGCGCCGAAGGACCACGCGCATGCCTGGCACGCCACCCAACGCGAATTCCCTGCCACCTCCGGGCGGAGTTCGGTCGACGCCCTTCCTGCGACTCTGGGCCGGCAGCACTGCGTCTGGGCTGGCCACTTGGGCGTTGCCCTTCGTTCTGGGCCTGGCCGTCCTTGAAGGTGCCCTGACCGCCATGCAGCTCGGCCTGGTGCTGGCCGCGCGTACCACCGGGTTCCTGGCCGCCATGCCGGTCAGCGGCGTTCTGGCCGACCGTTTCGCTCGGCGCGGCGTGGTGCTCTATGCCAGTCTGCTCGCAGCGATGGGCATTCCGGTGTTGCTCCTCATGCTCGGCAGCACAAGCCCGTCCGCCCCTGCCCTGATGATGCTCGGGGCCGCGATCGCCGGCATGGGCCAGGGCGCCTGCCGCCCCGCTTACCAGGCGCTGGTCCCGCTGGTCGTGGGGCGCGACGGACTCCAGGCGGCGAATGCGGCGATGAGCATCTCGGTGCGCGTGACCGCGCTTCTCGGCCCCACCCTGGCCACCGCCCTGGCGGTGACAGTCAGCGCGCGCGCCACGCTCGCGGTGATCATCGTGATGTGGCTGGCCAGCGCGTTCCTGCCGCCCCGCCCTGCGGAGCCGCCACGCACCGGTGCAGCCAGGCTGACCGGTTCCGGTTTCCCGGCGGACTTCGCCGATGGCTTCCGCGAAGCAGGCCGCCACCCCTGGTTCATCGCCGGTCTTGCCGCTCTCACCACGGTGATCTGCCTGGGCTACTCGGTGACCGGCGTGATCCTGCCCATCGTCAGCCGTGACCGCACCGGCGGCGCCGCACTGCTGGTCGCCGCGACCACCGCCTACACGTTCGGCGCCTTGCTCGGGGCCTTGCTGACTGCGCGCTGGCGCCCCCGCCACCAGGGCTGGTCGGCGCTGGCCGGGCTGGCGCTCTATTGCCTGGTGCCGTTCAGCCTGCTGGCTGATCTGCCGCTCGTAGTGCCGCTGGCGGCGTTCCTGCTGGCAGGTGTCGGGATCGAACTGTTCAACGTGCCCTGGTTCACCGCCACCCAGCGCGAAGTGCCGCCGGAGAGGCTCGCGCGCGTGACCTCGATTGACTTCCTGTTCTCATACGGCCTCGCCCCGCTTGGCCTGGCGGCGATCGCTCCGGCGGCCGAGGCGTTCGGCATCGCGCCGGTTCTGGCGGTGTGTGGCACCGCTTGCCTGCTCGCCCCCCTCGTCGCGATGCTGCCGCGCAGCAGCCGCGGCTTCACCAGCCGCCCGGCCCGTGGATGATTGATGTCGGCGCTCGCCGCCCTCCCGCACTACCAGCACGTTTCGCCAGATAACAGGACAGGACATGACGAATCAGGCGCAAGTAGAAAACAGGTCTGCCCAGATCGCCGACCTCCCCCTGATCACTGACATCTACAATTACTATGTGCTTCATGCGCAAACCCCCTTCGCCACCGAACCCGATTCGGTCGAGAGCCGCATGCCGTGGTTCGAATCCTTCGACGACGGACGCTATCGCCTGCTTGTCGCCGACGCCGAAGGGAGCATCCTCGGTTGGGCCAGCAGCAGCCGCTACCGCCCCTCCGAGCCGTTCGACCGGACGGTGGAGAGCAGCATCTATCTTCATCCCAAATGCCGTACACGCGGCGTCGGGTCGCTGCTCTACGATGGGCTTTTCGCAATCCTGCAGACGCAGCCTATCAACGTGGTGTTGGCAGGCATTGCCCTTCCGAATGACGCGTCTGTCGCACTGCACCGGAAGTTCGGCTTTGAAGAGGTTGGGACCTTCCGAGAATATGCTCGCAAGCGCGGTGCATGGATCAGCTCGGCGTGGTTTCAAAAACAAGTCGGGTGACGGGCGCGCCAGCAGATAATATTCCCGTCTGCAATTCGAATCACTGTTGTGCATTGATTCACCCAGGCGATGAAACGCGATAGGCCGTGGACGTTATTGGTATATTGAGGTGCATATCCGCGGTTTTATATAATTCCGACAGCAGGTAGCGTAGTATCGGTAATTTTAGATGTTAACTTTGGATCGCGTCTGCATCGCGAAACATTTGATCAATCTCCTGAACATTCAGCCCGAGGCCCACGGCCAATGAACTGAGAAATTCGCTGTCTCTGTTCCATTCGGACGCGCCTGCCCAAGCGTCCTGAACACGGCCACCTGCCGTCGCGATCGCTTTTTCAACGGCATCCAACAACCCGGCCTCTCGCAACGCCGCCTTGCCCTTCCAAGCGGGGATGACGGGCGGCGGGGAGGCCGTAGGTGCGGTGACGTCCCACCCGCGCGACGGCGTCGCCGGCACGACCAAGGAGCCATGGAATCCAGGATCCGGCTGCCTCCCAAGATTCGAGCATCATCCTAAAGTTATCCGTCGACATCATGCCATGCAGGCCCCCATGCTCTGTCGGGGAGCAAACGGAGGGACAGGAGGCGAAGATGCCGAGAACCCACGGCGAGCGGCCGGTTCCGGGTCGACGGCCAGGGCCACGACAGCAGGCCGAGCTTGAGCGCATTTGGCACGCGGTCGATGACGATGGCCGGAAGATGCTGCTGTATTTTGCGCGGCAGTTGGCGAAGGAACAGGGGTTGGTGCCTCCCGGTATGCCGCTGGTGATGACCGATCACGTTCTCTGAGCGCCGTACCTGACGGGGCCTGGGAGTTTACAGTGAGCCAGCGGGACTTCTCTGCTGCGGGTGAATGCACCAGCGCACGCAGTCAGCCCTGAATGGCATTTGCGTCCCGGAACAATTTGTCGACTTCATCAGGCATCAGCCCAAGCGCTACCGCCATTGCGGTCAGAAACTCACTGGCCCGTTCCCATTCTGATGCCCCTAGCCAGGCATCCTGAACTCGACCTCCAGCGGCGGCCACGGCGGCTTCGACCGCTCCCAACAGCCCCGCTTCCCGTAGCGCCGCCTTACCCTTCCAGGCGGGAACGACCTGCGGCACGGGTGGAGGGGACGCGGGAGGTACGACGATGTCCCACCCGCGCGAAGGCGTCGCCGGGACAACTTGCGATGCCTGAAAGGCGGCATCCGGCTCACGACCATACCATGCGAGATTGACATGGTAGCGGGGGTCGATGACCTCACCCGCGATGGGCTGGCCCTGCTCGTCGATCTGAGGCGGCCCGATGATCTGACCAACGATATCCATAGCCACGCCCTGCGGCAGCATGGGATCCTTGCCTGGAGGGCAGGTCCAACCGGCCGACTGACACGCCTCGATGAACGCCGCCCGATTGAGGAAGCGGTGGTAGGTGGTGATCCACATGGCCGGTTGTCCCTATGGAGCTGTCAGCTGCTGGAGCACCGCGTCTGCGACGCAGACCGGCGCGTAGATGAATGCTCGGTGCACCGCGTTGCTGAGCGTGTTGGCGGAGGAGGTCGACCACGGCGCGCAGCCGACTGCGATCCGCGCCACCGAGGCCAACGGCACGATGTTGCTCTGGCCGGCGGCGATCGCCCCACCGTCGATGCAGATGGCGTACCGCCCGGGCTGCCATGCGACACCGAAGCGATACGTGGTCCCCGGTGTGAAGGCGCAAGTCCGGCTCACAGTGCTGCTGGTCCCGCCAGAGGGGATGTAGGTCACGCCCAGCGAGGTGTTGCCCTGGCGCGAGATATAGATCGTGTTGCTAAAGGTGTCGCCGATCCCGCCGAGGACGACTGAGGCGCCGCCGATCACCAGCGGCACCGGACGCGGCACGAACTCGAAGATCATCGTTCCGCGATCGAGCGGCACCTGACCCGATGTGACCGGCAGGATCAGATTGTCGGCACTGCGGGTGACGGTGGCACTGGTGGCGGGGATGTAGCTGGAAAGGTTGGTGAGCGCGGACTCTGCCTCCAACTGCGCACCCCAGGCGAAGAGGCTGTTGCCATTGGCGCTGGCAGTGTTGTCCGCGGCCGCGGGGGCGATGCTGGCGGCAATCGTGGTGGAGACGCTGCTGGTGACCTCCAGCGCGCAGAGGTATCCCCCAGCGGCATCGCCACGCGCGGCCATCGTGATACGCCCCGCGGCAGAGGCACCAAGACGGACCAGCCCGAGGGCGAGGCAGGTGTCGTAGGTCCCGGCGGCGACCGTCGCTGCTTCCAGGGCCGCCAAGTTGGCGCGGTCATTGCCGGAGAAGGTCAGTGCCACGCCCTGGTCATAGACGGCGTCGACCGCCTGGGCCTGACCATCGTGGAACTGGTAGATCAGCCGGGCGGTGTTCACCAGCACCGGCACCAGCTGGAAGCGCCGACCGAACAGCAACGGCTTGCGGCGGCCCTTGATGTCGTCCGCCGTGCCCTCGGCGCCGGAGGGCAGCACGTTGCCGCCGGCATAGAGGGTGGCCTGCAGTGGCAAGCTCAGCACCTGCAGCTTGTCGCGCAGGCGGATGGTGGCGGTGCGGGCACCGACCTCGACCTGCTCAGCGGTGCCGGTGAGCACGGTGGTGTAGCCGGTGGGATAGGGGGCGTCCTGCGGGCCGACGCGCACGACCACGTCGCGGCCATCGATGCCGAGGTCGCGCAGATAAGCCAGGCCCTGGTCGAGGTTGTTGAGCACGATGTCGCCGACGCCGACCGTGCTGCCGCCGGACACCCGGACATTGCTGAACATGGAGCGCTTGAAGCGGATCGGCTGCTGCAGGCGTGGGGCGAAGTGGACGTTGGCTGGCGTCTCGGTCGGACGGGTCATGGTGCCGCGGCCGGAGGAGAAGCGCAGCACACGGGTGCCGGGAATGCTGGGGTCGTAGGCGGTGACCTCGACCAGGGTGACCAGGTCCTGGGACATCACGCGGCATCCCTGACGGTGGCGCGCAGCTTGCGGACGGCCTCGGTGGTGCCATCCGTGCCGGCACGGACTTCACTGGCGATCAGCAGGGCGGCGTCGCGCAGCACCTGACGCAGCTCGGCAACCTCCCGCCGCACAGCCAGCAGCTCGGACCGTAGGTTGTCGGACGGCGCAGACACGGTGGCGCGAACCCCGAGGGAGCCATCGGTAGCTCGCGCCAATGGCATGATCGCCTCGGGCCCTGCCTCACCGAACAGCGCCATCGGCGCCATGGTCGGCTGGTTCACCAGGTCGGGAATGCCTCCCCGCGCGAAGGGAATGACGTTGCCGCCGGAGAACACACCCCCAAAGGCGAAGGCGCCGCCCTCACCGACATTGCCGCCACGGGCGTCGTCGATCAGCGTCTGGGTGTTCTGCACCACCTGGCGGGTGAAACCACGGGTCGCCGCCATGTCGTCGCGCATGGTGGCGAGGATCGCATTGGCGGTGGTGAGCAGCCCGGACAGCTTGTCGTCGATCGAGCGGCTGATCTGGATCGTTTCGGTTGTCTCGACTGCCTGGCGGATGATGCGGGTGATGCTCTCATCGGTGAGCAGTTGCGCGCCGGTTGCCGCGAGCACCTGCTGGAAGATGCCGCGCAGCACCGCCTCATTTTCGGGGACGATGATGGTGCCGGTGGCGGGGAAGATGGTCTGGCTGATCCCGCGGACGACGGTCGTGCTCTCGTAGACCAGCGCCCGCTCGGCCGCGGTCAGCTGCCGGCCCAGCTGCTGTTCCACGGTGCGGATGACGCTGGCGGCCTGGACCAGCCCAGCACGCTCGTCTGCCGAGAGATCGCGACCGATGGCCTGCTCGATCACCCGTTCGACGCTGGCGCCTTGCACCAGGCTGTCGCGCTCGGCCGCGGACAGGCTCCGCCCGATCGCCTGCTCAATGCTGCGCAGGACCTCTCCGGCTTGCACCAGGCCGGCACCAGATGCCGCCCAAGTGGACGCTCGGGCGTCCTGGGCTGCGGCATAGCCGCGCAGGGCGCGCCACGCGTCTCGGATGCGAGTGGCGATCATCAGCACCTACTTCACCACCAGCCGCTTGATGACCTCGACCACGGTGCCTTCGCCGAACAGCAGCAGGAGCACGATCGCCACCAGCACGAGTTCGATGCGCTTCAACCTGGCGTCCGTTTGCTTCCAGCGCTCGGCACAGACCGCCTCGTGCACGGCAAGTTTCTGCGCGACATCATCCTCGGACATGGGATGGTCTCCAGTCAGCCGGCGCCGCGCGAGAAGCGGGCCAGGGTGATGCAAGGCCGCCGTAGCGCCGGGTTCTCGGCGGCATAACCGGCGGCCAACGCTTGGCCGATCTCGGCGAGCGAGCGGTATTCGACAGTGCGCCCCTCGAAGGTCACGCGGGTGGTGCCGGCGGTGTAGGCGTCGGCCAAGCCGCGCCAGCGGTTGCCGATCGGCTGGGCGATCGCCCAGGCTAGTGCGTCGGGATTCATCTGCGATCTCCGTCAGCGTAGCCAGCCGGAGCGCGGCGTGAGCCATGCGCGCGGGCGTGCGGCGATCGGCGTCGGTGGCGTCTGTTGCCGTGGTCCCTCAGGCGTCGCAGCGACATTCCCACCGGGGGGCGTGTCATCCGTGCGCAGGGGCGCGTCGGCAAGCTCCTCGCGCAGCCGTTGCCAGAACCGCTCGCCGTAGCGATCGGCACCCAGCAGCCACAATGCGGCACGCGCCAGCACAGCGCAGTCCAGAGCCTCGTTGCGCTCCCTGAGCTTCGACCATTCCTGCCGGGCGAAGCCGCGGCGATCCTTGGTCGTGCGCAGCTGCTCGGCGACCAGCTGCTTCACCCACTCCACTTCGATGGCCCGCGGCAGATGCACCCAGCCCTGCGGATAGTCCTCCGTCTCGCCCCGCCCCAACCACAGCCGGCGATACAGGTCTGCCTTCCAGGTGGATACGGACACCGTCCACAGCTTCAGCCCGCGCCGCAGCTTCTGGCCATTCACCAGGGCATCGACCAGCGTTGGACCTTGCACCGGCTGCGCCCGGTTCCAGCCCTCCACGCCCTTGGTCGGCGCAATGCGCGGCTCCCGCAAGTGCCGCAGATGGCCATAGACCGACGCCGTGTCCCGACCACCGGTGTCGACACACACCTTGGCGATGCGCATCGCTCCGGCGGTGGCGCGCGGCCAGTCCCTGGCCAGCAGCTTCGCCAGTTCCTCCCACGGCGCCCGCTCGCGCGGACTGCCGGGGATGACGACGTGGTCGACGAGCCAAGAGGTGTATCCCTCGGCCCAGCCCCAAACATCGACCTCGATCCGGTCGTCCTGCACGTCGACACCAGCCGTCAGCACTAGCGCCGGAGCCGGCACCACGGCGAGCGCGAAATCCTCGCGGCGTTCAACCAGGCGTTCCCAATCCGGCGCCTCGCCGCGTTCCTGCCAGGTCTCTCCCAGCACGGTGTTGCGGAAGGTCTTCAAATCCTCGGGTTTGCCCTGCGCCGCCTCCCAATCCCGTGCGATCTGCTCCCAGGATAGCCAGCCTACCGGCGAATACAGCGCCGAGATATGGAACCCCACAGTGAACGGGTCCTGCGACTGCGCCGTCGCCCGCCATTCGCCCGCGGCCAGCATCGCAGTCTTGTGATGCTCGCCGATCGGCACCTCGCAGGTATCGCAGTGATAGGCGACGCTGGTGGGAACGCCCTTCTCCCAGATCAGTCGCTCGAACCGCAGCCACTGCGTCGCCGCGCAATGCGGACACGGCACGAAGAAGCGCCGCTGGTCGCTCGCCTGATACTCGCGTTCGATCCGGCTCCGCCCGGCGATCGTTGGTGTCGAGACCAGGAACGCCTTGCGCCGCCAGCCGAAGGTCCGTGCCCGCGCCTCGGCGAGCGCAATCGGATCGCCCTCGCCCTCGACGTCACCGGGATAGGCATCGACCTCGTCGAGGAACAGGAACCGTGCCGTCATCGAGCGCAGCCCGACCGCGGAGTTGGCCCCGGTCAGCACAAGGATCCCGCCAGGGAACTCCTTCGACAGCATGGTATTCCCGGCATCACGCGACCGCGCCGGCGCCACCCGTTCCCGCAACGCCGGTGTCTCCTGCAAGAGTGGGTCGATCCGCTGACGGCTGAAGCGTTTGGCCAGTTCCACCGTTGGCTGCACCGCCAGCACCGGGGCCGGTACGTGATGCATTATGTAGCCGAGCCAACAGTTCCCCCCCTCGGAAGCCCCGACTTGCGCCCCTTTCATGAATACGACGCGGCGGGCTGGATGCACGGCGGACAGGGCGTCCAGGATATCCTTCAGATACGGCGTCCGCGCTGTCCGCCACGGACCGGGCTCCGACGAGGCCCGGGTGCTCAGCACCCGGTGCTGGTCGGCCCACTGGCTGACCGTGAGTTGCGGCGGCGGGCGCAGCATCGCCCCGGCGCGACGGCGGACGTGCTCAGCCGTCCGATCGCCCACCGATGCCTGGGGGATCGAAGCGATTGGCCGCCTCCGTCAGCAGATCGGTGATGTGCTGCTGCAGCACAGTCTGCACCAGGTGTGGATCGGCCCCGAGGTCCGCGGCGATGAGGCCGGAGACCCGGGCGGGCCAGTTCAGCAAGGCGTCGCGCATAGCGCCGGCAATCTCGTCGATCGCGGCGTTCGCGGTCTGAGCGTCGAGCAGCCGGCCCTTGTCCTCGTCCAGCGCCATGCGCTGGGCTTCGACCTTCAGAGCAAGCTGCGCGACCTTCAGCCGGGCGTAGGGCGTAGCATCGCTGGACATGGACCCACCGGCGCCGCCGCCCGCCAGGGGTGAACGCACCGGATCGGCGGTCTCCACCATGCGGCGTCGGGTCTTCTCGACGTCCCATTGGCCGTCCGGCTCGCGCTCGATCCGTCCCTTGGTGGCGGCCTTGCGCAAGGCGGTCTCGGT
>JAPLOH010000085.1 GCA_026400845.1 Alphaproteobacteria bacterium
CCGGTCCCGAGTCCGCCGCCACCGCCGCCGAACCCGCCGGACGCGCCGCCGCCACCGCCACCGCCGAACCCGCCCGCCACAAGGCCGCCGCCGCCGCCGCCAAACCCGGCGCTGCCGCCGCTGCCGCCCGCCGTGCTGGTCGGCGATCCGCTGCCGCCGCCACCGCCGCCGCTCGCGCCACCCGGCGCGCCGCTGGTTCCCGCCTCGCCCGCGCTGCCGCCGGGCAGCACGCCGGCCGAACCGGCGATCCCGCCGGCGCCGCCGGCCGCGAGTTTGCCGATGCCGCCGCCGCCGCCCGCGCCGGTTGCATTGCCCGCGCCACCGGCGCCGCCGAGCCCGCCGCCACCACCGGCCGCGGTACCGACGCTGCCGGCGCCACCAGCGCCGCCCACGGCCGAATCGCCGGTGAAATTCACCCCGCTCAACGAAACCGTTGCGCCGGTCGCGATAAACAAGCCGCCGCCGAGCCCGGCACCGCCGCCGCCCGCAAATCCCTGCGTGCTGCCGCCACCGGCGCCGCCGGTCGCCTTGGCATTGGCGATGGTGAGGTTCTGCACCGTCACCGCGCCGGAATTGACGAACAGGCCACGCGCCACGCCGGCGCCGTCCAGCGTCTGGCCGGAGCCGTTGATCGTCAACGTATCGCCGCTCGCGAGATTGATCGCCAACGCGTCGGTGGTGAGTGTCACCTTGTTGCCGGGGAGGCCGGGGGAGAAGACGATCGTGTAGGCGGTGTTGATCGCGCTATCGATGCCGCCGATGTCGATCGCCAGGAGTGCCGCGTTGAGATCGGCCTGGTTGGCCACCGTATAGGTCAGGCGTTGCCCGGTCACCGCCACGCCGCCGCTGGAATCGGTCGTCACGGCAAATGTGCCGTTCGGAATGCCGGTCATGCCGATGGTGTAGGAATTGGCGCCGGAGACCACCGTCAGCGTGCCGTTCGACAACGTCGCGGTGGGTGTGCCGGAGAAGGGCAGGGCGGTGCCGGCGAGGTCGATGGTGTCGCCGGGCCGGAAGCCGGTGAAGATGTTGGTCGGCTTGGTCGCGGAATCCAGACGCACCGTGCCGGCACCGTTGAACACGATGCCGCCCTTGCCGGCGGAGGTCGGGAGCACGAGCTCGAGCGTCGACCCGGCGCTGATGGTGGTTCCGCCGGTATAGGTGTTGTCACCCTGGAATTTGGTGAGCCCGCCGCCCATCACCAGGACGGATCCGACGCCAACGAAAACCATGTTGTCGACGGTCTGGCCAGGCAGCACCGCACCGTGCGGCGGATTGACCTTGACCGCGGAGCCGGTCATGTCGGCAATGCGGTCGGTAATCGCGACGCCGGTGCCGGCGGCGGGGTTGAAGGTGATCGACTGGTTGCCCTGGATGAAAATGCCGGAGCCGATGCCCTGGCCGGCCGAGCCAGTGCCGAGGAAGCCGAGAATGCCCGCGCCGCCCGCGCCGCCGGTCACGGTCCCGCCGCTCTGGTTGCCGGCACCGAACATCAGTGTGCCGCCCTGCTGGACGAACACCGCGCCGCCGATGCCCGCGCCGCCGCCGCCGGCCTGGGCGCCGAGCCCGTTGCCAGAGAAGCCGCCGCCGAAGCCGCCATTGGCGCCGGATTTCACACCGCCGCCACCGCCGCCACCGCCGAACCCGCCCCGGCCGCCGGGATCCAGCGTGCCGTCCGGCCCGCCGGCACCGCCGCCGCCGCCAAACCCACCGGCGCCGCCTGGGCCACCCGGCCCATTGTTGCCGTACGGGCCGCTCAGCCCATTGCCGCCGCCGCCGCCGCCGAAACCTCCCATGCCGGCACCGCTGGCGGAGAAATAGGCGCCCACGCCGCCGCCGCCGCCGGCCCCGGGGAATGCACCATTGCCACCACCGCCGCCGTTCGCGCCGCCGGCAAACGAGCCGAGCGAGGGCGAGCCGGCGCTGCCGCCCGGTGCGCCGGGAAGAATTCCGACGCCACCGGCCTGCTGAAAGGAGCCACCAGTGGCGGTACTGCCGACGCCGCCGCCGCCACCGGGGAGCCAGGGCGTAGAGGTGCCGCCGAAGCCGATCGGGTTAGGGGTATAGGTGGTGCCGCCGCCGGCGCCGCCCATGCCGCCGCCACCGCCGTAGCCGCCACCGCCGGCCGCCCGGCCGCCGGCGCCGCCGGCCGCCTTGGTGGTGTTGAAATTGACGTTGTTGAGCGTCACCGCGGCGCCGGTGGTCACCGTCGCCCCGTTCACCACGTTAAGGCCCGCGACGAACAGCCCACCGCCGAGTCCCGCGCCGCCGCCGCCGCCATAGGAGCCAGCCGCGCCGGCGCCACCCTTGGCGGCCGTGTTCTGGACGGTGAGATTATTGAAGACGACGCTGCCGGCGAACACGGTGAAGCCGCGGAAACTGCCCGCGCCGTCGATCGAGAAGCCACCACCGTTGATGACCAGCGATCCACCGGCGCCAAGGACGATGCCTTCGAGATCCGAAGAGAGAGTGAGCGATCCCGTGAGGGTGATCGTGTTGGCGAGCGTGCTGCCGGCGATCAGATCGAGGTCTGCGTTCAGCTGCGCGGCAGTGCTGACCGAGAAATTCGTTCCTGACATCGTTACTCGTTCCCCAGTCGGTATGTTGCTCGCCGACTGCGGAGAGCATTGTTTAAGGCGGCGCCATGTCGCGAACCCGGGCGCTCGCCGATATTCTGGATTAGCGCCACCTTGTCACCGAATTTCAAGGGCCGCTGTGCGTTTATTCGATGACCCTTCGCGTTTGCGGGGTGTGCGCGCCGTTGCCGGCTCCAGCCAGTATCGCCCGCCGGCCGCCGCCAGCCGCACCTCCAGCCGCGCGCCCGGCGGCGCCACCACCAGCGCGTCGCCTGTCGTCCAGCGCAGGGATTGCTCGACATGATACCACCCCTCGACCAGGCGTGGATCGTTGAGCGGCAGCGGCCGGCCGTCGAGCGTCAACCCGGCAACCGCCACACCGAGCCGGCGATGATCGGCCGAGCGGGCATCGTGCTCCGCCGGCACATGGACGCTGCTGACCAGCCGCACGCCGCGCCGGTGCGGCCGCAGCCGCAGACCGGCATCCGTCGTCACCGCATGGCCGAGCGCGATCGCGCGGGCGCGCAGTGCGGTATGGGCGCTCACCCGCTCCCAGCCATCGGTGACCAGTGGCAGGCAGCCACTCGCCTGCCAGGCGCCACGGGCGAAAGCCGGATGGAGCGCCGTCGCCGGCCCGTTCTCCTCGAAGGCGGCGCGGTTGCCGGTGTCGAGGTAGGTCTCCGCCGCCACGCCCTCCGCCAGCACGCAATCATGCTGTGCCGTCTCGATGTGCCAGTAGACCACCTCGGAGGCCATCTCCTGCACAATGCTCGCCCCGTTCGCCAGATAGCGCGCGGGGATCAGCACATTGCCCATGCGCACGGCGTGGTCGGGCGACAGCAACAGATCGCGCGACGGCACGCCCTCGGCGATCGCGCCGGCCCGCACCCGCACCGGCGCCACGTCCCACGGCCGCCGGTGGCGCGGTGGGTGCAGACGCCGTCGCCCGATCCATATCACCGCGACCAGTCCGCCGAAGGCTGAGCACACCATATCGCCCGGCCGGATCGTCTCGATCGGCCGCTCGCCGGTCTCGGTCGCGATCCGCGTGCCTTCGGCGTAGCACGCGGCCGAGATCATCAGGTCGATCCCGTCGGAGGTCGCCATCGGCCCGACGTCGAGCCGCAGGCTGGTCGAGAGTGTGCCCGAAGTCGCGGTGAACAAATGTGTGTCCGCGCTGTAGCTCACGGTCGCGCCGAAATAGCCGGGCAGCACGATGGTGCCGGTGCCAAGGGCGATGGTGCCGGGCCCGTCCACCGCGTCGGCAAGCCGCAATGTCGCCCCGGGGGCGATCGAGATGTCGGATTGCAGGAACATCGCCGCGCCGATGGCCGAGCCTTCGCTGCCCGCGGAGGGTGATCCTCCAGCGGTCACGCTGTTGCCGGCGAAGGTGCCGGTACCCAGTGCCAGGGTCCCGCCCTGCTGCACGAAAATCGCTCCCCCGGCGCCGAGCCCGCCGCCGCCTGCGACGTAGCCTCCATTGCCGGCCCCATAGCCGCCGGCCCCGCCAATGCCGCCCGCGCCGCCGCCGCCGCCGAAGCCGCCGGCCCCGCCGGTGCCGCTCGGATAGGCCGCCCCACCGCCGCCGCCGCCGAAACCGCCCGCGCCCGCGGTCAGGCTCGGCGCCGAGGTGCCGCCACCGCCGCCGCCGAACCCGCCCGATTGCCCCGGCGCCCCGCCATAACTGCCGCCACCGCCGCCATCGCTGTACTGGTTGCCGACATGGCTGCCCGCGATGCCGTCGGCCAGCAGGCCGCCGCCGCCGCCGCTGGCCTGGCCGCCATAGGTGAGCGCATAGCTCGCGCCGCTGCCGCCGATCGCCTGGTTGCCGAAGAACGACACGCTCGACAGCGTCGCGCTCGCCCCCGCGGCCACGAACAAGCCGCCGCCGAGCCCGGCACCGCCGCCGCCGCCCGAGGCATAGAAGCCGAGCGCCTGGCCGCCGTCGCCGCCCTTGGCCAGCGTATTGGTCACCGTCAGGGATTGCAGCGTCAGCGTTCCCGCCGCGAGGTAGATCCCGTTATAGAGGCCGCCGCCGAAGATGGTGTGGCCGTCGCCGATGATCGTCAGCGCGGCCCCCGGGGCAAGATTGATCGCCAGCAGATCGCCGCTCAGGACGATGTCGGCGGCCAGGGTGATCGTGTAGCTCGCCCCCGGCGCCGCGAGCTCGCCCCCCACGTCGATGGTGGCGATATCGTTCGACAACTGGGTTGCAGACGTGACGGTGAAATTCGTTCCCATGGCACCTCTATGTCGGGCAGGCCGGTTCCCCCCTATCCCTACCACGACCACCCAAAGATTCAACAAATTCGGCGCGTTCAGCGAAGCCCGCCACGCGCCGCCCGCCCTTCCCCCTCTCCCGCGTTTGTGGGAGAGGGCCGGGGTGAGGGCTCTGCCACCCGCACCCATCAACGAGCCACCAGTCAACCGGCCACCAGCGCGACGCTCTTGGCCATCGCCACCGCGAGATAGCACCCGCCGACCGGCGCCTCGCCACGCGCCCACATCATGGAAGCCGCCAACATGTAGGCGGCGATTTCGATCATCCCGACCACCTGATGCATCCCACCAGCCATCGTCAACGCCGTGTAAATAGTCATCTCGCACTCCTTGAAATCATTGCCGCGATTCCAATATCAGCGATAGTCAAATTCCTGTCAGTAATAATAGACTGAAATTTATAACCTGTATTTTCAATCACATTCACTGAATTGAAAGCCACTTCAATGAAATTCAATGAACTTCATTTCATTCCTGCTGACGCGCCGGCCGCACCTCTGCTAATCTGCCCGGCAGCAGCCGATGAGGAGCCCGGGATGACCGTCACCAAGTACTACCAAGCGCCGCATGCCAAGTTCGAGCATATTCGCACGCTCGTTTACACACGCTTCGGCCGGCTTCGGGATCAGACGGCGGTCGCTACCGATCTTGATGTCCACAAGAAGAAAACCGGTGCAGACTTCCCGCTCAGCCCCGCCACGATGTCCAACGCGTTCAGCGACAAAAACAAGGACGGCGACAAGCCGATCAATCCTGCTCTCATCGTCGCGGTCTGCGCCGTTTTCGAGACCAATGGTCTGCGCGTCGAGGCGGATTGGTGGCTGCTTGACCTGCCGGGCTTCACGGCTGCGGTTGCCAAGGCCAACCCGCTAGTAGGCCCCGGCAGTGCCGAGCCCGGCCCCTGGCGACTGATCCATGACAACCCTTTCCCCGCACTGGTCGAATTCCGCTTCCACCAGCCGCGCGGCAATGACATCGGCGCCCCCATCGTCGATGCCTCGCTGCTGTTCGGCACGGCGGAGGTCACCATCGAACCCGAAACCGCGGATCAGCCGCTGCGCTCCCTGGTGATCGCGGTGACCGAGGCGCGGCTGTCGGTCGCCCAGGGCGGCGCCTGGCAACCGCGCAACGAGGGCATCTGGGCCGAAACCACCGAGCCGGACGCCGTGGTCCGCCGCGTCCCCGGCGGCCTCGCCATCACTGGCCCGCGCGACCCGCACGGCAACCTCGCCGGCTCGCCGCTGTTCGCCGACGCCCCCTTCGCCTTCCTCGAACCCACCCATGCCGGCGGCGACAGCTTCACCGCCCTGGTCTCCGCATTGCCCCGCCACCTCTCCATCACCGACCCCGAGGCGCCAGCCGCGCCGAGCCCCAACAAACTCGCCGTGCTCGCCCGCCTTGCCCAGTGCAACCTCGACAGGGACGCCGCCGGCAACCCCGTCATCGCCAAGGCCACGCTGCGCCCCAAACCCGACCCCAAGCCCGACCCCACGGCTTGACCCCGGACCCGCCATGCCCCTCCCGATCACAACCCTCCGCACCGCGCTCGGCGTGCTCGACGCCGAAACCGACAGCTTCACGGCGCTCGCCACCATCGCCGACCTCAGGAAGGACTGGCGCCACGCCGATCTGCGCGGCGTGCGCTTCGGGTCGGACCGCCTCACGGGCTATGATTTTTCCGGCGCGGATTTGACCGACACCGACATCGCCGATGCCGAACCCGGCTTCATCATCAACGCGACCACTCGCCTCCCGGCCGGCGCCACCCTGCGCTGCCCGGCCGATTTCGATGAGGACAAAGTGCCGGCGATGCTGGTCGCGGGCGTTGCCTTGCCGCGGACATGGCTGCCGTTTATTAAGAAAATAAACCTTGGTGGGAAAACTGAATTTTTCCGTCTCGCATTGCTCGCCGGGTGTTTCAATCTCGAGCGCCTCGACGCCGATCGAACCAAGGTGTCTGACCTCTCCGCGCTCCAGGGGCTCACACAACTCCGAGAGCTCTTCCTCTCCGGCACGTCTGTGTCTGACCTCTCCCCGCTCCAGGGGCTCACACAACTCCGAGAGCTCTCCCTCGACGGCACGTCTGTGTCTGACCTCTCCGCGCTCCAGGGGCTCACACAACTCCAACGGCTCTACCTCGACCGCACGTCTGTGTC
>JAPLOH010000130.1 GCA_026400845.1 Alphaproteobacteria bacterium
CTCGGCGTCTCCCTGCCCGGCTTCTGGGTCGGCATCCTCTCGGTGCTGTATTTCAGCGTCCAGCTCGGCTGGTTCCCGCCCAGCGGCTACGTGCCGCTGACCGAAGGCGGCGTTGGGCCCTGGCTCGCCTCGCTGATCCAGCCCGCCGTGGTGCTGGCGCTGTTCCAGATCGGCTTCCTCGCCCGCATCACCCGCTCCGCCATGCTCGATGTGCTGGACCAGGATTTCATCCGCACGGCGCGCGCCAAGGGTGTGGACGAGTTGACGACAATCGGTAAGCACGCGTTCCGCAACACGTTGATCCCCATCGTGACCGTGCTCGGCATCACGCTCAGCCTCCTGATCGGCGGTTCCGTGGTGATCGAGCAGGTCTTTGCGCTGCCTGGGATCGGGCGGCTGATCGTGCAGGGCATCCTGAACCGCGACTATCCCCTGGTGCAGGGCACCATGCTGCTGTTCGGTTTCGCCTTTGTCGTGGTCAACATCGCGGTCGATATCATCTACACCTTCGTCGACCCGCGGGTGCGGTATGACTGAAGCGACCAGCCTCGCATCCAGCCTGGCGCCCGGCGAAACGATCGGCGCCCGGCGCCGGTTCCGCGTGCTCCGCAAACTGCTGCATCATCGCAGCTTCATGATCGGCTTCGTCATCGTCCTGGCGATGGTGCTCGCCGCCGTGCTGGCGCCGCTGACCGGGATAGACCCGAACGCGATGCGGATCCGCTTCCGCTTCCGCCCGCCCCAGGACGCCTATTGGTTCGGCACCGACCAGTTCGGCCGCGACCTGTTCACCCGCACGTTGTACGGGGCGCAGCTGTCATTGTGGATCGGGTTGTCGGTGGCGGTCCTCTCCGGCGTGATCGGGGCGGCGATCGGGGTGTTGAGTGCCCAGTTCCGGACACTGGACTCGCCACTCATGCGGATCATGGATGCGCTGATGGCGGCCCCGGCGATCCTGCTGGCGATCGGGCTGGGGGCGGCGCTGGGGCCGCAAACGCACAGTGTGATCATCGCGCTGGCCGTCGCCTATATCCCGCGCACGGCGCGCATCGTGCGCGCCTCGGCACTGGTGACGCGCGAACTGGAGTTCATCGAGGCTGCCCGGGTGTCCGGTGCGTCGAACCTGCGCATCATGTTCATGCATCTCCTGCCGAACGCCACCGGACCGCTGCTGGTGCAATCCACCTTCGTGTTCGCCTACGCGATCCTGGCGGAGGCGGCCTTGTCCTTTCTGGGCAT
Source organism: Alphaproteobacteria bacterium (assembly GCA_026400845.1). Taxonomy (GTDB): domain Bacteria; phylum Pseudomonadota; class Alphaproteobacteria; order Acetobacterales; family Acetobacteraceae; genus CAIYPH01. The sequence goes on from JAPLOH010000130.1 coordinate 1,240, forward strand.
CGGGCCGCCGCCGCCGGCGCCGTCATGGGGCAACATCATCGCCGAGGGGCGATCGTTTGCCGTGCAGTCATGGTGGATCATGCTGTTCCCCGGCTTTGCGATCAGCCTGGCGGCACTGGGCATGAACCTGCTCGGCGACGGCCTGCGCGACGTGCTCGACCCGCGGCTGAAGGTGGAGAGCTGAGATGGCCGCTCCTTTACTGGAGGTGCAGGACCTCACCGTGCGGTTCCGTACCGATGATGGCTGGATGACGGCGGTGGACCGCGTGAGCCTGGCGGTCGGCGAGGGTGAGGCACTGGGGATCGTGGGCGAGAGCGGCTCGGGCAAGAGCGTCACGGCATTGTCGATCCTGCGGCTGCATGCCGCCCCCACCACGCGCATGCCGACCGGCCGGATCATGTATGGCGGGCGCGATCTGCTGACCGTGCCGCGCGCCGACATGCGGGCCATCCGCGGGCGGGAGATCGCCATGATCTTCCAGGATCCGATGTCCTCGCTGAACCCGGTGCTGACCATCGCCGACCAGATCGGCGAGACGCTGCGGCTGCACCAGGGGCTGGACCAGGTGACGGCGCGCAAGCGGGCGATCGATCTGCTCGATCTCGTGCGCATCCCTGATGCCGCGCGGCGGGTTGACGAGTATCCGCATCGCCTGTCCGGCGGTATGCGCCAGCGGGTGATGATCGCCATTGCGATCGCCTGCCGGCCCAAGCTGTTGATTGCCGATGAGCCGACGACCGCGCTGGATGTGACAATCCAGGCACAGATCCTGGACCTGTTGCGCGATTTGCAGCGCGAGCTTGGCATGTCGGTGATCCTGATCACCCACGATATGGGGGTGATCGCCGAATTCGCGCGCCGGGTGATGGTGATGTATGCCGGGCGCGTGGTGGAGACCGCGCCGGTGGGCGAGTTGTTCCGCCGTCCCGTGCATCCCTATACCGACGGGCTGCTGGCGGCGATTCCGAAGCTGGATGTGGATGTGCGACGCCTGCCGACGATCCCCGGCTCGATCCCCGACCCCACGGCGTTCATCCCGGGCTGCCGCTATGGCCCGCGTTGCCCTGAGGTGCGGGAGGTGTGCCGGCGTGAAGCGCCTGAACTGCTGCCGGCGGGGGCCGCGCGCGAGGCACGCTGCCCGCCGCGCGTGGCCGCAATGGCGGCCGCGCCA
>JAPLOH010000249.1 GCA_026400845.1 Alphaproteobacteria bacterium
GCACCGATGCCGAACCAGGCGGCATGGCCGAAGCTCGCCATCCCCCCCGGCCCCATCATGAAATGCAGCGAGGCGGCGAACAGCACGGCAATCGCCATCTCCGTCAGCACCGAGAGCGCGAACGGCCCCGCCACCAGCGGCGCCAGCACCGCGATCGCCAGCGCCGCCACCCCGACCCAGCGCAGCAGCGGCACCGCCGGACGGATCGGCGCGAAGGATGCCGCCTCGCCGTGCACCGCCGACGGCGCCGTGCCCAGCAACCCGTTCGGCCGCACCACCAGCACGCCCGCCATGATGACGAACACGATCACCAGCGTGCCCTGCGGGATCAGCACGATGCCGAAGGATTGCAGCACCCCGATCATCACGCTGGCCAAAAACGCCCCCGGCAGGCTCCCGAGCCCGCCCACCACCACCACCACGAAGGCATCGGTGATGATGTTGAGATCGATCTGCAAATTCGCCGAGGCATCCGGCAGCGCCAGCGCGCCCCCGATGCCGGCCAGCCCGGCGCCCAGCGCGAACACCGAGGTAAACAGCCGCCGCTGGTCCACCCCAAGCGCCGCCACCATATCGCGGTCCTGCGTCGCCGCGCGCACCAGGATGCCCCAGCGCGTGCGGGTGAACAGCAGCCACAGCGCGCCCAGCACCAGCGGGCCGACCGCGATCAGGATGAGGTCATATTGCGGCACCCGCTCCCCCGCGATGATCACGAACGCGCGCAGCCACGGCGCCCGCGGCAGTGGCAAATCATTGGCGCCCCAAATCCACAGCGCCGCATCCTGCACCACCAGCACGATGCCGAAGGTGAACAGCAATTGCAGCAACTCCGGCGCCCGGTAGATCCGCCGCAGCAGCAGCGTCTCCAACACCACCCCGATCGCCGCCGTCGCCAGCCCGGTCAGCACGATGCCGAGCACGAACCACTCCGGCCCACGCGGCAGCCGGGTCAGCACGCTCCAGCCGATATAGGCGCCGAGCATGGTGAGACTGCCGTGCGAAAAGTTCACCACCCGGGTGACGCCGAAAATCACCGTCAGCCCGACGGCGACCAGGAACAATGACGCGGCCGAGGAGAGGCCGGTGAGGAGTTGGACGAGCAACATACAATCAGAAAGAAAGAGGTTCTTTTTTGAAAAAAAGAACCAAAAAACTTTTATCCGTTTGGCTCGGAGCCTCCCGGGGAAGGTCCGCAGCAAACGGATGAAAAGTTTTTGCTTCTTTTTTCAAAAAGAAGCCCTTCCTTACGCCGGCCGCATCTTCTTCACCTCATCATCGGAGGGCAACGCCGCCGCCCCATCCACATAGCGCCAATTCACCATCACGCCCTTGCCGTCCTTCAGCGCGGTCTTGCCGACATAAGTGCCGAGCGTGCCCTGATGGTCCTGCGCGCGCCAGGCGGCCTTGCCGAACGGCGTGTCGAAGGACGCCCCCGCAAACCCATCCGCCATCTTCTCGGTATCCACCGAGCCCGCCTTGGCGATGCCGGCGACGATGGAGGAAATCAGCGCATGGCCGACCACCGAGCCCATCTTGGGCAACTCGTTGAAGCGCGCCTTATAGGCATCGATGAACGCCTTGTTGGCCGGGTCAGTCAGGCTCTCCACCGGATAGCCGGTGACGATCCAGCCCTCCGGCGTCTCGTCGCCGAGCGGGCCGAGATACTCAGGCTCCCCGGTCAGCACCGAAACCACACCACGCCCCTCGAACAGGCCGCGCGTGTTGCCCTGGCGGACGAAATTGGTGAGATCCGGCCCGAAGGTGGCATTGAGGATGGCATCCGGCTTGGCCGCCGCAAGTGCTGCGACGGTGGCGCCGGCGTCGATCTTGCCCAGCGCCGGCCATTGCTCGGCGACGAACTCCACGCCCGGCTGCTTCTTGGCCAGCATCAGCTTGAACCACTTCACCACGGACTGGCCGTATTCGTAGTTCGGCGAAACCGTCACCCAGCGCTTGGCGTTCAGCTTGGCAGCATCGTCCACCAGCATCGCCGCCTGCATGTAGGTGGAGGGGCGCAGGCGGTAGCAGTAGCGATGCCCCGCCTCCCACACCATCGCGTCGGTCAGCGGCTCGCCACCGACGAACAGCTTCTTGCGCTGCTTGGCGACGTCGCTGAGCGCGAGGCCGATATTGGAGAGGAAGGAGCCGGCGAAGAGATCGACCTTCTGGTCATCCAGCAACTCGCCGGCGAGGCGGATGGCATCGGGCGGCCGGCCGGCATCGTCGCGGCTGATCACCTCGATCTTGCGGCCGAGCACCCCGCCGGCGGCGTTCACCTGCTCGACCGCGAGCTGCCAGCCGTTGCGATACGGCAAGGTGAAGGCGGGGGCGGCGGTGTAGGAGTTGATCTCGCCGATGCGGATCGGCGTGGCGCCCTGGGCGCGCACGATGGCGGGGGCGGCCAAGAGCCCTGCGGCAGCGAGGGCGGAGCGGCGGGTGAGGGTCATGGTGTGTCTCCCAGTGGCGGTCAGCGCAAGCCGTCCTTGCCGACGATTTCGGATGTTGTGAGGCCGCCGATGCGTGGCAAGGGGCGGCCGGAATCGGTGACCACCACGGCGACCACGATCTCGTCGCGGCGGGGCGCATCGGGCGCCCGGATTTCCATGGCGTCGAAATGCGAGCGCACGAACGCAGCGTCCTTATGGCCGAGCGGCACGTCGATCGCTGCCCCCATGCCGCCGCGTTTCTTGGCGCTGGGGATCAGCGCCGCCCCCTTCTCCACCGCCGCGCGAAACGGCGCGCCGAGCTTGGGGTGCAGAATGGCGGCAGCATGCTCCAAC
>JAPLOH010000176.1:0-9468 GCA_026400845.1 Alphaproteobacteria bacterium
TTCGGCGAGGCCGCGCACGGTGTCGTCGGTCTGGCGGGTTTCGTCCACCGCGCGGCGGGTGATTTGCGCGGCGTGGGAGACCTGGCGGGTGATCTCGGCGATCGAGGCGCTGAGCTCCTCGGTGGCCGCCGCGATGCCGGAGACGTTGCTCGATGCGTCATCGGCGGCGGCGGCGGCGGCGCGGATCTGCTCATTGCCGCGCTCGGCGATGCCGGCCATCTCGTGCGACGCCTGGTTCATGCTGCGCGAGGCGCCGCCGAGGTCGTCGAGCGCGGTGCCGACCTCACCTTCGAAGCCGGCGATCTGGCGCGTGATGGCCTCCTGGCGGGCCGCATTGCGGGCCTGGACATCCTGTTGCGCGGCGTCGGCGACCGCCTTGTCGGCAAGACTCTGACGGAAGCTGGCGAAGCTGCCCGCGAGGGCGCCGATTTCGTCGCGTCGCGCGCCGAGATCCACCGTCGCGGCAAGGTCTCCGGCAGCGAGGCGCGTCATCGCGTCGCGCAGCTGCTGGAGCGGCCGAATGACACGCCGCCCAATGGCGAACAGGCCGAGTGCCGCAATCACCATGGTGCCCGCGAGCAGGCCGACCGAGACCAGCAGGTCGGACCAGGCGGAGACCCGCGTTGCCTCGGCCCGCTCCCGCGCTTCCAACAAGGCGACCTCGGCAACCGTCAACATGGCGCCCAGTTTCGGCACGGTGTACTGCGACCATTCGTCGGTCGACATCTCCAGCTTGCCGCCGTCGATCAGGCCGCCGAGCAGCCGCTCCCGGGTGGCGGCGTAGTCGGCCGCGAAGAACTCCTTCCGGGCCGCGGCGAGCGCCGCCTGGAATCCGGTGGAGACCGGCATGCCGCGCAACTGGTCCTCGATGGCCTCCCAGCTCGCCAGGGCGCCGCCGTTGAAGCTGAAGTAGCGCTTGCGCGCCTCGGGCGGCAGCTTGCCGGCGGTCAGGCCCTGGGAGATCAGCAGCGAGGCCTCGCCGCCGTTGTTGCGAACGGCCCAGGCGAGCTGCTTGATCTGCATGAGCTGATCCACCGCGGGGTCCGCGAGCTTGATGCCGCTGATGAGGTTGCCGGCGATGGTTTCCAGCGCGGCCTGCATCGCGAGACCCTCGGCAACATACTCGTCGCCCAGCGCCGGCCGGCGGGCCGATTTTGGCTTGGTGACGCCATCCCAATATTCGCCCTGCAGGCGCAGCAGCGTCTGCTCATGGCGTTGCAGCGCGGGGAGCAGCTGCTCGCGCCCGGTGAAGGACAGGCCCTCCAGCTTCTCAAGCGTCATGCGCAGGGCCGGCATTTCGCCGCTCCGCAGTTTGGTGAGGTAGGCGCGGTTGGCCGGCGAAATCGGGTCCGCCGCATTCCAGGTCCGCCACCGGGCCGGAAACATCGACCACGCGCAGGATGCGATCCGCCCGCGACAAGGCGCCGGCGGCGCTCCAGGCATCGATGCCGAGTTGGCCGATGGCGATGAGCGACACGGCGGCGACGACCGATCTCAGCAGATTTTTGGCGGATATTTCAGCGAACATGGACGGCTCCAACAGGGCGGGAGCCGTATCGCACCATCAATTCATGAAGCGCCGATGAACGCCGCGCCGAGGCGCGGCGCCCGCTCAGGCCGCCTTCAGCAGATCCGCCGCCTTTTCGCCCACCATGATCGACGGCGCGTTGGTGTTGCCGCTCGGCATGGTCGGGAAGATCGAGGCGTCGGCGATGCGCAGCCCCTCGATGCCGTGCACCCGCAGCCGGTCGTCCACCACCGCGCCCGGCGCCATGCGGCAGGTGCCGATCGGGTGATAGGCGGTTTCGGCCCTGGTGCGGATCCAGTGCTCGATCTCGTCGTCGCTGTTGATGCCCTTGCCCGGCAGGAACTCTGGCCCGCGATACTGGTCCATCGGCCCGGCCTCGGCGATTTTGCGCATCATCTTGAAGCCCTCGATCATGGTGACGCGATCGTTGAGCTCACCGAGGAAGTTGAAGCGGATGGCCGGCTGGTCCTTGGGGTTGGACGAGCGGATGTGGATGGAACCGAGGCTGTCCGGCCGGAGCTGGTAGCAGGACATGGTGAAGCCCGGCCAATCCTGCAGGCGGCGCGTTTTGCGGTCCTTCACCACATAGGGGACCATGTGCATCTGCACGTCGGGCGTTTCCATGTCCGGCCGGGTTTTCAGGAAGGCCAGCAGCGGCGCCGAGGGCAGGCTCATGAAGCCCTTGTTCTGGGTGATCAGCTTCATGAACTGGAAGCCGCGCTTCAGCAGCCCGTCCATCCGCTCATTATAGGAGACCCCGGGCACCTTGATGCGCCACTGGATCCAGGAGTTCATGTGGTCGCGGAAATTCTCGCCCACTGCTGGAAGGTCGTGCAGCACCTCGATGCCGTGGGCGGCGAGCACGTCGGGCTTGCCGATGCCGGAGAGCTCCAGGATCTGCGGCGAGCCGATGGCGCCGGAGCACAGGATCACCTCGCGCCCCGCGCGGGCCTCGACCATCTGGCCGCCGACCTCGTAGCGCACGCCGACGCATTTCTTGCCTTCGAGGATGACCTTGTGCGTCATCGCCTCGGTGACCACGCGCAGATTGGGGCGGGACATCGCGGGGCGCAGGTAGCAATGCGCCGTGCTCATGCGCCGCCCGCCCGAGATGGTCACCTGCGTCTTGACGACGCCCTCCTGATCCTCGCCGTTGTAGTCCTTGTTGTGTTTGAACCCGGCCGCCTTGCCGGCGGCGAACAGCGCGTCGTACAGCGGGTTCTCGTCGTCCTGCACCGAGACGCGCAGCGGCCCGCCGGTGGAGCGGGTGGGGCCGGGGGCGCCTTCGAAATGCTCCATGCGCTGAAACACCGGGCGGACATCCTCCCACGACCAGCCGCGATTGCCGAATTGCGCCCATGTGTTGAAATCGAGCGCCTGGCCGCGCACGTAGACCAACCCGTTGATGGAGGACGAGCCGCCCAGCAATTTTCCGCGCGGCACCGGGATCTCGCGGTTATGGGTGCCGGGCTCGGGGTCGGAGCGGAAGCACCAGTTGGCGGCGGGGTTGTCGATCAGCAGGCCGAAGGAGGCCGGCATCCAGGAATAGGGGTGGCTGGCCTTCCCCGCCTCCAGCAGCAGCACGCGGACCGAGGGATTCTCGGTCAGCCGCGCCGCGAGTGCCGCGCCGGCTGAACCGGCGCCGACGATGATGTAGTCCTGCTGGGGTTGGTTGCTCATTGGTCGTTTCCGCCGATAGGGTTTCGGTCAGAGTATCACCAGAATTCGCACGACAAGGAAGGGAGCCGGTCCTTCAAAAAGAAGAAACACAAACGTTTGCTCCCATTGCGACGCGTACCGAGACCCTCGCGACTTGCCTTGGCGGTCGGCAATGCGGCTCGACACCGGCAACGCCGTCAACGGGCGACCGACGGGATCGATGCACCGCCTCCTTGCCTTCACCCCATAAACTACGCCCGATTGCAGCGGTCAGCATTCCAGCCGGCCAGTATAGCTCCGCGCCCAAGTTCGAACCCACGATTGGGAGGTGACAGCCCGCACCACTCCCGCCTAGCTTGCCCGACACGAGAACTGAATAACAAGGAGGCTTCCGACCATGTTCAAGCTGCGCACCAACAGCGGCCGGCCGGTTCATCCGGACGTGCCGCAGGTCACCGATTTATTCCTCAAGGGCGAGATCGACCGGCGCGCTTTCCTGCGCACGGTCACCCTACTGGGTGTATCGGCGTCCAGCGCCTTCGCGGTCACCGGCGCGACGCCGGCCGGGGCGCAGGAGACGCCGAAAAAGGGTGGCGCCCTGCGCTACGGTTCGGCGGTGATGGAAATCAACGACCCGATGATGATCACCTGGACCCAGCCCTCCAACGTCCTGCGCAATGTGGTGGAGTATCTCACCCGGGTGGACGAGGACAACATGACGTTGCCCAGTCTGGCGGCAAGCTGGGACCCCTCGGCTGACCTGACGACCTGGAAGTTCAAGCTCCAGCCGAACGTGAAGTGGTCGAATGGCGACGCGTTCACCACCGAGGATGTCGCTTTCAACATTCGCCGCTGGATCGCGCCCGAGAGCAAATCCTCCAACAAGAGCGCCTTTTCGGCGGTCAAGGACGTCGAGATCGTCAACGACCTCGAATTCACCCTGCATCTCAGCCGGCCGACATTGGCAATCCCGGAGATGCTGTTCGCCTATACCTGCCCGATCCTCCACCGCAAATTCGTCGAGCAGGGCGGCGTCTGGACCAAGAACCCGATCGGCACCGGCCCCTATTCGCTGGTCGAATTCGCCGTCGGCCAGAAGGCGACGCTGCGCCGCCGCGACGGCTATTGGGGCAAGGCACCCCATCTCGACGAAATCCGCTTCATCGACCTCGGCACCGACGTTTCCGCCTCGATCCAGGCCCTCGCCTCCAACCAGGTCGACCTCGTGCCGGCGATCAACACGACGGACATCGATGTCGTGAAGCGCCTGCCCAATGTGACGCTGCTGAGCGGGCGGGCGGCGCAGACGATCTGCATTCGCATGCAGGGTACGCAAAAGCCGTTCGACGACATCCGGGTTCGCAAGGCGATGGTGCTGGCGTCGGACAACCAGAAGATGCTGGAACTCGGCTATCGTGGCCTCGGCGTCGTCGCTGAAAACCACCATGTCGCCCCGTTCCATCCTGAATACTTCAAGCTGCCGCCACTCAAGCGCGACGTGGCGCAGGCCAAGGCGCTGCTCGCCGAGGCCGGCTACAAGGACGGACTCGATGTGGCACTGACGCTCGGCAACACCCAGGGGCGCTGGGAGCAGGATACTGCGCAAATCATGCAGCAGCAGGTCGCCGAGGCCGGCATCCGCATGCGCCTTGACGTGAAGCCGGCGTCCGAATTCTGGCCGATCTGGGACAAGGTTCCCTTCGGCCTGACATTCTGGGCGCATCGCCCGCTCGCGGTGATGACACTCGATCTCGCCTACCGCGCGGGCGGCTCCTGGAATGAGAGCCGCTATGCTTCGGCCGAGTTCGATGCCGCCCTCAACAAGGCCACCGGCATCGTTGATCCCAAGGCGCGTAGCCAGGCGATGGAATCAGTCGAGCGCATCCTGCAGGACGCCGCGGTGATGGTGCAGCCCTATTGGGCGGACCGGTTCGGCGCGATGTCCAACAAGGTGCGCGGGTTCCGGCTACATCCGGCCACCTACAACAACCTCACCGGGGCTTGGCTGGCCTGAAGAACGCCGGAGGGGATCGGGGCATGGCGCGGTTTCTCCTGGCCCGGCTGGGCGAGGTATTCGGCGTCATGCTGTCCGTCTCGTTCCTGATCTACCTCGTGCTCGAACACAACGCCGCCGACGTCGCGGTGAAGGTGATCGGGCAGTATTCGACCGAGGCGCAGCGGGCGCTGTGGCTGAGCGAGAACGGCTATGATGCGCCGTTCGTGCAACGCTATTTCGCCTGGCTCTGGCGCTTCGTGCGCGGCGAGTGGGGCAGCTCGACGCATTACCGCGAGTTCGTCGCCGTGCTGCTGCCGCAGTACCTCTCGCGCACCGCCATACTCGCGGGGACGGCGTTCGGCATCATCGTGCCTTTGGCCTTCACCTTCGGCATCGCCGCCGGCGTGCGCGAGGGATCGATCGCGGATCGGGTGATTTCCTTCATCGCCGTCGGCACCACCTCGATCCCCGAATTCGCCTCCGCCGTGTTCCTGTCGGCGATCTTCGTTTTCTGGCTCGGCATCCTGCCGGGGGCGAGCATGATGACCAGCGGCTTCGAGTGGCCGCAGCTGGTTCTGCCGGTGATGGTGATCGTGCTGTACGATTTCGGCTATGTCGCCCGCATGGTGCGTGCGGCGATGGCGGAGGTGATGGCGCAGCCCTACATCCGCACGGCCCTAATGAAGGGGGCCTCGCCGGCCCGCATCGTCTTCCGCCATGCCCTGCGCAATGCCCTGGTGGCGCCGATCACGGTGATCATGCTGCAGATCCCCTGGCTGATTTCGGGCGTCCTGGTGACCGAGGTTTTCTTTGCCTACAAGGGCTTCGGCACCCTGCTTTACCAGGCCTGCCTCAACAGCGACGTGGCGCTCATCGAGGCCTGCGCGATGACCAGCGTGTTCGTCATCGTCACCACCCAGCTCATCTCCGACCTGCTCTACACCACGCTGAACCCGCGCATCCGCTTCGGCATCCGCAAGGGCGAGGCCTGATGCGCAATCTCGGCCGCGCGTTGCGCCGTCCGGCGGCGGCAATCGGCTTTGCGATGGTGTCCGTCTGGGTCGCCTGCGCGCTGTTTGCCCCCTGGTTGGCGCCCTATGATCCGCTCAAATCGCAGGTGCCCCTGCAATTCCCGTTCGACCGCGCCCCCGATGGGGGGCATTTCTGGCTGGGGACCGATCTGTTGGGCCGCGATATCCTGTCGCGGCTGATCCATGGCGCCCGTACTGTCGTCTTCTGGGCCGGGCTCGCCGCATCGTCGGCCTATATCGTCGGTATCACCGGCGGGCTGTGTGCCGGCTTTTATCGGGGTATCACCGACCGGGTGCTGAGTTTCCTCGCCAATGTGGTGCTCTCCTTCCCCGTGCTGGTGCTCTACATTCTCATCATCGTGACCCTCGGCGCCTCCGGACTCAACATCGTACTCGCCGTCACCTTCGCCTCGGCCCCGGCGATATTTCGCATCGTGCGCGCCTTGTCGATCGACATCGCCAGCCGCGATTTCGTGTCCGCCGCGATTACCCAGGGCGAGAATGCCGTGCGGATCATGCTGGTCGACATTCTACCCAACGCCACCGGCCCGCTGGTGGTCGATGCCTGCCTCCGCCTCGGCTATATCGCCATCACCATCGGCACCCTCGGCTTCCTCGGCCTCGGCTTGCCGCCGCCGACGCCGGACTGGGGCGGCATGGTCAACGAAGGCCGTGGGATGGCGATGGTGTTTCCGCATCTCGTGGTTTTCCCCTGCATTGCCATCTCCTCGTTGATGCTTGGTCTTTCGCTGCTCGCCGACGGATTGCGCGAGGCCTCGCGATCGGGGTCGCGGGCATGAGCGCCCCGGTTGTCGCCATCGAGAACCTCTCCGTCGCATTGCCGCCGGACGGTGATCGCCCCTTCGCCGTCGAGGATATCAGCCTCGCGGTCGCGCCGGGGGAGATCCTGTGCATCGTCGGCGAATCGGGGTCGGGAAAATCCGTCCTCGCCAGCGCCATCATGGGCGCCCTTCCGCGTGGCCTGCGCCATGCCGCCGGCCGCATCGTGTTCGCCGGACAGGACCTTGCGCGCCTGCCGGAGAGCAGCTTGCGGGGCATTCGCGGCCGCCAGATCGCCATGATTTTCCAGGAGCCCATGGCGGCATTGAACCCGGCCATCCGCGTCGGCGCCCAGATCGAGGAAATCCTCGAAATCCACGCACCCGCCATGCCGAAGGCGGAGCGCAGCAGCCGCACCCTCGCACTCATGCGTAAAATGCAGCTGCCCGACCCCGAAGCGATCGCCCGCCGCTACCCGCACGAAATATCCGGCGGGCAGTGCCAGCGCGTGGTGATCGCCATGGCGCTGGCCTGGAACCCCGCGCTGCTGATCGCCGACGAGCCGACCACCGCGCTTGACGTCACCACCCAGGCGCAGATCCTCAAGCTCATCAAGGCATTGCGCGACGAGCATGGCCACGGCGTGCTTTTCGTGACGCATGATTTTGGCGTCGTCGCCGATATCGCCGACCGTGTCGCCGTCATGCAGCGCGGCCGCCTCGTCGAAATCGGCGCGACGTCGCAGGTGCTCAACGATCCGCAGCACCCCTACACACGGCAGTTGATCGCAGCCGTGCCGTCCCTGGTCCCTCGCCCACGTCCGGCGCCGGCCGACACCCCGGCGCTGCGCCTCGAAGGCGTCAGCCGGTTCTTCGGCCCCCTCAAGGCTGTTGATGACGTTACATTCGACGTCCCATCGGGCGGCACGGTCGCCATCGTCGGCGAGTCCGGATCGGGCAAGAGCACGCTCGCCAAGGCCGTGATCCGCCTGCTTGCCCCCGATTCCGGACGTACGCTGATTGAGGACGTCGATTTCGCGCGCCTCTCGGGCCGCGACCTCATGCGCCGCCGCCGCCTCGTGCAAATGGTCTTCCAGGACCCGTTCGGCTCGCTCAATCCCAACCGCACCGTCGGCGCGATGCTGGAGCGCGCCGGCGTGCTCGGCGGCCTCACCCCGCGCGAGGCCAGCGCCCAGGCCGCGGACCTGCTGGACCTCGTCGGCCTCCAGCGCGAAGCCCTCGATCGCAAGCCCGAAGCATTTTCCGGCGGCCAGCGGCAGCGCATCGGCATCGCCCGCGCATTGGCGATGCGGCCCTCGATCATCATTGCCGACGAGGCGGTCTCGGCGCTCGATGTCTCGGTCCAAAAACAAGTCCTCGAGCTGCTGGAACGACTGCAGCGCGAGCGGGGCCTGACCATGCTGTTCATCACCCATGACCTGCGGGTCGCCGCCGGCATCGCCGATCGCATCGCGGTGATGCAGCGCGGCCGGGTGGTGGAATTCGGCACCGCGGTTCAGGTGCTGCTGCACCCGCGGCACAGCTACACCGCCGAACTCGTCGCCGCGGCGCCTGGCCGGGACTGGCAATCCGCCCGGCAGGCAAACCACCCTTCAATCACCCCCGAGTAGTCACAGGAGCTTCCGCAATGCGGCGCTATCGGATCGCATCTATCCCCGCCGATGGGATCGGCCCCGAGGTCATTTCTGCCGGCCTCGCCGCGCTCGATGCCCTGGCAACACGTGACGGCGGTTTCGCGCTTGATGTCGATCACTACGACTGGGGGTCGGCTTATTATCGCCAGCACGGTGTATTCATGCCCGAGGGCGCCTTGGACCAGCTGCGCGGCGCGGACGCGATCTATTTCGGAGCCGTCGGCGCGCCGGACATCCCCGACCATATCAGCCTGTGGGGCCTGCGGTTGCCGATCTGCCAGGGCTTCGACCAGTACGCCAATATCCGCCCGACCCGTATCCTGCCGGGCATCACATCCCCCCTGCGCAACGTCGGCCCGGGGGACCTCGACTGGCTGATCGTGCGTGAGAACTCCGAAGGCGAATACGCCGGGCATGGCGGGCGCGCCCATCGCGGACTTCCCGAGGAGGTCGCCACCGAGGTCGCGATTTTCACCCGCGTCGGCGTGGAGCGCATCATGCGGTTCGCCTTCGATTGCGCGCGCAAGCGCAAGCGCAAGCATTTGACCGTCGTCACCAAATCCAACGCGCAGAAGTTCGGCCTGGTGATGTGGGATGAGATCGCCGCCGAAGTCGCCGGTGATTATCCCGACGTCACCTGGGACAAGGAACTCGTGGACGCGATGACCATGCGCATGGTGATCAAGCCGCGATCCATCGACACCGTCGTCGCCACCAACCTCCATGCCGACATCCTCTCGGACCTCGCGGCCGCGCTGGCGGGCAGCCTCGGCGTCGCGCCGACCGGGAACGTCGATCCGCAGCGCCGGTACCCCTCGAT
>JAPLOH010000176.1:9558-15741 GCA_026400845.1 Alphaproteobacteria bacterium
ACGGGCAAGGGCATCGCCAACCCGGTCGCCAGTTTCTGGACCGCCGCCCTGATGCTCGACCATCTCGGCGAGCCGCGCGCGGCGGCGGCCCTGATGACCGCCGTGGAGCAGGTATGTGCGGCCGGCATCCTCACGCCCGATGTCGGCGGCAAATGCCGGACCGTTGAGGTCACCGAGGCGGTGATACAGGCGATCAACGGCGCCAACTGGTAGAGGGATCGGACGGCGAAGAGTGCGAAGCCAGTTGTAAAAGTTTTTTGGTTCTTTTTTTCAAAAAAGAACCGCTTCCTTCTTTCCCTCCAGGGCCGCGGAAGCGAATCGCGAAAGCCGCTATAGGCAAGGCGTGACCGAGAGATTTGAAACAACCGACACATTGGACCGAACCCCACAGGGCATCCTGCGGGAGGTGTTTGGCTACACGACGTTCCGCGGGTTGCAGGAACCCGCGATCTCTCAGGTCCTCGCCGGCGGGGACGCGCTCGTGCTGATGCCGACTGGTGGCGGCAAATCGGTTTGCTACCAGGTTCCGGCGCTCGTGCTGCCCGGCACCGCCGTCATCGTTTCGCCCCTCATCGCCTTGATGGACGACCAGGTTGCGGCAATGCGGCAACTCGGCGTGCGCGCCGGGGCGCTGCATTCCGATCTCGCGGCCGAAGAGGCGCGTGCCACCGGGATGATGCTGGACGATGGAGAGCTCGATCTTCTCTATGTCTCTCCCGAGCGCCTATTGCTGCAAGGCACAATCAACCGCCTGCAGCGGCGCCGGATCTCCTTGATCGCGATCGACGAGGCCCATTGCGTGAGCCAGTGGGGGCATGAATTCCGGCCCGAATATCGCCAGCTCGCGCGGCTGCCGGATTTCTTCCCAGGCGTACCCCGCATCGCATTGACCGCAACGGCGGATGTGCGAACCCGGACGGATATTCTGCAATCCCTCGCGATGGAGGATGCCGCCGTATTCGCGGCATCTTTTCACCGGCCCAACCTGCACATCGAGACGGAGCCGAAACTCAGCGAAACCGCGCAATTGCTGGCCCTGTTGCAGCGGCATCCCGACGCCGCCGGCATCGTCTATTGCGGCAGCCGCGCCAAGACCGAGCGTATCGCCGCCTGGTTGAACGCGCGGGGCCATGCGGCAGTGGCATTCCATGCCGGGTTGCCGGCCACAGAAAAGCGCTTGGCCGCCAGCCGCTTCCGATCGGGTGAAGCGTTGACGGTGGTGGCCACGATCGCGTTCGGCATGGGCATAGACCGGCCTGACGTTCGCTTCGTCGTGCACCTCGACATGCCGGACAGCCCGGAGGCGTATTACCAGCAGATCGGCCGTGCGGGTCGCGATGGCGCGGTATCGGAGACGCTGCTGCTGTACGGCGGCGAGGACATCGCCCGCGCCCGATATTTCCTTCAGACCTCCGCGGCTTCAGACGAGCAGAAGCACGATATGCGGGCGCGCCTTGAATCGATGATCGGNNNTTGAATCGATGATCGGCTTGACCGAGACGGTGGAATGCCGCACCCGCGCCTTGCTTCGGTGCTTTGGTGAGGACCTCGGGGGGCCCTGCGGCCATTGCGACAATTGCGATAGCCCGGCCCAGCAATTCGACGGCTCGGTCGAGGCGCAGAAAGTGCTCTCGGCCGTCTACCGCACCGGGCAGCGGTTTGGCGCCACTCATATCGTCTCGGTTCTACTTGGGAAGGCGTCCGACGCCGCGACCAAATGGGGCCATGACCAGCTCCCGACATGGGGCATTGGCGCTGACCGGAGCAAGGACTTCTGGCGGGGGATCATCCGCCAGCTCATTGCCCTCGGCGTCCTCGATGTCGACACAGGAGAATTCGCCACTCTGCGGCTGGTTGCCGACCGCGCACGTCCGCTCCTGCGTGGCGAAGAGCGGGTGATGCTCCGCGCGGACAAAGTCAGCGAGGGGAGCCTGAAACCAGGCGGTCGCAAGCGCGGCGAGGCGCGGCAAAGCGGGTCTGGTGGCTCCCAGCCCAGCGGCGGCGCTTTGTTCGAGGCACTGCGGCAATGGCGATCGATGGAGGCAAAGTCTCAGGGCGTGCCGCCGTATGTGATTTTCCACGACGCGACATTGCAGGAAATATCAGCCATTCGCCCACGCGACCGCGATGCCCTGGGCGAGATCAAAGGTGTCGGCGCCTCCAAACTGCAGCGCTACGGGGCAGCGATCATTTCACTCGTCAATGCCGCCTAGACTGGCTGACGGCTCGCATCCGGCAGACGTCTATCGACCGGCAAAAGCATTGAATGTGACCAGCGTATAGGTATCCTTCACGCCAGGGAGGACTTGCAGCCGCTCGGTGACAAACAAACCGGTGTCCTGGTCCGGTTCAAGATAGAATTTTCCCAACAAATCGTATTGTCCTGACGTAGAGTGAAGTTCCGACAGTTCAGGTATGGAATCCACCGCCAACTTGGCGACAGTGTAGACTTGACCCATTTCGCATTTTATCATCACGAAAATAGCACGCATTTAAAATCTCCCGATCCATGTCTTGGCGCCAGATACCTTGTTCGGCCATGGGAATGCCACCCCAGACCTCTGCGCAGGCATCTTCACCAATCTCATCCTATGGTCATTCGACTGGCCGTCAAATCATCGCCATGCCGCCATTTACATGTAGCGTCGACCCAGTAACCCAGGACGCCTCCTCGGACGCGAGATAAACGACAGCGGCCGCAATGTCCCGTGTCGAGCCCATTCGACCCAGCGGTATCTGCTCGTTCAACTTGGCCTTCTGCACGTCAGTCAGCGCGTCAGTCATCGGTGTCTCGATGAAGCCCGGCGATACCATATTGACCGTCACGTTGCGGCTGGCGACTTCCAAGGCCAGTGCCTTTGTCATTCCGACGAGCCCGGCCTTGGCAGCCGCGTAGTTCGCCTGCCCGGGATTGCCGGTGGAGCCGACGATCGATCCGATGTTGATGATGCGCCCCTCGCGGCGGCGGAGCATCCCCTTGAGTGCGGCGCGGGCGAGCCGAAAGGGAGCGGTCAGATCGACATCGAGGACAGTTTGCCAGTCCGCATCCTTCATCCGCAACGCCAGCATGTCGCGGGTCAGGCCGGCATTATTGACCAGGATCGACACCGGCCCGGCCGCTGCCTCGGCGGCGGCCAGGAGTGCGTCGGGCGCGGCCGGATCGGCGAGGTTCGCGGGGCAGACATGGACGCGTTCGCCCAGTGACCCGGCCAGGTTGTCGAGCGCATCCCGGCGCGTCCCCGAGAGCACAACCACAGCACCCCGGCTATGGAGCGCGGCTGCTATGGCAGCGCCGATCCCACCCGATGCGCCCGTCACAAGAGCTGTCTTGCCGTCCAGACGGAACATAGTCGCTACCTTTCCAGGATATCGCCGATCACACGCGTCTAAAGCGTCTTGAGAACAGCCTCAATGTCGCCCGGCGTGGCAACCGACAGCGCCGATGCATCGGGGGACAGCCGCTTCGCGATGCCGGTCAGCACTTTGCCGGACCCAAGCTCCAGAAAGCTGTCAACGCCCAGCGCGGTCATTGCCATCACACACTCGCGCCACCTGACGGTTCCAGTCACCTGCTCGATGAGCAGACGGGCGATTTCCGCCGGATCCGTCACTTTGGCGGCCGCGACATTGGCGATCAATGGCACGGCAGGCATCTTGGGAGGCGTTTGTTCCAGCGCGCTCGCCATCGCCTCGGCGGCCGGAGCCATCAACCGGCAGTGAAACGGGGCCGATACTGGCAGCATCATCGCGCGCTTCACGCCGCGCGACTTGGCAATCTCGCACGCGCGCAAAACTGCGGCCTTGGCGCCGGACACGACCACCTGGCCACCGCCGTTGTCGTTCGCCGGGTCGATCACTTCCTGCTGTCCATCCGGCGCTTCCGCCGCGGCGGCGCAGATTTCGATCGCCAGTGGCAATTCGCAGCCCAGGAGGGCAGCCATCGCCCCCTCGCCGGCCGGAACAGCCTTCTGCATCGATTGCCCGCGCAACTTGAGGAGCCGCGCGGCATCCGCCAGGGAGAAACTGCCCGAGGCGGCAAGAGCCGAATATTCACCCAGCGAATGACCGGCGACCACCACCGCACGATCGGCAAGCTTGAAGCGCCCCTCAGCCTCCAGAACCCGAAGTACCGCGATCGAATGCGCCATCAACGCCGGCTGGGCGTTTTCGGTGAGGGTCAGTTCCTCAGGCGGGCCTTCAAACATGAGCCGCGACAATTTCTGCCCGAGGGTGTCATCCACCTCCTGGAACACCTCACGCGCCGCGGCAAAAGCCTCCGCCAGGTCGCGGCCCATGCCAGGGGCCTGACTGCCCTGACCCGGGAAGATGAACGCATGAACCGGCATAACAGGTCTCCCAACCACATACTCGCGGGGTAGCGGTGTGATCAGAACGTGTCAAATCAAGAGGAACGCGCCTATGGTCGGATCGACGTGCCCGGACTGACTTGGCACGCCGCCCTACCCGCTTTGCATCACCGCGACCGCCATCCGCACCGCATCAACCACCCGCCGCCACAGCGCCGGCAGCCACGATGTGCTGTGCTGCCAGGCCGATCCGGATACCCGCCCAGCAACAGCCAAGATGAGCGCAACAGTCTGAGCCTACACAGAAATGCGTGAGCGGAAACTTCTTAGAGAAGCGCTGGGTTCCACACCACCGGAAACAACGGATGCTCCATCGGGGCGCCGGCCGGCAGTTCGTCCACCAACCCCGGAAACTCCGGCGAGGTTTTCCACGCGCGCGGGGCATGGCGCATGTCCTCGCCAAGGAAGCGCACCGAGAGCACCCGCCGCCGCCCCACCTTCATGCCGCCCGCGGCGTGCAAGGCGAGCATATGGAAAAACACCACGTCCCCCGGTTCCAGCGCCCAGCCGATGATGTTGAAGGCGCTCCGGTTCGCATCGATGTCCGGCAGATCGGCGAGGCTGCCTTCGGGGAACCAGCTTGCCTCGTTGGTCATGAAGGTGCGCGGCATCAGCCAGGGGCCGCGATGGGAGCCGGCGAGGAATTCCAGCGTCGATTCCCGCGGCACCGGATCGACCGGCAGCCACATGCTGGCATTCTGCATGCCCTCGACGTTGTAGTAGGGCTGGTCCTGGTGCCACGGCGTTTTCTGCGCCGTATTGGGCTCCTTGGTCAGCATATGGTCGTGGTAGAGCCGGGCGCTGGCGGATTGCATCAGCCGCCCGGCGGCCGCTGCGGCCGGGCTGTCCTCGATCAGTCGGCGATATTCGGGGATGCGCTGCCAGCAGCAGAAATCCTCGATGAAGAAGCCGGGATCGCCCTTGGGGCTGGCGACGATGGCGCGCGGACTCGGGTCACGCAGATTGGCCTCGATGCCATCCCGCGCCCAGCCGATCTCCTCCGGACTGAACAGGCCGCGGAGGCACACCGCGCCGTCGCGCTGATAGGCCGCGATCAGCTCGGGGGTGACGAGGCGGGCGGCGCGCTGGTCCGGTGTCTCACGCATTGGCCATCGGCCGCAGGCGAAGGGACGGGCGCAGGTGCTTGAAGGGCAAAGTGGCGGGGTCCACCGGCACCGGGCCGGGGGCGGTGGCGAGGATCACCGCCGCGGCGATCGGCTGGAAATCGGCGCGGAAATGCACCACGCTTTTCAGCACCAGGATTTTGCACGCCGTCGGCTCCACGCCGATATGGGTGAACAGCGACTGGTCGAGCGCCTGCATTTTCGAGCTCACCACGATCACCCGCACGCCGGGCGCCACCTCGATCAGCGCGGAAGGGCCAAGCGCGATGGGGTTGCCGAGCGCCATCGGCCCGGTGCCGACGAAATTGCCGTCCGACAGCCGCTCGATGACAGCGGTGACGGGAAGCGGCACCCCGTCCGACTTGCCGCCGAGGCTGAGCTTGATGCTCGCGCCGACGCCGGCAGCATGGCAGGCGGCGGCGCTTTCGGCGTCGTTGATCATGCCGAGCACCGAGCCGGCGGCACCCTGGCGTATCAGCTCGGCCAGCACGCCGGTGGTGTCGCCATGGCCGCCGCCGCCAGGGTTGTCCTGCCCGTCGGCGATCATCACCGGCTTGGTTGCGGTGCGGGCGATGACGATCGCCTGGGCCACCGCCTCGGCCGCCGGGGTCGCCTCGATGCGGAAGGTCGCCTCATTGCGGTTGATATACGCCAGCATGTCATCGGCCGCCGCGTCGGCGAGCGCCTGGGTG
>JAPLOH010000226.1 GCA_026400845.1 Alphaproteobacteria bacterium
GGTAATCCCCCCATTTCTAACTGGGTGCGCTCGTAGAATTCACGCGGCCATGTTCAGTTTCTGTGCGGGTGTGATGCCGCCGATGCCCATGTTCGGGCGATCATTGTTGTATGTCCAGAGCCATTGTGTGGCGAAGTCCTGTGCCTCCTCGATAGTTTCAATGATGTGCTGGTCGAGCCACTCGTGCCTGACCGTGCGGTTGTAGCGTTCGATGTAGGCGTTCTGTTGCGGCTGGCCGGGCTGGATATGCTGCAGGAGGATGTTCCGTTTGCCGGCCCATTCCTTCAGCTTCTCGCTGACGTATTCCGGCCCGTTATCAACCCTGATGGCACCCGGCGCACCTCGCCACTCGATGATCCGGTCGAGGCTGCGGATCACCCGCTCGGCGGGCAGCGAGAAGTCCACCTCGATGCCCAGTCCCTCGCGGTTGAAGTCGTCCAGTACGTTCAACAGCCGGAACGCTCTGCCGTCCTCCAACCGGTCGGCCATGAAGTCCATCGACCACACCAGGTTCGGGCTCGCTGGCACCGCCAGCACGTCCGGCTTGTCCCGCTTCAGTCGCTTTCTCGGCTTGATCCGCAGGTTCAGTTCCAGTTCCCGGTAGATGCGGTAGACCCGTTTGTGGTTCCAGCCATGACCCTGCACGTTGCGCAGATACAGGAAGCACAGACCAAATCCCCACGTCTTCTTCGCATTGGTCAGCCCGACCAGCAGATCGGCGATCCGCGCGTTCTCATCGCTCAGCTTCGGGCTGGTGCGATAACAGGTCTCGCTCACCCCAAAGGTCCGACAGGCCAGCGCAATGCTGACCCCGCGTCGCGCCACAGCAGTCCCGGCCATCTCGCGGCGCTGAGATGGCCGGTCTATTTTTTTCCAAGAGCCTCCTTCAGCAACTCGTTCTGCATGCTCAGCTCGGCGAACATCTTCTTGAGGCGGCGGTTCTCCTCCTCGATGGACTTCATCTGGCTGATCATCGACGCGTCCATTCCACCAAACTTCGCCCGCCATTTGTAGAACGACGCGCTGCTCATGCCGTGCTCGCGGCACAGTTCCGCCACGGGGACGCCCCCGTCGGCCTGACGCAGGATCGAGAGGATCTGCGCGTCGCTGTATCGGCTCGTCTTCATCCAAAATCTCCTCATGCATACCGCCGAGAAAATGCTACTCACCAAGCCCCTTAGATTCAGGGGGGATTACCGGGGGGATTACCGGGAGGACCTCTGGGTCCACGCCCAGGCCGCCGCGGCGGGGCCGAACACGCTGTCAGGCCTCGCCTCGCCGGGACGTCGCATCGTCGCCGCCGCGCTCAACGGCTACGGGGGCACCACGCTGGATGTGTCCGGTGGCCCGATCGCCGCCCATGCAGCGGCGATCGATGCCGTTTTTCTGTGGCGTGCTCTCAGGTGATGCCGAGCTGCGTGCCGGAGGGGTTGGTGGTGTAGAAGAGGTGGGTGAGGTCGGTGCCGGAGTCGAAGGTGAGGCTGAGGGCGCCGGCGCCACTGGTGCCAGTCAGTGACAGCGTCTGGCCGGCGATGTCCCACGTGGCGATGGCATAGTTGTCGAGATCGAAGAAATCTCCGGTGCTGAAGCCGGCGATGGTGCCGAGCGCGTCGTGGCCTGGGACGGTGAGCTCGACGGTGCCGTCACCGCCGGTGAAGGCGACGGCCGGCGCCACCGACCCGGTGACGGTGAACAGCGAGAAGCTGCCGAGGGAGATAGTGCCGGCGCCGCCGATATTGCCGGCGGTGAGGGTGCCGCCGGAGCCGATGATGACGCTGCCATCGACCGCGAAGCTGCCGGGACCGGTCACGTTCACGACGCCGCCTGACGTGGTGAGGATAGAGGTGACATCGAGACTGGCGCCAGCGGTGATGACGATATTGGTGGGGCCAGAGGTGGGTTGCACCAAGAGCGGATTGGCAACACTCCAATTGGCACCGGGTTCGACACTGAGGAGGTTGAAGCCTTGCAGGATTGCAAGATCGAGGCTCCCCGGAGCGCCGGCAGCGAGGATGAGGTTGGTTCCGCCGGTGCCCTGGCCGGAGAGATTGCCGTTGCCGAGGCTGGCCCCTGGATCCTCGATGAGGGTGTTGAGGGCAGTGCCGGTGAACACCGCGTCATACCCGTCGTAAAGCGCCGCCAGCGTATTCTCGATCACGCCGCCGGCGAAATTGGTGATGATGCCGGCGTTGATGGAGATGCCGCCATTTATGGTGCCGGCGTTGCTGAGGTTGAGCACGCCCAGGGCGCCGACGGCATAGGCGTAGTTGCTGGTGCCTCCGGTGACGGTGGCGGCGGGGTTGGCGATTGGGTTGGCGAGGCCGTTGTTGACGTTGAGATCGCCGAGGCCAAAAATGCCATAGCCGGATCGCCCATGTGCGCTGGAGTCGGTGGCAGTGATAGCCCCGTTGTTGAACACGGTGGCGCCGCCGGCCCAGAAGCCGATGCCGGCATAGGCGCCCTGCACGACGCCGGTGTTGGAGACGAAGCCGCGGACGAGCGTGATGCCGCTACCGCTGGTGCCCCGCACCACGCCGGTGTTGAAGATCTCGCCGGCACCGGCGAGTGAGACGCCGTCATCTGCGGCGGTGATGAGCCCGGCGTTGTTGAGGGTCACATCGGCGTCGTCAACGGTGAGGATGCCGAAGCGGCTGGACATGATGGTACCGGAATTGGCGACTTGTCCGCCGTTGGGTAAGGCGAGCGCGGGGCCGGCGGTGCCCTCGATCGTTCCCGCGTTGAAAACGGTCGGGCTGCCGAAGAGCTCGGCGCCGGTGGCGCCGGTGAGGAGCGAGAGGGCGCCCTGGTTGCTGAGCATGCCGCCATTGTCGATGCTTACCGCGATCTGGCCGCTCACCGTGCCCTGGTTGACGACCGTGAAGGGCGCCCCCCCCACCCCGCCCTCGATCCCTGAAATCTGCGCCGCGGTGCCGAGATTGCGCACCTTGCCGCCGCCGAACACACGCACGGCCAGACCGTCGGGCGTACTGACGGCGATGGTGCCCCAGTTGGTGATGTCCGCGTTGCCGGCGATGTCGATGGCGGTGGTACCGCCACCCGTGGAACTGCTCAAAATGGTGGCCAGGGTCGCTCCGGAAGCTCCATTGGTAATCGTCCCGTTGCCCTCGAGGTAGATCGCGCGGGCGGAGCCGCGGATGAGGCCCGAGTTGGTGACGGTGGTGGCGTTGCCGTAGTAGGTGTAGATGCCATATTGTCCGGCCGTGATGGTGCCGGCATTTATGACGGTGCCGCCTTGCGGGAGGGCAATGGCGTTGCCGTCGGCCCCAATGATGCCTTCGTTGGTGATAGTTCCTCCGCCGGCGATCTCCACGCCCACGGAACCGCTCGAGATCGCCGCCGAGGTGCCCTGGTTGGCAACCGACCCGCCGGCACCAAGGCGGACACCGAATGCCCCGTTGACGATGCTGCCCTGGTTGATCACGGTGGTGACGTACTCGGACGCATAGACGCCGAAGTAGCCCGTGATGAGGGCTGAGGTGCCGAGGTTGCTCACTGTGCCGCCCGCCAGCACGACGCCAGAGGTGTGAAGATCCGCCTGGTTGATCGTGCCAAAGTTGGTGACCACGGCGGTGCCCGCGATCCGCACGCTGCTCAGCCCGCTGAAGCCGGTGAAACCGGTGGCGCCGCTGCTGATGATGCCGTTGGCGAGATTGGTGATCGTGGCACTACCCGATACGACGTCGACCGCGTTGGAGTAGCCGGAGATGGTGCCGGAATTGGTCAATGTGAGGCCGAGTGTGGCAACGATTCCCTTGCCGGTGTCGGCGCGAATGGTCCCGCTGTTCACGATTTTGGCGTAGGTGGCAAAGACGCCGGAGGCTTTTTCGGCGTAGGCCGCCGGGACGCTGGACGCCTTGGCCTCGATCAGGCCAGAGGCCAGGTTCTTCAGGGTGAGGGTGCCGCCCGAGGCAACTCCGGCGCCGGCGTAATCGGCGCGGTCGGCA
Source organism: Alphaproteobacteria bacterium (assembly GCA_026400845.1). Lineage (GTDB taxonomy): Bacteria > Pseudomonadota > Alphaproteobacteria > Acetobacterales > Acetobacteraceae > CAIYPH01. The sequence goes on from JAPLOH010000226.1 coordinate 3,966, forward strand.
AGAATTTGCCCGCTATTGGTGACGGTGCCGCCGGCGGAGAGGCTGATGCCGGTGCGGTAGGCGTAGATCATGCCGGTATTGGTGATGGTGCCGGAAATGGCGATGATGTCGGCGCCGGCCTCTATGCTGGGAGGGTTCGTTCCCAGGACATTGCTGATGTTGCCGCTATTGATCAACGTGAGCCCATTGCCGGCGCCGATGCCGTTGACACGCGCGGTGATCAGCCCGTTGTTGACGATCCGGGCGCCGTCCCCGACCATGATGCCGTAATCGAAGCCGCTGATTTGCCCGCCAAGGCCGTTCTGGATGATGCCGGCCCCGTAGAGGAAGATGCCGGCAGTATTGCCACCAATGAAACCGTCATTGCGGATTTTCCAGTTGTGCGCCGCGCCGCCGGTGATGCCGCTGGTGGCCCCGACCAGCATGCCTGTGCTGGTGACGACGACGGGGGATTGGGACGTGTTGACCAGCGCGAGACCGATGCCCTGGTACGTGCTGATGGTAGTGCCGGCCATGTGATTCCCTTCACAAACCGTGCGGGTTTGTAATCGGTATACTTTCCCCCCAATTTCTATAGTGACACAATTCGACTATTTAACACAAGTGGCTTTTCCGCCGGGCTGGCCGGTACGCCGTGTATAGACGGGCGTCGTTGGGTAGGGGGAAGGCATGTCCGCGCCGCGAAGCGGCGGGCGTCTACCAGACGAACGCCGGCAAGCAGGCCACGGGTGCGAGATTGGCGGCGGCGGCGGCGGCCTCGATGCGGGCACGGTCGTTGCCGAGTTCTTCGCCATGGATGCCGCCGAGCACCCAGCAGGAGTCGATCCTCGCCGTCTTGGCGCCGGCGATATCGGTGCGCAGCGCGTCGCCCACGGCCAGCACCCGGGTGCGGTCCATGCCGAGGATGCGCATCACGTGGGTGTAGACGGCGAGGTCCGGCTTGCCGATCCACACGGCCTGGCCGCCGAACGCCTCGTAGCGCTCGGTGAGGGCGCCGGCGCAGATCAGCCGGTTGCCGCCGCGGATCACCTCGAGATCGGGGTTGGCGCAGATCATCGGCAGCCCGGCCGCGAGGCAATCGCGCAGCAGCGGCTCCCAGGATGCGATGTCGGTGGCGCTTCCGAGGTCATCCGGGCCGGTGTTCAGCACGAAATCGGCTTCGGCGGGGGGCTGGACACGGTGGAGATCGAGCCCCTCGATCACGTTGCGGTCGCGCTCCGGGCCGAGATGGAAGACGCGCTTGCCGAGCCCGGCGAAGAAGGGGGAGCTGCGGTCGCGGAGCGCCAGATAGGTCGCCTCGCCGCTGGTCAGGATGCCGGTGTAGAGCTCGTCCGGGATGCCCATGCCGCGCATGCCGGCCTGGGCGACATGCGCCCGGCGCGGCGCGTTGGAGAGCAGCACCACCCGTTTGCCGGCGGCGCGGAGGTGTTCGAGGCATTTCACCGCGCCTGGATAGGGGGTCACGCCGTCATGGATCACCCCCCAGAGATCGAGGATGAAGCCGTCGTACTCGGCTGCGAGGCCGGCGAAATGGGTCAGGTGCTGCATGGTGCTCAACGGATATCGGCCCCGATCGCGTCGGAGACGGTGGCGAAGCCCTCTTTGGCGAGGGCGGCGAGGAGTTCGCGCTTGAGGCGGGGGATGATGCCCGGCCCCTCATAAGCGATGGCGGAATAGAGCTGCACCAGCGAGGCCCCGGCGCGGAGCTTGGCCAGCACATCTGCCCCGCTGGCGACACCGCCGGCACCGATCAGGGTGAGGCGGCCGTTGGCGAGGCGGGCGGCGCGGCGGAGCATCTCGGTGGAGAGGGCACCGCCGGCCTGGGTGGCGAACGGGGAACGCAGGCTGGGCGGGCGGGAGATGGTGGTATTGGAGACGATCAGTCCATTCACCCCGGCGGCCACGCAGGCCTCGACGACGCCTGCGAGCCCCTCGGGCGCGAGGTCGGGCGCGACCTTCACGAGCAAGGGTGGGCGGGAAGGCACGGAAGCGTTCACCGCCTCAAGGATGGCGCGCAGCCGCGCCTCGCCCTGGAGGTCCCTGAGGCCCGGCGTATTGGGCGAGGAGACGTTGATCACGATGTAGTCGGAGAGCGGAGCAACGGCACCAATCAGCGCCGGATAGTCCTGCTCGGGAGTGGTGCTGTCCTTGTTGATGCCGACATTGGCGCCGATCGGCACCGCGCCGCGGCGGTAGCGGCGGAGATTGGCGAGGTAGACCGCGAGCCCGTCATTGTTGAAGCCCATGCGGTTGATCACCGCCTGGTCCTCGGTGAGGCGGAACAGGCGCGGCTTGGGGTTGCCCACCTGCGGCCGCGGGGTGACGGTGCCGGCCTCGATCAGGCCGAAGCCGAGCCGGGCGATGCCGTTCACCGCCTCGGCGTTCTTATCGAACCCGGCGGCGAGGCCGATCGGGTTGGCGAAGCGCAGCCCCATGGCGCTGACCGCGAGACGTGGGTCGTCTCCCGTGCAATCCTGCCCGCCAAGCCCGGCGGCCAGCGCGCGAATGGCGATGCGGTGTGCCCGCTCGGGGTCGAGCAGGCGAAGTGCGGGCATGGCGAGCCCGGCGAGGGCAGGCGTCATCGGCGCGGCCCGGCGATGCTCAGCACCCTTTCTTCGCCAGGACGAAGTTGGTCATCTTGCCGCGCATCGAGAAGTCGCCGAAATCCATCACCAATTCGTCGGCCACGCCGTTTTCCCAATAGCGCATGGTCACTTCATATTCCGGCTGCTGGGTTCCCGCCGCCTGATCGAAGAAGGCGATATGGACGCGCCCGCTCGACAGCGCCGACAATTCCGGCCATTTCGAGGTTTGCGGCCCTTTCCAGCTGGCGATGGCCGCCGAGCTGTCCTGTGCGCCCTCGGCGCCGGTGCCGTCGAACAGCGGCATCTCGATGAATTTCTTGCCCGCCATCGCTGCCGCGAGGATCGCCTCGGTATGGGCGTTGGGGAACAAGGTGCGGGGCGCGAGCTTGCGGGTGACGCCCTCGGGGATGGTGTAGGTCGCCTCGCCGCCATTGGCCGCCATCCGCGCTTCGCCGGCGACCTCGCTGGTCACTGCGCGGTCGGTGGTCTGGCGGGAGCGGAAGCGCAGCTCGGTGCCATCCTTGCTCTCGTAGGTGGTGTAGTCCGACAGCATGTCGATGTCCTGGCCCTCGGTGTTGGTCAGTGTCATCGCGAGGCGCTGATGCACCACCCAGCCGTCGCAGGCGTCGGTCACCTCATAGGCCATGGTGCCGGTCGCGGCCTGGATGTCGCCACGGGCGGTGGCGAGGCTCAGCTCATAGAGGGCGCGATGCGCCGCGATCTCGGCGGTCGCCGCTCCGACCACGAGCGAGGACAGCAAGGCGGCGAAAGTGAGAATGCGAGCCTGCATGCAGGGCGGCCTCCGGATGAACGAGCTTCTACATAGGAACAACGGGCGGGGTTTGGAAGGATGCGCGTTACGCCTCGCTGCCTTCGCCGGCACTCATTTCGCCGCTCCCCGGGGCCTGCTCCAGCACGGCGTAGCCGACCGCGGCGAGGTGAGAGTTGATGCGCTTGAGGTCGCGCAAGGCGGCGAGGTGCAGGGCGCTGCTTTCGAGCGCGCCGGGGCGTTCGGAGTCGAGCCGCGCGAGGTGGTCGCGGGTGATGACCCGCTCATGCTCGGAGAGTTTGCGCTTGGCGGCGACCAGGGTGCGCGCGCCGCGCGGGTCCTCGCCGATGAAGGTGGACAGAGCGAGGCCGAGATCCTCCAGCAGCATGGCATGCACCGCCGCGAGATCCGCCTGGTCGGCCGCCGTGGCGATCGCCGGTTGCCTGGCCTTGCGCCGCGCGATCTGACCGATGCTACTCTCCAGGATGTCCCCGGCATGGCCGAGATTGACCACGAATTCCAGGATCACCCGCATCCGCTTGCGGTCCTGTTCGGCGAGGTCGTCGGCGGGAATGCGGGTGAGGTAGGTCTTGATCGCGTCCTGCAACCGGTCGAGCGGCTTACCGAGGCGCATCGCCTCCTCGGCGGCGGCGCGATCGCCTGACGTGATCACGTCGAGGTAGCGGCGCATCATGGTGTCGACCAGATCGCCCATCCGCAACGCCTCGCGCGCGGCATTGGACAGCGCGAGATAGGGGGTCTCGAAGGCGGCTTCCTGGAGATAGAGCGGCCGGCCGGGGTCATCAGCGGCCACCACTTCGGGTAGCATGCGGGTGAGCAAGGCGGCGGCGGGCTTGAGGAGGAAGATCAAGGGCAGCGCGACGGCGACGTTGAAGGCTATGTGGAAATTCACCGCCTGCGCGCCGGGCCAGGGGGTGATGCGCGCGAACTGTTCGGCCAGCGCGGGCAGGAAGGGCAGCACGGCAAGGCAGCCGGCGGCGCGGAACAGCAGATTGCCGATCGGCAGTCGCCGTGCCACCGGGTCGCTGCCAGCGGCGATCAGCGGCGGGATGGTCGAGCCGAGATTGGCACCGAGGACCAGGGCGAAGGCCGCCGCGGGGCTCACCACGCCCGAGGTCGCGAGCGGGACGATCATCAGCATCACCGCCACCGATGAATGCGCGGCGAAGGTCAACATCGCGGCCAGCACGATGTCGAACAGCGGCTCGGCAGTGAGGGAATGCAGCAGCTCGCGCAACAGCGGCGCCGCCTCGGCGGGGAGCATGGCGTCGACCAGCATGTGCAAGGCGAGCAGCATCAGCCCCAGGCCCATGCCGACGCGTCCGAGATTCTGCAAGCGGGCGTTTTTCGCCGCCTCGCGGCCGCCGCGCTTGAAGGCGACATAGCCGGCGGTCAGCACGACCGGAGACAGCCAGGCGAGGTCGAAGGTCAACGCCTTCACCACCAAAGCGGTGCCGATGTTGGCGCCGAGCATGACGGCGAGCGCCGGCACCAGCGAGACCAGCCCGCCGGCGGCGAAGGAGGTGACCATCAGGGCGGTGGCGGTCGAGCTTTGCAGCAGCGCCGTCACCCCGATGCCGGCGGCCAGCGCCAGGAAAGGGTTGCGCAGCCCCTTGCCGAGCAGGCGCCGCAGGTCCGAGCCGAATGCCCGTACGATGCCGGTCTGCACCATGCGGGCGCCCCACAGGAGCAGCACGACGTGGCCGACGAGCTCGATCAACAGGCTGGTTGCCGACATGGCCCCTCCTCGCGATGCGCCGGGGCGGATCACCGGCCGCGCGAAATTTGATCTAGGCCGTATCGGCAAGCCATGCCAGCGTCAGGCCCAGAGTCGACTTGAAGTCATCTTGGGAGTTCGCATGGGAAGCAACGCATTTGGCCAGCCGCTGCGCCGCAAGGAGGATGTCAGCCTCCTCACCGGGCGGGGGCGGTTCACCGAGGACATGATCACGCGGGACATGGCCCGCGCGGTGGTGATCCGCAGCCCCCACGCCCATGCCCGCATCGTCGCCATCGACACATCAGCCGCCATGGCGCTGCCGGGCGTGTTGGCGGTGCTGACGGGGGCCGACTACGCGGCGGACGGGCTGGGCGGCATCCCCTCCGGCAGCGACCTGGTGAAATTCCCCGGTACGCCCGACAGTGCCGGGTTCCGCTTCCGCCCGGAGCATCCGGCGCTTGCGCGTGACGTGGTGCGCTTCGTCGGCGACAGCGTGGCGATCGTGGTGGCCGACAGCCTGGATGCGGCGCGCGATGCCGCCGAGCTGGTAGAGATCGAGTACGACACGCTGCCTTCCGCCACCAACACCGCGCACGCTGCCGATCCCGGCACGCCGCCGGTGTGGGCGGAGGCCGCGGATAACGTGTGCTTCCGCTGGTCGGCCGGCGACAAGGCCGCCGTCGACGCGGCCTTCGCCGCGGCGGCGCATGTCACACGGCTCGATACCTCCAACCCGCGCATCCATGTCGCCTCGATGGAGACCCGCGGCGCCATCGGCAGCTATGAGGGCGGGCGCTACATCCTCTCCACCCCAACGCAGATGCCGCATGGGCTGAAGGAGGCGCTGGCGAGCTCGGTGTTCCATGAGCCGGAGGACCGTTTCCGCATCCTCACCGCCGATGTCGGCGGCTCTTTCGGCATCAAGAACGCGCTGTATCCCGAGCAGATTCTGGTGCTGTGGGCGGCGCGGCGCACAGGGCGGACGGTGGCCTGGATGGGCGAGCGGGCTGACGGGTTCCTCACCGACTACCATGCACGCGACAACGTCTACTCCGCCGAGATCGCGCTCGATGCCGATCACCGTTTCCTCGCGCTGCGCGTCACCTCAACGGCGGCGGTGGGTGCCTATCTCGCGCCCAAGGGCCAGCTCTCGCCGACCTCCAACATGCCGGCGTTGGCGGGCGTCTATCGTTTCCCGGCGATCCATACCGCGGTGACCGGGGTGTTCACCCATACCTCGCCGACCGAGGTGTATCGTGGCGCCGGGCGGCCGGAGGCGGTGTTTCTGCTGGAGCGCGCGGTGGATCACGCGGCGCGCGAACTCGGGGTCGACAAGCTCGAATTGCGGCGGAAGAACCTGCTGCGGCCGGACGAGATGCCCTACCAGACCGGGCTCGGCCTGAAATATGACAGCGGCGATTTCCCGGCCATGCTCGATGCCGCGCTGGCGCGGGCGGATTACGCGGGGTTCCCGACCCGGCGCGCGGCGGCGAAAGAGGCGGGCAAGCTGCGCGGGCTCGGCTGGGCGCATTACTGCGAGCGCGTCGCCGGTTCCTGGGCGGAGAATGGCTGGCTGGAGCTGCGCGCGGACGGGCGGGTGACGGTGCTGGTCGGCACCATGTCCAACGGCCAGGGCCACCAGACTGCCTATGCCCAGCTGATCGCCGACCGGCTCGGCATCGACCCCGATGATATCGACGTGGTGCAGGGCGATACCGATCGCATCCCCTCCGGCCACGGCACCGGCGGCTCGGCCTCCATCCCCATCGCCGGCGCCGCGCTGGCGCTGGCGGCGGATGACCTGGTGGCCAAGGCGATGCCGCTCGCCGCCGACGCGCTGGAGGCGGCGCCCGCCGATATCGAGTTTATCGACGGGCGCTTCCACATCGTCGGCACCGATCGCGCGATCAGCTTGCAATCGGTGGCCGCGCGGCTCGGCCAGGGCGCGGCGCCGGTGATGTTGGAGGGCACCGGGTTCTGGAAACCCACTGGCCCCACCTTCCCCAATGGCTGCCATATCGCCGAGGTGGAGGTGGATGCCGAGACCGGGGCCTGGGAAATCCTGCGCTACACCATGCTGCATGATTTCGGCCGGGTGCTGAACCCGATGCTGCTGGAAGGGCAGCTGCAAGGCGGCGTCACCCAGGGCATCGGCCAAGCCATCGCAGAACGCGTGGTCTACGACGCCGAGGGCGGGCAGATGCTGACCGGCTCGCTGATGGACTACCAGATCCCCCGGGCCGACGAAGTGCCGGCGCTCGAACTGATCTCGCTGCCGACCGCTGCCCCCTCCCACCCCCTGGGCATCAAAGGCAGCGGCGAAGCCGGCGCCGCCGGCGGCGCACCGGCGGTGATGAACGCCCTCATGGACGCCCTGGCCCAGGCTGGCGTGCGCAACATCGACATGCCGGCCACGCCCGAGGCGGTGTGGCGGGCTTTGCGTGCGGTCTGAGCGGAGCGCTGATTTCGGAAGGCAAGGGGCGCTGCCCCGTGACCCCGCTGGGGGATGATCCCCCAGACCCCATCCGTTTAAGAGGACGCTGACTGAGAGAGGGGGCCTACTCCGTGGTTGCAACCACGGAGTAGGCCCCCTCT
>JAPLOH010000002.1 GCA_026400845.1 Alphaproteobacteria bacterium
AGGCGACGGTCCGTGCGATCGGCTGCGCGGGCCAGAACAGTCGTCGCGGCAGGGGAGATAGTCATCGTGGTGCTCCTTGTAGCGGCGCCCGACGATCGGGCGCCTGCTACCACCGCAAGCCCCACCAGCGGTTCTGGTCGGGGCGGGCGCCTGGGGCATCCCCTTGGCGTGATGGACCATTCGCGCTGCGGGCGACTGGAGCCAAGTGCGTAACGCATTGTCACTGCATCATTTCTGACGCTCCATCGCGCGGCGGGAGGTCGCCGCCATGCCGGAACTGACCCCCTCCACCCGCGAGGCAGCCCGCCGTATCGGCGTCACCGAGACCGCCCTGCGTAAGGCCGCCACCAAGGGACGGATCGAGCGCGAGCCGGACGGTCAGTGGGACGTCGAGAAGACCCGACGCCGGATGGTCGAGACTGCCGACCCGGTGCGCTCGCCCTTGGCGGGTGGAGGTGCCGGCGGCGCCATGTCCGGTGACGCCACGCCCTACGCCCGGCTCAAGGTCGCGCAGTTGGCCCTCAAGGTCGAAGCCCAGCGCATGGCGTTGGACGCGGATAAGGGTCGGCTGCTCGATGCCCAGACCGCCAACGCCGCGATCGACGAGATCGCCGGCGCGATGCGCGACGCCTTGCTGAACTGGCCCGCCCGGGTCTCCGGCCTCATCGCCGCCGATCTTGGGGCCGATCCCCATCTGGTGCAGACCGTGCTGCAGCAGCACATCACCAATCTATTGACGGAGGCAGCCGATCGCTTCGATCCCCCAGGCATCGGTGGGCGAACGGACGACTGACCACGTCCGGCGTCGTGCCGGGGCGATGCTGCGCCCTCCACCGCAACTGACGGTCAGCCAGTGGGCCGACCAGCACCGGGTGCTGAGCACGCGGGCCTCGTCAGAACCTGGTCCCTGGCGGACGGCACGGACACCATATCTGCGCGAGATCATGGACGCCTTGTCGGCCGTGCATCCCGCCCGGCGCGTCGTGTTCATGAAAGGCGCGCAGGTGGGCGCGAGCGAAGGGGGGAACTGTTGGTTGGGCTACATCATGCACCACGTGCCAGCCCCGGTGTTGGCGGTGCAGCCGACGGTGGAACTGGCCAAGCGTTTCTCGCGGCAGCGGATCGACCCGCTGTTGCAGGAGACCCCGGCGTTGCGCGAGCGAGTGGCACCGGCGCGGTCGCGCGATGCCGGGAATACCATGCTGTCGAAGGAATTCCCCGGCGGCATCCTGGTGCTGACCGGGGCCAACTCGGCGGTCGGGCTGCGCTCGATGACGGCGCGGTTTCTGTTCCTCGACGAGGTCGATGCCTATCCTGGTGATGTCGAGGGCGAAGGCGACCCGATCGCCCTGGCCGAGGCGCGGGCGCGGACGTTCGGCTGGCGACGCAAGGCGTATCTGGTGTCGACGCCGACGATCGCCGGGCGGAGCCGGATTGAGCGCGAGTATCAGGCGAGCGACCAGCGGCGGTTCTTCGTGCCCTGCCCGCATTGCGCGGCGATGCAGTGGCTGCGGTTCGAACGGCTGATCTGGGAGAAGGCGGTTCCCACCAGCGTCGGCTATCATTGCGAGGCCTGCGACGTAGCGATCGGCGAGCATCACAAGACGGCGATGCTGGCGGCGGGCGAATGGCGCGCGACAGCGCAGGCGCAGGACCCGTTCACGGTCGGCTTCCACATCTCGGCGCTGTATTCGCCGGTGGGCTGGTTGTCCTGGGAGCAGATCGCGCGGGACTGGGAGGCGGCGCAGGGCAAGCCCGAGGATCGAACGTCGCGAGGATTTTGCACTCGGGGTCGTGCCGGCACCGGCGCTGGTGCTCACCGCCGGCGTGGACGTGCAGGATGATCGCATCGAGTGCGACGTATGGGGTTGGGCCGGTGGGTTCACGTCGTGGCTGATCGATCACATTGTCATTCCCGGCAGTCCGCGGGAACGTGGCCCCTGGGAGGAACTGGCAAAGCTGCTGGCGCGGGATTGGCCGCGCTCGTCCGGCGGTGCGATGCGCATCGCCAAGGTGTGCGTCGACACCGGTGGGCGCGACACCGCCTCGGTCTATGGCCATCTGCGGCACCTGCGGGATCCGCGGATTGCGCCGACCAAGGGGGTGGATGGCTGGAACCGGGCGCAGCCGGTGCAGGGGCCGACCCTGGTGGATGCGCTGGTCAACGGTCAGAAGCTGCGCCGCGGATTGAAGCTGTGGACGGTGTCGGTTTCGACCTGGAAGGCGGACCTGTATCGCAGGCTCTGGCTCGGTCGTGGCGAGGCCGAGGATTTTCCAACTGGCTGGGTGCATCTGCCCCGCGGCATCGAGATCGAATGGGTCAAGCAGTTGGTCGCCGAGCAGCTGCGCACGACCAAGGACAAACGCGGCTTCAGCAGGCAGGAATGGGCCAAGCTGCGGGAGAGGAATGAGGCGCTCGACTGTGCCGTGCTGGCGCGTGCGGCGCTGTGGCTGCTGGGCGCCGATCGCTACGGGGATCGCTACTGGCAGCGCCTGCAAACCGAGATCGCTGACGCGCCGGTGATGGCGCCCTTCGCTGGCGCGGCACCGGCGGCCCATCTGGAACAGGCGTCAGAGGCTTCCTCGCCACCGACCACCCGACCAAATGATCAGTCGATGCGGCCGCGCTCCTGGCTTGGCGAGCGCGGCGGCTGGCTCCGCTGAGGATCGATCGATGAACCCTGACGTCCTGACCTGGGCACTCGCACAGCCCGCTGGCAATCGCTGGCGCGGCTTGGCCGAGGCTTTCACCGCCGGCACCACGCGCGTCACCTATGAAGGCCGCACCATCCAATACCGCGGGCTCGACGAGATCAGTCGCGCCCTGGCGGTCGGCTACGCCACCGAGAACGGCAGCACGCGCCGCCCCTCCACCACCTTCGCCAGTTTCACGAGGCCCGAATGACCCAGGACACCACATGGTCCCTGCCGGCACTCGCCGGCGCGCTCGCCGTGCCCGACGAGGCCTTCCGTGCCTTCACCCATCTCCAGGGTCTCGGCTGGAATGCCCGTCTGACCCTGCCGCGGGCCGCCACTCTGGCCATCGCCTGGCAGGATGCCGCCGGTGGCACCGCGACCGGGCCGGTGTCTGACGCGGTTGCTTCGCTGTTCGGCGCCCTCACCACCGCGCTGGGCAGTGCACCCACCGCATGATCAACCGTCTCCGATCGGCGTGGCACGCGCTGCGCGGTTATGCCGCCGCCGGCGATCTGCGCGCCTCGATGTGGGCGCCCTCCGGTGGCAGTGCCAATAATGAAGTGGCCGGGGCCGCGGCAACAGTGTCCCGCCGCGCCCGCGACGCCGTGCGCAACGA
>JAPLOH010000028.1:0-4307 GCA_026400845.1 Alphaproteobacteria bacterium
GCGAGACCTATCTGCGCGAGGGCGGGAATGTGCTGGTCTATGAGAGCGTGCGCCCATGATACTGACAGATACCCCCATTGACCACGTGCAGAACTGGACTGGCCGACCACCACGAGGCCTGTCTACCCCCACGTATTCGGCGCCGACGTTATCGTCAGCGCGCGGGCGTGCCGGATGTCACACCGCGCGGTCGGCCCGACGGGTTGTCAAACCTCTCCGAGGCAAAGACCAAGGAAATCCCGCGTTTTCTCCTGCCAGCCCGACTGCGCCGCGAAACCCGCGCCGGCGCGACCCATGCGGCGGCGCTCGGCGTCGTTGACCCGCAGCCGCGCCATCGCCGTGGCGACCGCAGCGGCCGATTGGCCATCGACCAGCAGCCCGGTCTCGCCGTCGATCACTGCCGAACCGGTGCCCCCGTCGCGACCGCCGATCACCGCGAGGCCGCAGGCGCTGGCCTCCAGCAGCACCAGGCCAAACCCCTCGGTGTCGCCGTTCGGCAGCGCGCGGTTGGCAAGCACGAAGGCGTCGCCGAGCCGATAGTGGTCGGCCAGTTCCGCGTCGGCCACCGCGCCGGCGAAGATGACGTGGCCGGTCAGGCCAAGCGTATGGGCGAGCGCCCGCAACCCCGTCTCCATCGGTCCGGTACCGACCACGAGCAGCCGGCATTCGGGATGGCGCGGCAGGATCGCGGCCAGCGCGCGGATCGCGGTGTCCACCCCCTTTTTCTCCAGCAGGCGGCTGACGGTGACGAAAACGAAGCAACCGGCGAGGCCGTAGCGGGCGGCGAGTGCCGGGTCCGCCGGTCCCGGCTGGAAGCGGGCGGTATCCACTCCGTTGGCGATCAGCGCGACCTTGGCTTCAGCACCCCGCGGCAGCAGCCGCAACACAGCCGCGCGCGAGAACCGGCTGACCACGAGCACCCGGTCGGCCGCAGCCATGGTGCGGGCGGCGCGGCGGTGGCCGGGGTCGTAGTCGTCCTGGGTGAGGATCTCCTCGCCATGGATATAGACCGAGATGGGCACCCGCGAGACCAGCCGCAGCGCCGGAACCAGCCAGCCGCTCGCGAGCAGCTCGCCGATGCACACGCCGTCGATCCGCTCGCGGTGCAGCAGCAACACCACCCGCGTCAACACGGCTAGGCGCAGCACGAGGTCACCACCAAGCGCCGCCAGCCGCGCCATCACGCCACGGGTGGCGGGGGGGGCGAGCAGGGTGCGCAGCAGCGGGATACGGCGGATCAGGCCCGGCACCTGGCCGTCATGCTGCCGCCAGCCGGCTATCTCGCCGCCGCTGCGATAGTCGGACGACGACGTCAGCACCACTACGCGCCCGTCGCTTTGCCGCACGAGCGCGGCGTAGACCGAGGCGGAGCCGCCGTGATTGGGGGGGAACTGGTTGGTGATCAGCAGTACCCGGCCGGAGCGGGTGAGCGCGCCAGTGAGCGGGCCGGTGAGCGGGCCGGAACGTGCGGCCAATCCGGCAAGGCGCCCGGCGGAGAGGTTCGAGGCGCTCATGCGGCTCCGCCCCGACGGAGCTGCCCCCTGACGGCCGGCAAGCTCCGCAGAGTCTGAAGATACAGAGTCCGGGCATGGCACATGGCCTGAGCCTGCCCGAGTGCCGCCCGCGCACTAAATTAATGTCGCGTCACGCCGCGGGTTTGACGGTTATTTGCGCCCCGCAGGCGGCGCGAAGCGGCCGGGAATGTCGTCGAGCGCGATGAAGCGCGCGCCCGCGCGATCGCGCATATGGGCGAGCACGGCGGACAGCCGGTCATAGAACTGCCGCCGCTCGGCCGCATTGGTCACATAGGGGTTGCGGCCCGGCCAGATCGAGGAGCTGTGAAAACTAACCGGATAGACGGTTTGTCCGCGCGCGGCGAGCCCGCGCACCAGACGGATCATGGTCCCGGCGTCATGATCTTCGGGCGACAGCGTCATCCGTTCGGCAAGGCGCAGCCGGGAGACCAGGCTCGCGGCGATCCCCGGCAGCCCGCGATTCTCCCGTACCAGCCGGTAGAGCGCCGCCGCTCGCGCGCCGGCATGGCCGACGATGGCGCGGCCCAGCGGTAGTTCCAGCACCCGCCGCGTGGCGCCGAACCAGAACGGCGCGTAGTCGAACCCGCCATAATCCGGTCCGCCTTCGGCCGAGAAATCCGAGCGCGGCGCCACCGAGGTATCGACGGTGATACCGATCTCCTCCAGCAGCGCCGGCGTCGCCGGGCCGAGCCCGTAGCGCCCGGCGCGATAGCTGCGGGCGGGGAAGCCGAACGCGGCCGCGAACCGCGTGGCCAGCGTCCGCAGCTTGGCCGCCTCGACGCCGGGCGCCAGATTGCCGGCGAAGGAGAGCCGGGGATCGCGCACGCCCAGCAGCGGCGGCGTCACCCAGGGGTGCAGATGCAGGCCGAGCGTGCAGCGCCCCGCCTCGCATTCCCGCCGCAGCAGCGCCACCGCGTCGGCGTCCTCCAGCACGCGCCAGGTCACCATATAGGCCGGGATCGCGCCGAAAGCGGCGAACACCGCCTGCAACTCCAGCAAATGCCGCAGATGCAAGGTGTCGCCCGGCGTGCCCTCCACCGGATCAATCCAGGAGAAATCCTCCTCGGTGTCGATGACGATGGCGCAGGCGGGCGGGCCGGGCTGCTCGACAGCCGCCAACGGGGCGGCGAACCACCCGGCCGCCTCCCCCTCGATCACCAGATTACGGCCGCAGGCTGAGGCCGTTGGGGAATTTGCGGCGATATTCCTCCACCCCCGCCTCCATGGTGATGAACGTGGCGCCCTCGGCGCGCAGCGTGGTGATCATGTGCTCCAGCATAAGCATGCGGTGGCCGCGGCCGATCACGTGCGGATGGAAGGTGTAGGTCAGCACGCCCCACTTGTAGTGCTTCTTCATGTAGCGGAATTCGTTGATGAAATTCTCGATCACCATCCGCGCGTTCATGTTGCCGGGCATGATGCCGGCGGGCGAGCGCATGTATTCGAAATGCGGATGGTCATCGAGCGACCAGGAGATCGGCATCTCGACCAGCGGCGTGTCCGGCCCGAAAATCATCGGCTCCAGCAGAGGGGTCTTGTCCCCGTTGCGCGCCTGGTAGGGCAGGTAGTCGTGGCCCATCATCGAGCTGTCATAGGCGAAGCCATGCTTCAGCAGCAGGTCGATCGAGACCGGGCTCAAGTCCCACGCCGGGGAGCGGTAGCCGCGCGGGGCACGCCCGGTGAGGCGGATGATCGATTCGTTGCCGCGCACCAGCTCCTCTTCCTCGCCCTCGGGGCCGAGGGTGGAGGGGACGCGATGGGTCCAGCCATGGTTACCGATCTCATGGCCCGAGGCATGCACCGCGGCGACGCAGGAGGGGTAGCTGTCGATGGTGTGGCCGGGGATGAACCAGGTGGTGGGGATGCGCTCGTCGTTCAGCAGCTTGAGGATTCGCGCGGTCGCCGCGATGCCGAAATCGCCACGGGAAATCGCGGTCGGCGTGGTGAAGTCGCGCGAGATCATGGACGAAGTGTTGTCGTGGTCGAAGGTGAGGCAGACGAAGAGGTCAGCCATGCGGGTCTCCTGTTCTGGTGGCGTGGAAAGGCGGGTCAGGCGGGTGGCGCCTCCCGGTAGCGGGTGGCGAGCCAGCCGCCATCGATGGTCAGCACCTGGCCGCTGATGAAGCTGGCGTCGTCGGACAGCAGGAACACCACCGCGGCGGCGATATCCTCCGGCTGGCCGTTGCGGCCGAGCGGGGTCATCGCGGTCATCTGATCGGTGAACCAGGCGCTGGTCTGGATGCGCCGGCGCGTCATGTCGGTCTCGATCAAGCCGGGCGAGACGGCGTTGACGCGAATGCCGCGCGGGCCGCAATCGGCCGCCATCTGGCGGGTGAGGCCGATCACGCCGGCCTTGGCGGCGGCATAGGCGGAGCTGCCGGGAAAGCCGGTCATGCCATAGATCGAGGCGACGTTGACGATGGCACCGCCCTTGCCCATCGCCTTCACACCCTCGCGCGAAACCCGGAAGACGGCGCGCAGATTGACGTCGAGGAAGCGATCGAGCTCGGCATCATCCGTGTCGGTCGCGGCGTGGGAGCCGCCGATGCCGGCATTGTTGAACAGCAGCGAAACCCCGCCGAGCCGCGCCTGGGCCGCGCGCATCAGCGCTGCCGGCCCGTCATCATCGGCGACGTTGCAGATGAGCGTATGCAATTCGCCGGACGCCATCGCGGCGGTCTCGGCGAGGCCCTCTTCCTTGACGTCGGCGGCCAGCACACGGGCGCCCTCGGCGGCCAGGCGCAACGCCGTCGCCCGGCCGATACCGCCTGC
>JAPLOH010000028.1:4349-12630 GCA_026400845.1 Alphaproteobacteria bacterium
CGCCTGCCGCCCCGGTCACCACCGCCGCCTTGCCCACCAGCCCCGCCAGACCCATCGCCGCACTCCGCATCTCCGATCGCTTAGCATCGACGCGCAGGCCGGGTGTGTCAAAGCGGAGGCCATGGACGGGGTGCGGCCGGGGCGGTAGCCTCCGCGCACCAATGGCCCGGGAGGGGTTCGTCCATGCAGGGGGTTACCCCAGGCGGCATCGATTGCGATCTGCATCCGGCGCTGCCCGGCACGGCGGCGCTGCTGCCCTATCTCGATCCGTACTGGCGCGAGCAGATCACCGTGCGCGGCATCGACGGGCTCGATCTCGCGAGTTTTCCGCCGAAAATCCCCGCCAATGGAAGGGCGGACTGGCGGCCACAGCACGGCAAGCCCGGCGCCGATTTCGACCTGTTGCGTCGCGATGCGCTGGACGGATTCGGCCTGCGGGCAGCGATCTGCAATCCGCTCTATGGCGTCCAGGCCGTCTATAACCGCCACTTCGCCACCGCGCTCGCCACTGCCATGAACGACTGGATGGCCGCCGAATGGCTCGACCGTGACCCCCGCCTGCGCGCCTCCGTGGTGATCGCGCCGCAGGACCCGGCGGCGGCCGCTGCCGAGATCGAGCGCCGCGCCGCCGATCCGCGCTTCGTCCAGGTGCTGCTGCTGGCGATGGGCGAGGCGCCGCTGGGGCGGCAGCAATACTGGCCGATCTACGAGGCCGCGGTGCGCCACCGCATGCCGATCGGCGTCCATGCCGGCTCCACTGCGCGCCACGCGACCACCGGCAATGGCTGGCCCTCCTACTATCTCGAGGACTACGTCGCCCACGCCCAGGCCTTCCAGGCGCAATTGCTCAACCTGATCCACGAGGGCGTCTTCGCGAAATTCCCCGATCTTCGCGTGGTGCTGATCGAATCCGGCTTCACCTGGGTGCCCAACTTCATGTGGCGCGCCAACAAGACCTGGCGCGGCGTGCGCGCCGAGGTGCCCTGGGTCGATCGCCCGCCCGCCGATCTCATCCGCGAACACGTCCGCTTCACCCTGCAGCCCGCCGACGCGCCCCCCGACCCCGCGGATCTCGCCCGCGCCATCGAGCAGATCGGCTCGGATGACGTGCTGCTGTTCTCGACCGATTACCCGCACTGGCAGTTCGACGGCACCGACGCCTTCCCGGCCGGCTTCCCCGCAGCACTGCGGCACAAGGTCGCCGTCGACAACCCGCTCGCCACCTATCCACGTTTGAGGGAGACCCTGTCATGACACCCGATGACGGACCCGCCATCGCCCGCGATCGCCCCGCCGCCACGCGCCTCAAGGTGATCGACTGCGACATCCACCACGCCCTGCCCGGCCCGCGCGCCCTCTACCCCTACCTCGCGCAACGCTGGCGCGACCATCTCGACCGCCATGGGCAACGCAAACCGACGCCCTTCGTCGCCTCCTCGCCCTATCCAAAGACCGCCCCCGCCCTCTCGCGCACCGACAGCTGGCCGCCCAATGGCGGGCCGCCGGGCTCCGACCTCGGCTTCCTCCAGGAACAGCTGCTCGATCGCTACAACATCGAGTACGGGCTGCTTCACCTCCTCGCCCCCTCCGGCATGGACGAGCGCAACCAGGACCTCGGCGCCGCACTCTGCCGCGCCATCAACACCTGGCAGCACGAGCACTGGACCCAGCAGGATCAGCGCCTCAAGGCCGCCATCGTGGTGCCCGGCGAGGACGCCGCCGCATCCGTCGCCGAGATCGAGCACTGGGCGGGGAACCCCGACTTCGCGCAAATCTCGATGATCACCCACACCATCGAGCCGCTCGGCCGCCGCCGCTACTGGCCGATCTACGAGGCCGCGGTGCGCCACGGGCTGCCGGTCGGCCTGCACACCTCGGGCTTCAACGGCCATGCCCCGGCGGCCTCGGGCTGGCCGTCGTTCTACGTCGAGGAACAGCACGTCGTCGCGCTCTCGCAGCAGGCGCTCGCCATCTCCATGGTCTGCGAGGGCGTGTTCGCCCGCCTGCCCGATTTGAAGGTGGTGATGGTCGAAAGCGGTTTCGCCTGGGTGCCCTCGGTCGCCTGGCGGCTGGATGCGCACTGGAAGCGGATGCGCGAGGAGGTGCCCCACCTCGCCGAGCCGCCGTCGCATTATCTGCGGCGCAACATGTGGTACACCTCGCAGCCCTCCGACGAGCCGGAAAACCCCGAGGATCTCCGCCAGATCATCGACTGGCTGGGCTGGGACCGCGTGCTGTTCGCCACGGACTACCCGCACTGGGACATGGACAACCCCGACTTCGCCTTCCGCTGCCGCATGAGCGAGGCCGAGCGCCGCATGATCTACGCCGGCAATGCCCGGGCGGTGTACGGGTTCGCCTGAGCATGGCCCGCCACGTCGTCGCCGCCGTCGGCGAAATCCCGCCGGGCGGGCGCAAGCTCGTCACGCTCAACGGGCGCGATATCGGGGTGTTCAACCTCGGCGGGGAGTATTTCGCGCTGCTCAACCGCTGCCCCCACCAGGGCGGCGCGCTGTGCCAGGGCACGCTTACCGGCCTCGTCACCTCCACCACCCCCGGCGAATTCACCTACGCGCGCGCCGGCGAAATGCTGAAATGTCCCTGGCACGGCTGGGAATACGACATCCGCACCGGCCAGTCCTGGTGCGACCCGGAGGACACCAAAGTGCGGCTCTACCCCGTCACCGTGGAACCCGGTGAGCGCCTCGCGAAGGGCCCCTATGTCGCCGAGACGTTTACAGTTTCGGTGGAGCAGGCTTACATCGTCGTCGAGGTCTGAGAGGACCCAGCAGGAAGGGGAAACAATGAGTATCAATGGCAGGGCATATATCGTCGGCGCCTATGAGCATCCGACACGCAAGGCGCCCGACAAGTCGGTCGCACAGCTCCACGCCGAGTGCGCCCGTGGCGCGCTGGCCGATGCGGGGCTGACCAAGGACGACATCGACGGCTACATCTGCGCCGGCGACGCGCCGGGCATGGGGCCGATCAACATGCTCGACTACATGAACCTCAAGGTGCGCTACTTCGACAGCACCGATGTCGGCGGTTCGTCCTACATCGCGCACGTCGCGCATGCCGCCCAGGCGATCGCCATGGGCAAGGCGAGCGTGGTGCTGATCACCCTCTCCGGCCGTCCGCGCTCCGAGGGCGTCCAGACCGGCACCGCGATGCGGCCCGGCAACCCGCAGGTGCCGGACGCTCCGTGGGAGAGCCATTTCGGCCCCACCACCGCCAACGTCTACGGCATGGTCGCCAAGCGGCACATGTATCAGTACGGCACCACCTCCGAGCAGCTCGCCTGGATCAAGGTGGCCGCCTCGCACCACGCGCAGTGGAACGAGCACGCCATGCTGCGCAACGTCGTCACCGTGGAAGACGTGATCAACTCGCCGATGGTGTCGGACCCGCTGCATCGCCTCGATTGCTGCGTGATCTCCGATGGCGGCGGCGCGCTGATCGTCACCTCCCCCGAGATCGCGCGCAGCCTCAAGCGCCCGCTCGTCAAGGTGAAGGGCGCCGGCGAGGCTCCCAAGGGCCAGTTCGGCGGCAATGTCGACCTGACCTTCTCCGGCGGCGCCTGGTCCGGCCCGGTGGCCTTCGCCGAAGCCGGCATCCGCCCGTCCGACATCAAGTATGCCTCGATCTATGACAGCTTCACCATCACCGTGCTGCAGCAGATCGAAGACATGGGTTTTTGCGAGCGCGGACAAGGTGGTAAATTCGTGTCCGACGGCAATTTGATCTCCGGCGTCGGCAAGCTGCCCTTCAACACCGATGGCGGCGGGCTGTGCAACAACCACCCGGCCAACCGCGGCGGTATCACCAAGGTGATCGAGGCGGTGCGCCAGCTCCGCGGCGAAGCCCACCCCAAGGTGCAGGTGCCGAACTGCGACCTCGCGCTGGCCCACGGCACGGGCGGCCTGCTCGGCAGCCGCCACGGCTCGGCAACCCTTATCCTGGAGCGGGAGTAACCCTCATGGCTGACCACGTGATTCCCGCCCCCGCGCAAAACCCGGAGAGCGAGCCCTTCTACGCTGCGGCGAAGGAAGGCAAGTTCATGATCCGCCGCTGCACCGGCTGCAAGAAGGCCCATTGGTACCCCCGTGCCGTGTGCCCGTTCTGCTTCGGTGACACCGAGTGGGAACAGGCCTCGGGCGAGGGCACCATCTACAGCTACAGCCCGATGCGCCGCGCCGGCTACACCATCGCCTACATCACGCTGAAGGAAGGCCCGACCATGCTGACCAACATCGTGGGCGACCCCGATGCGCTGAGCATCGGCCAGGCGATGAAAATCTCCTGGACGGCCGCAGCCGACGGAACGCCGATGCCCACCTGGGCCGCGGCTTGATCTGACTGGGTCAGGGGCGGCGCGCGAGCGCCGCCCTGAGATTCCATGAATGCTAATAATTGATTGAGACATTGCAACTTTAGACACGATTGAGAGGATTGGGAATGGCTTTTCCTCGCGTGTTTGTAAGCATGGGTACGCCCTACAACGAAAAATATGTTCAATACAGGGACGCGCTGGAGATTGTCCTGCGGGATCGTTGCAATGTTGACCCTAGAATAATAGGGAAGAACGAGCACCCTCCGGGCAATCCACTACTAAAAATCCGGGATGTGATGATGGGTTGCGACGGCGTATTGATAGTCGCTTACGAAAGAAAATTCGTTGAGCACGGAATCGAGCGTAGAGGTGGCCACGGCGAACAAAAATTGGCCGGTAGATCTTATACAACGCCCTGGAATCATGTAGAATCTGCTATGGCATTTGCCTTAGGAAAGCCTATTTACATCATACGAGAGACGGGTCTTCAGGAGGAGGGTTTGATAGAGACTAAGAGTGATTGGTATGTTCATACTGCTGATTTCTTAGTTGATTCCATTAATAGTCCGGCTTTTGTGGATTCTATTCGGTCCTGGGTTGAGGAGCGTGTAGTCCCGCAGTCCAAGAAGCCTAAAGGACTATTTTCAATTGCATCTAAGCTCAAACTGTCAGAGATGACTGGTGAAGAGCTTGCAATATTTTTGACGATAGTAACGTTGGCATTCTCGTTGGGAGGCTTTTTCGGTAGCTTTTATCCGATCTCTGGTCATTGAATTTCGGAAGCATGCGTAAGATACTTGAGCGAAGCGTGGCGCATCGCCCACCGCCACCCCACATGCCTCGATTTGACCTAAGCCCACACCAACCTTGACCAACTCCAGCCGCCCCTCTACCGTCCTGGCATGGACACCATCAACCTCTACGAAGCCAAAACCCATCTCTCCGCCCTCGTCGAGCGCGCCGCCGCCGGCGAGGAGATCATAATCGCCAAGGCCGGCCGCCCCCTCGCCCGCCTGGTTCCGCTCGCCGCCCATCGTGCGAACCCCCGCCCCCTCGGCCTGCTCGCCGGTCAGGGCTACAGCATCGGCGATGACTTCGATGCCCCGCTGCCCGACGACATCACGGCCGGCTTCAACGGCACCGCCGCATAGCGCCGCGCCGCCGTGCGCCTGCTCATCGACACACATATCCTGCTCTGGTCCCTCCTCAGCCCCGAACGGCTGCCCCCCAGCGCCCGCAGCGCCATCATGGAGCCGGCGCATGACGTGCTGGTGAGCGTCGCCTCCCTCTGGGAGATCGCCATCAAGCACGCGCTCGGCCGCCTGCACCTCCCCATCGAACGCCTGCCCGCCCTGGTCACCGAACTCGGCTGCACCGTGCTGCCCATCACCGCGCCGCATGCCCTCGCCGCCGGAGCCCTGCCACGCCATCACGCCGACCCGTTTGACCGCATGTTGATCGCCCAGGCCCGCCACGAAGGCCTCACTCTGGTGACGGTCGACGCTGCCTTCACGCAATACGACGTGCCGCTCCTCGGCTAACCTCCCAGTTCCCTGCCAGCGAAGACTGGCAACTGGTCCGCCGCTTCTGCTACCCTGCCGCCATGCACCGCGCCGAAGCCATCGCCGTCCTGCAATCGCACCGCATCGAGCTGCAACGCCTCGGCGTCGAGCATCTGTACCTCTTCGGCTCCACCGCCCGCGATGAAGCCACCCCGGCCTCCGATGTGGACCTGTTCTTCGACCACCCCGAAGGCTCGCTCAGCCTGTTCGGCCTGATGGACATCAAGGAGACGACTGCGAGCATCCTCGGCTGCAAAGCCGACATCATGCGCGCCGCAGTCTCCACCCCGTTCTCCGTCAAGCCATCGAGGCCTCAGCGGAGCAGGTCTTCTGATGGCCTCGCGCAACCCGGCAGCCCGGCTGGTCGATAAAAGCCGAACCTGTACAAGCCGAACCCACGGCCCCCGCTCCATCACATATGCCGCGCGAAATCCATCCGTCCGTGCAGAATACGAACCACCACCACCGCGGCCTCCGACATGCGATAAAACACCACATGCGCGCCGACCCGCCGCCGAAAATAACCCGGCCGGATATGATCGCATCGCTGTCCCCCGCTGGGGTTCAGTCCAATCGCTCCAAAAATCGCCTGAATATCGCGGATATAACCCTCGGCCCGCGCGATGCCCCAACGCCCGGCGGTGAAACTCCAGATATCCTCGACGTCCCCCTGCGCCCGCGGCGTCAGGAGAACCGGCGTCACGCGCCGCGCTTGGAGGCGAGAAACGCGTCGAAATCGAACGGCGTCGGCGTCCCGCTCGCCTCGCCCTCGTCCAGCGCATCCAGCAGCCGCGCCCGCTGATCCGCCAGCAGCCGCAGCCCGGCCCCCACCACGTCATTCGCCGACGCGAACCGGCCCGCCGCCACCTCGCCGGTGATGAATGCGCACAATGTCTCGTCCAGCGCGAAGGTCAACCGCTCGGGCATCACATCCTCCAACACGCAAAACATACAAGATCGCGGGGCCGGAGCCAAACGAAAGTGCCTCCCTACCCACCACACGGGGATGTCCCACTCTCTGTTGAAACTTGCCTGACGGCCATCACCCGATAGCACCCTACGCAGCCACGGCAGCCGGCACAAGTGCCGTGTCGCTGGCGTTCTGCACTTTCAGCGAGGCCAGTGCCGCCCGCAGCACCGGCAGCATCGCCGCACCGGTCCAGCGCAGCGCCATCGCGGCGTCACGCCAGTGCTTCACGTTGCGGCACACGCGGCGGATGCTGCCCATCATGTTCTCGATGATGTTGGTGCAGGCCAAGGAACGGCGGAGTTGCAACGGCAGCTTGAGACGAACCACCGTCAGCAGCTCGTCCATCCCCTCCAGGATCGTCGCCGAGACACCCGGTGCCACCTGTTCCAGCCGCCGCGCCAGGTTGCGGATCAGTTGCTCCGCCTTCGCGGCGTCATCCAGTTCCCACGCCTGACGCAACGTCCGCCGCACCGAAGCATGCAGGTGCTTGGGAAGTCGTTCCATGATGTTGCGCCCCTTGTGCACCTGACAGCGCTGGATCGGCGTGTGCTTGCCGAACGTCCGGCGGATCGCCTTCCTGAGCGCCTTCGAGCCGTCGATGATGAACAGACGACAGACCTGCGGGTCCAGACCCCGCTCAATCAGGTTGTCCAGCAGCGCCTGCACTACCCCCGCGTTCTCGGTCGCGCCTTCCAGCACACCGAGTGGGTGTTTGGTCCCTTCGCCGTCAATGCCGACCGCCGCCAGCAGCACCAGGTCACTCTCTATATGGATGCCATCCACCTGGATCACCAGCAGGTCCAGCTTGGACAGGTCCGCCGCCATCCACGCCTGCATCTGCGCCGCCGACAGCGCCACAAACCGCCGCGACACCGCCGACTTCGACGTGCCGCCACCGGAGATCGCCGGAATATCCCCCTCCGGCAGCCGCACCGCCCGGCCAAAACGCCGCGTCGAGACGTTCATCAGCATCAGGTTCATCGCCCAGCGGCCCAGAAGGTCCTCCGACTGCGCCGCCTCCCAGCAGGGAAGCGCCATCTCCTGGCCGTCGCGCGCCCGAACCCGAGGCCGATCCAGCGACACCTTGCCGCCGTGGAACCCGATCTTGCCTGGTGTCTTGCCCCACCGATGACCGACCTTGCCATCCTTGTGCCCGTAGCGCTGGCCGCACAATTCGACCGCATCCTCCTTCATCATCCGGCTCAATGTGCTCAGACCCGCCGTCAGGCAGAAACGCTCAAAGCTCGCCCCCACCTGCTGCCAGGCTTCGGCAACAGCCGAAGCTGGCTCATTGTTCGATGTCTCTCTACTCTTGCCCATGGCGTTGCTCTCCTTTGTGGATTCGACACCCCGAGCCTAATGGCTCAGGGAGGGCAACGCCGCCCGAAAAGTTTCAACAGACCCCGGGACATCCCC
>JAPLOH010000248.1 GCA_026400845.1 Alphaproteobacteria bacterium
TCACCGCCCACATCGCGCTGCCCTGGTCGCACAGCGAGGCGCCAGCGCGCATCGGCGGATCGTCCGGGCCGCCATTGATGGAGGAGAGGCCGGAATAGGCCTGGATCAGCGGCTCGAAGCCCGGCCGCATCGCCATCGGGCCGGTGTGGCCGAAGGCGGAAATCGCCCCGTAGATCAGGCTTGGATGCCGCGACGTCAGGCTCGGCCCGTCGATGCCCATCGATTCCGGCACGCCCGGGCGCAAATTGTGCACCACGATATCGGCCGTCGCCACCAGGCGTTCGAAGTCCTCGCGGCCCTCGGCGCTCTTCATGTCGAGTGCCGCCGAGACCTTGCCGCGGTTGAAGATATGGAATGTCATCGCGTCATCATGCCGGAAGGCCGCGCCCATGCGCCGCGCGTCATCGCCGCCTTCCACGCGCTCAATCTTGATCACCTCGGCGCCAAGATCGGCGAAAATCGCGCCGACGAAGGGGCCGGCGAGGATCTGGCCCAGTTCGATCACGCGCAGACCGGCGAGCACGCCTGGTGGGTTCATGGTAGGGGGCTCCCGCTGGAGGTGACACGGCACGACGACTGGGCGCACCATACCCGCACCAAATCGCCGCACAACCGGGGGACCGCGATGGAACAGTTGATCGGCGTGTTTGACCTCTTCCGGATCGGTCTCGGCCCGTCGAGTTCCCACACCGTCGGCCCGATGCGCGCGGCGAACCGCTTCGTCGAAAGCAATCGGGGGCTGCGCGCAGCGCGGGTGGAGGTCACGCTGTTCGGCTCGCTGGCCTGGACCGGCAAAGGCCACGGCACCGACGTCGCGGTGATCGCCGGGCTGGCGGGAATGCGGCCCGAGACCGCCTCGCCCGACGCGGTGCACCGCCTGCCCGCCGAGATCGCGGCGGCCGGCGTGCTGGACCTGCCGGGCATCGGCCCCCTGCCCTTCGACGCCGCGCGCGACATCGTGTTCGACCGCACCACGCCGACGCCGGAACACCCCAACACGCTGCGCCTGCGCCTGCTCGGTGCCGCGGGCGGGGTGCTGGCGGAGGAGACCTGGTTCTCAGTCGGCGGCGGCTTCGTGGTGCGCGAGGGGGACTCGGAACTGCCGGGCACGGCGGCCCCGCTGCGCCACCGCTTCCGCACCGCCGACGAACTGCTCGCCCTCTGCGCGCGGCACGGCCTCTCCATCGCCGAACTGCAATTCGCCAATGAATGCGCGGTGCGCGAACCGGCCGCCGTGCGCGCCCACATCCAGGCGGTGGCCGATGCCATGGATGCCTGCATCGATCGCGGCCTCGCCCAGGGCGGCGAATTGCCGGGAGGGCTCAAGGTGCGCCGTCGCGCGATGACGCTCGCGGCGCGCATCGAGGACAAGCGCCGCCGCAATATCGGCGCCTCAACCGAGGCGATGGACCGCGCCAGCCTGTGGGCCATCGCGGTAAACGAGGAGAACGCCGCCGGCGGCCGTGTCGTCACCGCGCCGACCAACGGGGCGGCCGGCGTGATCCCCGCCGTGCTGCGCTATTTGCGCTCATTCCATCCCGAAGCCGGGCAGGAGGGCGTCGAGGCTTTCCTGCTCTCGGCCGCCGCGGTTGGCGCATTGGCGAAAACCAACGCCTCGATCTCGGGCGCCGAAGTCGGCTGCCAGGGCGAGGTCGGTGTCGCCTGCGCCATGGCCGCCGCCGGGCTGGCGGCCGCGCTGGGCGCCACGCCAATGCAGGTGGAGAATGCCGCCGAGATCGGCCTCGAACACCACCTCGGCATGACCTGCGACCCGATCGGCGGGCTGGTGCAAATCCCCTGCATCGAGCGCAACGCCTTCGGCGCCATCAAGGCGATCAACGCCTGCTCCCTCGCCATGGCCGGCGACGGCACCCACCATGTCAGCCTCGACCAGGTGATCGCCACGATGCGGCAGACCGGGCTCGACATGCACGACAAGTACAAGGAGACGTCGCAGGGGGGGCTCGCGGTCCACGTCACCAACTGCTAGCGAAATTTACGTGTGTTCTATTTTTGTTCTTGACATTCGCCGACCGCGGTCCTATCTCTACGGGAGCAACAACCCAGGAGCCACGTGTCCGCCATGTCCCCCCAGCAATCCCATAACCAGGACGCCTGGCACCGGTTCATCCGGCGGCTCGTCCTGATTCTGGACGCCATGCTGGCTGACATGCTCGCCCATATGCAGGCACAAACCGAGCGCCTGCCGCGCTGGCACCCCAAGCGGATCGCCATGCGGCGGTTGCACGCCGAATTCAGCCAGCTGCGCGACGCCTGGGCTGCCCTGCCCGGCCCCGCTGTTGAGGCAGACGCGCCGCATGCGGTGGCTGGCATGGCGCAACTGCGCTCGGGCGATGCGGGGTGGCATGCCGGCATTCGCGCCGTCGTGCCCGCGATCGCCCGTGCGATGCTGATTGCACATCCGCGACGATGTAGTCGCGGTTTCGCGTCGGGGCCGCTCTTTGAGCGGCCGCCTTCGCACGTCTTTATTGTTTCGTTATCGTATTTATTTACGCTTGGACGCGAGGAAATCCGCCATCATCCGCCCAGGCTCCGGCGAGCGCCAGCTTTCGACGAAGCACTCCACCCCCGCCTGCACCGCGCCGCCCGGCGGGAGCGACTCCCATTGCTGCATCAGGCGCTTTTGCAGGCGGATGGCGCGCGGGCCGCAGGCGAGGACGTCATCCAGCAGGCGGTCGATCGCTGCGTCCAGTTCGGCGAGCGGCACCACCTCCTCCACCAGCCCCCAGCGCTCCGCCTCCTTGGTGCCGAAGATCTCGCCAGTAAACAGGATCCGCCGCGTCGGCCCCCAGCCGATGAGTTGGGGCAGCAGCGCCGCCTCGATCACGCTGGGAATGCCGATGCGGGTTTCGGGCATGCCGAAGCGCGCCCCCAAGGCAGCGATCCGCATGTCGCAGGCCGCGGCAATCTCCAGCCCGCCGCCCAGCGTATAGCCCTGCATCCGCGCGATCACCGGCACCGGGCAGGCGCGAATCGCGACGCAGACGAGATGCAGCGTCTGGATCAGGGCTCGGGCGGACACCGGGTCCAGATTCGCCATTTCCGCGATATCGACGCCGCCGATGAAGGCCTTCTCGCCGGCGCCGGCGAGCACCACGGCGCGCAGTTCGGGGTCAGCCGATGCCTCGCGCAGGGCGGCGGCCATCGCCTCCATCGCCGGAGTGCCCATGACGTTGATTTTGCCGGGATTATCGATGGTGATCCGCGCGATATTGCCACCCTTGCGGGCCTCGATCGCGGTGGTGATGGTGGCGGCCATGGCGGATTTCCTTCTGCGCTCCCTGGACCCCGAGCAATACCGGCGCGACACTGGCCGGTAAACCACGGGGAGCCTCACGCATGCCGCACCACATAGCAATCGTCGGGCTCGGCGCCATCACGCAAAAGAGCCACCTGCCGGCGATCGCCGCCAACCCGGCGTTTCATCTGGTTGCCGCCGCCAGCCTGGCCGGCGAGGCGCCGGGGGTGCCGATTTTTCGCGATCACCACGCGATGCTGGCAGCACACCCCGAGATCGTGGCGGTGATCATCAACACGCCCCCCGCCGCCCGCCTCGCCATCGCCGCCGATGCCATCGCGGCGGGCAAGCATGTGATGCTGGAGAAACCCCCCGCCGCGACGCTCGGCGGCGCCGAGCACCTGGTCCGCCTCGCGGCAGCATCCGGCGTGGTTCTGCATACCGCCTGGCACTCCCAGTACAACGTCGCCGTCGATCGCGCGGCTGAACGGCTGGCGGGACAGCGCATCGCCTCGCTGCATGTCGATTGGAAAGAGGATGTGCACAAATACCACCCCGGCCAAAAATGGATCTGGGGCGCCGGCGGTTTCGGCGTATTCGACATGGCGATCAACGGGCTTTCGATCATGAGCCGTATTTTCGACCCGATCCCCTTCATCACCGGTGCCGTGCTGCGCGTGCCCGCCGACGCCTCGGTGCCGATTTCCGCCGACGTGACCTTCTCCGACGGCGCTGGTGCCGTGATGACGGCCGCATTCGATTGGGGCTGGCGTGGGCCGGACAAGCGCGAGCTCACCATCGTTACCGCGGCCGGACAGCGCCTGGAACTCACCCATTCCGGCGGCCGCCTGGTGGTCGATGGCATGGAGGTGGTCGCCGCCACCCGCACGGAATACCGCGACATCTACGCCGATTTCGACCGCCTGCTGACGGAGCGCCGCTCGCGGATCGACCTCGCGCCGCTGCGCCTGGTCGCCGACGCCCTCCTGGTCGGGCGGCTGGACCGCGTGGCGCCGGTCATGCCGTAACGCAGGCTGGACTTCCGAGGTCAAACGCCCACATTCCCCCGATTATAAGGAGATCCGAAATGGCCGAGACGAAACGCGCAACTCTGGGTGGCGGCTGCTTCTGGTGCCTCGAACCCCTGTATCTCGACCTCACCGGCGTGACCGCGGTGAAATCCGGCTATGCCGGCGGCCACGTCGCCAACCCCACCTATGAGCAGGTCTGCGGCAAGATGACCGGGCATGCCGAGGTGGTGCAGATCGACTATGACCCCGCGGTGGTCTCGTATGATGACCTGCTGCGCATCTTCTTCACCATCCACGACCCCACCACCCAGGACCGCCAGGGCAACGACGTCGGCCCGCAGTACCGCTCCATCATCCTCACCCATGACGACGCCCAGCGCGCCAGCGCGGAGGCGATCATGGCCGAGGTGACCGCCGCCGGCATCTGGGGCGCACCGCTGGCCCGCCGAGGCGGAGCATGACGACTACTTCAACCGCACCCCGTGGTCCGGCTATTGCCGCGTCGTGATCGCGCCCAAGGTCGCCAAGTTCCGCAAGATGTACGCCGATCGTCTGAAGCGGCCCGCCGCCTGAACCGGTCCACAATGACCGACTGCGATGTGGTGGTGATCGGCGCCGGTGTCGCCGGCCTCGCCGCCGCCGCGACCATCCGCGCCGCCGGCCGCTCCTGCGTGCTGATCGAGGCGAGCGGGCGGATCGGCGGGCGGGCACTCACCACCAATCCCTCGGGCTTCGGCGGCGCCTGGTTCGACCATGGCGCCACCTGGCTGCACGCCGCCGAGCGCAATCCGCTGGTCGGCATCGCCGAGGCCGCCGGGGAAACGGTGATCGACACCGACAAGCACCGGAACTGGCGCCTGCAGATCGGCGAACGCCTCGCCACCTCCGCCGAAGCCGCCGCCTTCGAGGCCTTCCGCGACCGCTTCGAGGCGGTGGTGCGCCCGCGCGCCCGCGCCGAGCCGGATATTTCTTTCGCCGACGCCATGGCGACCCTGCGCGACGACCCCTGGGCCGCCACGGTGGAGTTGTGGGAGGCCGCGCAGATCGCCGCCGCCGACCCCGCCCGCTTCAGTTTGCGGGACTGGGACATCAACGACCTCGATGGCGGCAACCGCATCGTCGAGGGCGGCATCGGCGCTTTCATCGCCCGCCGCCTCGGCCCGGCGGCCGGGGAGGTGTCGCTGGAGACCAGGGCGGAGCGGATCGATTGGTCCGGCCCCATCCGTGTCGAGACCAACCGGGGCACCATCCGTGCCGCAACCGCCATCGTCACGGTCTCCACCGGCGTGCTGTCGAGCCTACCCTTCGCCCCGGCATTGCCCGCCAGCCATCAGGCCGCGCTCGACGGGCTGCCGATGGGGCTGCTGACCAAGATCGCCATCCCCGCCATCTCGGCCGACCGGCTGGGCCTGCCCGACAACATCTCGCTCCGTCGCCAGGCGGTGCCGGGCGTGCCGATGATGTCCTTCACGGCGTGGCCGTTCGGGCGGCCTTATCTGCAAGGCTTCGTCGGCGGCCCCGCCGCCTGGGAGCTCGCCCGCGAGGGCCAGGCCGCCACCGCGGATTTCGCGCTCGCCCAGGTTCGCGCACTCCTCGGCGCCGATGCCGCGCGCTCGCTCGGCGCACCACTGGTGACGGGCTGGGCCGGGGACCCGAACTTCCTCGGCTCCTACGCCTACGCCACTGTCGGCAACGCCGCCGCCCGCGCCGCCCTCGCCGTCCCGCTCGCCGATGGCCGCCTGCAAGTCGCCGGCGAGGCGGTCTGCACCGACGGGCTCGCCGGCACGCTCGGCGGCGCCTATCTCAGCGGCACCGCCGCCGCCCACACCGCGCTGGCCGCGCTTCTCCCCCGCCCGCCCGGCATTTGACGCGGAGGCCCGCCCTCATGCAATTTTCGCGCACCCCCGGCGGAATGCCGGGCCGAACAACATTCGAACGAGGAAATATCCTATGAGTCTTCTTTGCGAGGGCCGCGTGGCCATCGTCACCGGCGCTGGCCGCGGTATTGGCCGCGAACATGCCCTGTTGCTGGCCAAACACGGCGCCAAGATCGTCGTCAACGATCTCGGCGCGAGCACCGACGGCGTGGGCACTGACGCCGGCCCCGCCCACGAGGTCGCAGAGCTCATCCGTGGGATGGGCGGCGAAGCGGTGGTCAACACCGACAACGTCGCCGATTTCAATGCCGCCAAGCGGATGATCGACCAGGCGATCGACACCTTCGGCCGCCTCGACGTGCTGGTGAACAATGCCGGCATCCTACGCGACCGCGTGCTGGTCAACATGATGGAAGAGGAGTGGGACGCGGTCATCAACGTCCATCTCAAAGGCACCTTCGCCCCCTCGCGCCACGCCGCCGCCTATTGGCGCAATTTGTCCAAGGAGATCGAAGGGCCGGTCTACGCCCGCATCATCAACACCTCCTCGGTCTCCGGCATCTACGGCAACACCGGCCAGACCAACTACGGCGCAGCCAAGGCCGGCATCGCCGCCTTCACCGTGATCGCCGCGCGTGAACTCGTCCGCTACGGCATCACCGTCAACGCCGTCGCCCCGCAGGCGATGACGCGCATGACGCTCGGCCTGCGCGAGCGCACCCAGGAGCAGATCGACGAAGGCCATCCCCGCCGCGTGTCGCCCGCGATTGTGTGGATCGCCAGCAAGGAATCGCAGGATTTCACCGGCCGCATCGTCGAAGCCGGCGCCGGGCTGCTCGGCATCGCCGAGGGCTGGCATCGCGGCCCGACCGCCGAGCCGATCGAGGACCCCAGCCTGCTCGGCCCGACCATGATGGACCTCCAGGCCCGCAGCCGGAAAAACGCCGGGATGAACGGCATGGACCTCGACTGACACAGCCATGAAAGATCCCCAACCCCAGATGGACGGCCCGCCGATATTCGCCGGGCTCAAAGTCATCGACTGCGCCACCTACATCGCCGCCCCCACGGCCGCGACGGTGCTGGCCGATTTCGGCGCCGAGGTCATCAAGATCGAGGCGCCGGGGGATGGGGATCCCTGGCGGCATCTGCAT
This sequence comes from Alphaproteobacteria bacterium, assembly GCA_026400845.1. Taxonomy (GTDB): domain Bacteria; phylum Pseudomonadota; class Alphaproteobacteria; order Acetobacterales; family Acetobacteraceae; genus CAIYPH01. The sequence continues at coordinate 7,322 of JAPLOH010000248.1, forward strand.
CAGCGCCCGGGGTTGCCCAACTCCGAGCACAACTACACCTGGCTGATGGACAACCGGAACAAGCTCGGCCTCTCGCTCGATCTCAAGGCCGCATCCGGGCGCGCGGTGATGGAGCGGCTGGTCTCCCAGGCCGACGTGCTCATCACCAATCAGCCGCTTCCCGTCCGCGAGCGGCTGAAGCTGCGCTACAGCGATTTCGCCGACAAATACCCGCGCCTGATCTACGCCTCCTTCACCGCCTATGGCGAGGCCGGCGAGGAATCCGGCAAGATCGGCTTCGATCTCACCGCCTTCTGGGCGCGCTCCGGGCTGATGGACCAGGTGCGCGCGGATCGTGACACCATGCCGGCCCGCTCGGTGGGGGGGATGGGCGACCACCCGACCGGCATGTCCTTCTATGCCGGCATTCTCACCGCGCTATGGCAGCGCGAGCGCACCGGCAAGGGTGCCGAGGTGCGTTCCTCGCTGATGGGCAACGGGTTGTTCTCCAATGCGATGCTGGTGCAGGCGGCCTTGTGCGGCGCCGCCATCCCCTCCCGCCCGCCGCGCAGCCAGACCACCAGCGCGCTGGGCGGCACCTACCGCACCGAGGATGACCGCTGGTTCCTCCTCGCCCTCTCCAACGAGGTGAAGCAGTGGCCGGCGCTGATCCGCGCCATCGGCCGCGAGGACCTCGGCGCCGATCCACGCTTCGCCGACGTGGACTCCAGACGGGCGAATGCGCCGACCCTGATGAGCCTGCTCGATGACGTGTTCGCCACGCGGAAACTGGCGGAATGGCGCCGGGCGCTGGATGCCGAGGGGCTCAATTTCGGCATCGTCAGCACCGTCGAGGAGGCGGCGAACGATCCGCAGGCCCATGCTGCCGGCATTCTGCGCCCCTACGCCGATACCGGGCTGATGACCATCGATAGCCCCTTCACCGTCAGCACGGTGGCGAAGGTGCCGATCAGCCGCGCGCCCGACCACGGCCAGCACAGCGCCCAGATCCTCCGCGCCGCCGGCTATTCGGAGGACGAGGTGGCGAGCCTGCGCGCCGCCGGGGTGATCTCCGGGCCTTGAGAACGCCCCCCGCTGAGAAAAGACCAGCCGCCATTCTGCTCGCCGGCGGGCTGGCCCGCCGGATGGGCGGCGGCGACAAGCCGCTGCGCCTGCTCGCCGGGCGGCCGCTGCTGGGCCACGTGATCGACCGCATCCGCCCGCAGATCGCCGCGATGGCGCTGAATGCCAATGGCGATCCGGCGCGCTTCGCTGAGTGGGGGCTCGCGGTGGTGGCCGATACCGTCGCCGACACGCCAGGCCCGCTGGCCGGGATCCTCGCCGGTCTGCGCTGGGCGGCTGGCCTCGGTGCCGAAACCCTGCTTTCGGTGCCGACCGACACACCATTCCTTCCGCACGACCTCGCCGCCCGCCTCGAAGCCGCCCGCGCCAAGGCCGGGGTGCCGCTCGCCTGCGCCGCCTCGGGGGGATGGACGCATCCGGTAATCGGGCTGTGGCCAGTGGCGCTGGCCGATGCGCTGGAGGCCGATCTGCGCGGTGGCATGCGCAAGATCGACGCCTGGACCGCCAAACACGGCGTCGCCCATGCCGATTTCCCGGAAACGCCGGACCCGTTCTTCAACGCCAACACGCCCGAGGATCTCGCGGAGGCCGAGCGCCAACTAACCGGTTAAAACCAGAACTACCCCGCCGACCGTCACCCCAACCCCGGCCATCAACTGCGCGTGCAGCCGCTCGCCGCGCAGGAAAACGGCGCTCAGGGCGAGGGTGAACAGCGGATAGGAGGCCACCAGCGGTGCCACCAACCCCACCGCCCCGCGCGCCAGGGCTGCATACATCAGCATCACCGCCGAGGCATTGCTCACCCCCACCACCATGAACATCGCCCGCTCTCGCGCTGTTACCGAAGGCGCCCCCACCACCGCGCGCAGCGACAGGATCACGGCTGAGGACACGGTGTAGCCCACCAGCGCGGCAGCGAACGGCGCGTGCCAAAAGCCGAGCCCGAGCTTCACGCCCGGCTGGACCACGCCCCGGATCACCGCCGAGAGCACTGGGAGCCCGAGCGCCCAGAGTGGCCAATCGCGTCGCACCCCCCCGCCACCGAGGCTCAGCAGCACCACGCCGAGAATGATCGCCGCCGCCCCCGCCGCCCGCCCCGGCGTCACCGGCTCGCCCAGCAGCAACGCCGCGAAGCCGAGCGCGAATAGGGGCGTGGTGTTGGACAGCGCGCCAGCCAGCGCCGGCCCCATCAGCCGGTTGGTGGCGAAGGAGAGCAGTGTCTGCCCGATCGGGAACAGCGCTCCGCAGGCCGCGAAGATCCCCACCGCCCGCCAATCGAACCCACTCACGTCCAGCACGAAGGGAGCGGCCAGCCACATCAGCGCGGTCGCGGTCGGCACGCTGGTGGCCGCGGCTGCGATCACCCCGTGGCCACGCAGCCCCACCCGCGCCAGCACCAGCGCGATCGCCAGGCACAGCGCCGAGCCCAGCGCCAACCCGGCCGCCGGGTCCATCAGCCGCTCAATCGTCGTCACGCGCTCCCTTCCGCATCGCCCCCTCCGGCACCGCCTCCGCGGGGTCGGCATCGAAGCGCAGCCGGCCCTCGCCGGAGAGGCACAGGAAGCGCTTGCCCTTGGCTCGGCCGACCATGGTGAGCCCGGCCTGGCGCGCCAGTTGCACCCCAAGCGCGGTGAACCCGCTGCGACTGATGACGATGGGGATCGCCATCTGCACGCATTTGATCACCATCTCCGAGGTGAGCCGCCCCGTGGTGTAGAACAGCTTGCCGGCCGGCGAGACGTCGTTCAGCCGCATCCAGCCGGCGATCTTGTCGATCGCGTTGTGCCGCCCGACATCCTCCATATAGACCAGCGGGCGATCCTCCTCGCACAGCACGCAGCCATGGATGGCCCCGGCGGTGAGGTAGAGGCTCGGCCGCGTGTTGATCTTCCGCGACAGGGTGTAGAGCCAGGAGGTGCGCAGAACCGCATCGGGGTCGAGCACCACGGTCTCGAAGCGCTCCATCATGTTGCCGTAGGCGGTGCCCTGGGCGCAGCCGGAGGTCAGCACGCGGCGGCGCAGCTTGGCCTCGTAGTTGGTCCGCCTGGCCGTGCGAACCACGACCACGCCGAGTTCGGCATCGACGTCGATCGCCTTGATGCGGTCCTCCGGCAGCAGCATGTTCTGGTTGAGCAGGTAGCCAACCGCGAGACAGTCCGGCCGGTCGCCGATCGTCATCATGGTGACGATTTCCTGACCGTTGAGGAACAGCGTCAGCGCCCGCTCGGCCGGCACCCGAGTCGCCACACGCGCGCCGGTATGGTCGATGCCGATCACCTCCTCGGTCAACGCCGCGTCGTCCGGATCGGGCGCCACCAGCCATTCTTGCCTGCTCGTCATGGCCCCTCCCCTCGCCGCCGTGTATCCTGCGCATCCTACCTTACGGAGATGCCGATGACCTGGTCCATCCTCGCCCATGACGCCGGAACCGGCGCCTTCGGCCTCGCGGTCGCCACCTGCAATTTCGCGGTGGGCGCCGGGGTGCCTTTCCTGCGTGCCGGGATCGGCGCCTGCGCCTCGCAAAGCTTCTCCAACCGCTATCTCGGCCCGCCGACCCTGGACGGACTCGCCCGCGGCTTGTCGCCCGAACGGGCCGTGCTCTCCGCCATCGCCGGCGACGAGGGCGCCGGGCTGCGGCAGATCCACGCGCTCGACCGCCACGGCGCCTCCTTCGCCTTCACTGGCGAGAACTGCGTCTCCTGGTGCGGCTCGGTGAGCGCGCCGGGCGTGAGCGTGGCCGGCAATATGCTGGCCAATGGCAATGTGGTCGCCGATACCCTGGCCGCCTACCTCGCCACATCAGCCGGCATGCCGGAGCGGCTGATGGCGGCGATGGAGGCCGGCGAGGCCGCGGGTGGGGACCGGCGGGGCCGGCAATCGGCGGCGATGTTCGTCATCACCACGGAGGATTTCCCCGACCTCAACATCCGCGTGGATGACGCGGCCGACCCGCTGCCCGAACTGCGCCGCCTGCTCGGCCTGTGGAAGCGGGACCGCGAACCCGGCCTCGAATTCGCCCCGCGCCGGACGGACCCCGCCGGGCGGATCGATCTCGACGTCATCGACGCCGGATTCGCCGCCTCCGGCAGCGCGCTCAGGGTCAGCCGGCCGCGCCCGGCAGGAGACTGAGCACCTCCCACGCCGCAGCGTCGGAGGGCAGGCCGTCGGACGGACGCAGGGCGGCGATCACCGCGCCGCTCGCCGCCACCTGCCGTGCCGCCTCGGCGGGCTCGGCGAGCAGGCGGCCGAGTTCGGCGGCGAGGCGGGCGGGGGTTGCGTCCTGCTGGATTAACTCCGGCACCACAGCATCGTCCGCCAACAGATTGACGATGCAGACATATCTGAGCTTGATCAGCCGCCGCGCGATCCAGGCGGTCACCGGATTCACCCGGTAGGACACCACCATCGGCACCCCCGCCATGGCCAGCTCCAACGTCGAGGTGCCGGACTTCGCCAGCGCCCCGGCAGCAGCGGCGAAGGCGTCGAACTTGTCCGCGCTGTCGGTTACTACGATCGGGCGCACCCGCCATTGCGCTGCACCGGCCCGCACGCTCTCCGCCACCGCATCGGCCACCGGCACCACGGGCACCAGGTCGGGGAAGCGTTGCAGCAGCAGGTCGAGCGTGGCGCCGAATACCGGCAGCAGCCGCCCCACCTCGCTGCGCCGGCTGCCGGGCATCACGATCAGCAGGCGCGCCCCCTCGGCCACACCGAATTTCGCCCGGAACCGCGCCGCATCGCCGGCATCGGCGCCCGATCCGCCGCGGCGGCGTCGACCATCGCGACCAGTCGCGGCAGGTCATGGCCTGCACCGTCGGCGACGCGCGTCGTGCGCTTGCGTCCCACGACCGAATCGAGTCCGCCGACGTTCGCCGCGGCATCCGCTTCGCGCAGGCGAGCACGGTCACGCGTCTTGTCGAGGTCGAAGATCTCGTCATTCGACATGCGTTCCCCCAAGAGTTCCGTTGCGCCACGCGACGGCCACCGGCAATATACCGGAGGCTCGACGGGTAGTGTCTTGAAAGGATACGGCGACCGCCGAAGGATCTGAAGTCGTGGGGGGCCATGAACATCCAGCTGTCATTGCGCGCGCTTCGGCACAACATCGTGCTGATCGTGTCACTGACACTGATCGGGCTGTCAGCCGGTGTTCTCCACGCCATCACCACGCCGACCCGCTACACGACCACGGCCGACGTCTTCGTGATCGGCCAGGCGCAGGGCGCCACCGGCACACCGACCACTGCCGAGCTGAACCTCGCCCGCACCTACGCGCAGCAGGCGGTCACCAGCTACGTCACGATCATTCCGAGCGCGCTCGTGCTGCAGCCGGTCATCGACGATCTCGGCCTCTCCGACACCACGGCGCAGCTCGCGGGCCGCGTGTCAGCCGCAGCGGCGGTCGCCTCGACGACGATCTCGATCACCGTCACGGATGCGATGCCCGGCCGCGCCGCGAGGATCGCGAATGCCGTGGCCGACAGTTTCGCGACCGTCGTGGCCGAACAGCTCGAGCGGCCGTCCGAAGGCCGCGCGAGCATCGTGCGGGTCGACGTCATCCAGCCGGCAACGGTGCCGACGGCAGCCTCCGCCCCGAATCGAACCATGTCGCTCGCCGGCGGCGGAGTGCTCGGCCTCGCCGCCGGCATCCTCCTCACCGTGCTTCGAACCACACTCGACGCACGCGTCCGCAGCATCGATGACGCTGCCGAGGCGACCGGGGCTCCGGTGCTCGGCACGACGACGTTCGATGCCTCCACCGGCTCGCGTCCGCTCGTCGTCTCGGCCGGTGGCGCCGATCCGCGGGCAGAGGCCTATCGCTCGCTGCGGACGAGCGTGCAGTTCCTGCGGCCGGCAGGCGAGACGCCGTCGTACGTCGTGACCAGCGCCGGTCCGGGCGAGGGCAAGTCGACGACGATCGCGAACCTCGCGATCGCCTTCGCCGAGACCGGTGCGAAAGTCGCCCTGATCGACGGCGATCTGCGGCTCCCCCGCCTCGCCGAGTACTTCGGCATCGAGGGCGGGGTCGGACTCACCGAAGTGCTGGCCGGACGACTGTCGGCCGCCGATGCGATGCAGCGCTGGGGCCGAGGGACGCTCTTCGTGCTCCCGTCGGGGACGGTGCCCCCGAATCCCGCTGAGCTGCTGGGGTCGTCCGAGATGGGACGGCTGCTCGACGACCTCCGCGACGCGTTCGACATCGTCCTCATCGACGCGCCGCCGGTCGTGCTGGTGACGGATGCTGCCGTGATCGCACGGCGCACCTCGGGCGCCATCCTCGTCACCGCAGCTGGCAAGTCGGTCATCCCGCGGGTGCGCGACGCCGTCACGAACATCGAGAACGTCGGCGCGAAAGTCCTCGGGACCGTCGTGACGATGCTGCCGACCCGCGGTCCCGATCGCGCCCTCGCCGGCGCCTACGGGTACGGCGCCGAAGCCCGATAGACCAGGCGCCGCCGGGCGCCCGACATACACTGATCCGAATCGCGGCTGATCGCGACGACACCCAGAGGAAAGACCACGTGGAGCTCCGCGACTACATCCGCATCCTGCAGAAGAACTGGATCGTCATCCTGGTGCTCCTCATCGTGGGCCTCGCCGGCGGCGGTGCCTACGCCTATCTGCAGGCGCCGAAGTACGTCACGTCCACACAGCTGTACGTCTCCGTGCGCACCGAGGGAGCTGCGACCGGCGACCTCGTGCAGGGCACCACCTTCGCGCGTCAGATGGTCACGAGCTACGTCGACACGATCGGCACCGCACTGGTGCTCGACCCGGTGATCGAAGAGCTCGGCCTCGACCTCACCGCGCGTCAGCTCGCGGGCAAGGTGTCGGCGAGCACGCCCTTGAACACCGTCATGATCACCATCGCGGTCACCGACACCGACCCCGAGCGCGCGGCGGAGATCGCCAACCAGACCGCCGTGAGCTTCACGGATGCCGTGCAGAACACCCTCGAGCGTCCGGCGGCCCCTCCAGTCCGAACATCCCGCTGCTCGTGATCATCGGCGGACTGCTGGGCCTCGCCGCAGGCATCGCCTTCGCCGTCCTTCGCACCGTGCTCGACACCCGTATCCACACGCTCCACGACCTCGAGGTGATCACCGATCGACCGCTGCTCGGCGGGATCGCATTCGACCCCGACGCCCCGAAGCGGCCGCTGATCGTGCACGCCGATCCGCGCAGCCCGCGCGCCGAGTCGTTCCGCGCGCTGCGCACGAACCTGCAGTTCCTCGACGTCGACTCCGAATCCCGGGTCTTCGTGGTCTCGAGCTCCGGTCCCGGCGAGGGCAAGTCGACCACCACCGCGAACCTCGCGATCGCGCTCGCCGAGACCGGCGCGCGCGTCGCACTGATCGACGGCGACCTCCGTCTCCCCCGTATCGCCGACTACATGGCGATGGAGGGCGGCGTCGGTCTCACCAACGTGCTGATCGGGCAGGTCCCGCTCTCCGAGGCGCTGCGCAAGTGGGGCACGAACGAGCTCTACGTGCTTCCCAGCGGTCCGGTGCCGCCGAACCCGAGCGAGCTGCTCGGCTCGAGCGCCATGGACACCGTGCTGTCGACGCTCTCGGAGTACTTCGACTACATCCTGATCGACGCGCCGCCGCTGCTGCTGGTGACGGATGCCGCGGTGATCGGCAAGAAGACCCGTGGGCTCATCCTCGCCGCCGCCTCAGGCAAGACGCGCAAGCCTGAGTTGCAGGGCGCGATCCGCACGCTCACGACCGCGGGCGTCGATCTGCTCGGCCTCGTCATCACGATGCTGCCGACGAAGGGACCTGACAGCTACGGCTACGGCGCGTACACGTACGGCTCGACGCACGAGCTCGGCGGCGACGCGAGCCCGCGGACTGCACGCAGGGTGGCCAAGCGCCGCGCTGCGGCTCGGGGCGATGGCTGACCCAGGCCCCCTCGACGCGGCGTCAGCGCTGGGTCGGCGAGCGGAACACGATGAAGTGGTAGAGCACGAACCGCATCGCGACGACGATCACGATGCTGACGAGGTTGACCGCATTGACCGCGATCGCGCCCGGCCGCTGCCCGAGGATGCTCGCCGCCATCTCGACGCCGATCCACACGAGCCCGGCCCCGATCGCCGTGCAGACGGCGTTCGTCAGCACGAAGAGCACGAGCTCAGAGGTGCGGCTCCGACGATCGCGGTGCCGGAACGTCCATTCCCGGTTGCCGATGTACGCGTTCACCAGCGCGACGAGCGACGCGACGATCTTGGCTGCGACGACGTCCCATCCCCAGACGAAGACGAGCAGGTTGAAGACGCCGATCTCGATCAGGGTGCTCAGTCCCCCGACGATCAGGAAGCGGCTGCCGAGGCCGGCGA
>JAPLOH010000112.1:0-17818 GCA_026400845.1 Alphaproteobacteria bacterium
CCCTCTTGGCGTGCAGGTCAGGCCCATACAGGCCGCCGATGAAGCCGCGAATCTCCCCGAAACGCGCCGCCTTGACCATTGTTCCCACCCGCCCCGCGATGAAACGCAGCCTCCACGGGACAGCCGCGAATCGGGGCTAGATCAGGCTGAATTGAAATGAGGGGATTCGTGAGGCTGCTTGGAGGATCCTGTCGACCCTAACGATTACTACGGCGTTTTGCTGTCAAGATATGAGGATCGTATGTTTGTCGACGGACATTCGCTCTGGCCTTATCTACTGGCGGCCAGCGTTCTCAGGGAAGTAGAGAAGCTGTGCGTAGGGAAAGCTAGACCTGTCTTGTGGAAGTTTCGCTTTATTATCGCTCTGCTTATTCGTAGAAAGTTTGGCAGAATCCCGGACATTCGTAACGATGGGGCCCAAAAGCGCTATGTTGATGCCGCTTTGTTGTTATGTCGAGATAAGGTGAAGTTCCATCAAATGGTTGCAGATGCCGAGGCAACATTGGCAGCTGCGGTAGCTGCTGAGGGAAGCGGATTCGATGCTCGTAATGCTCATCAAGATCGCAAATTCGTCGAAAGACTTTTAAATTCATTATCGGAAAGTTCCTGATAGGTGAACGTTATTTCTCTGAGTACGAAATGGCCAGCGGACCGGGGTTCAAGGAATGGATTCGTTCTCCGGCTAAGCAGGGGCGTGACGTTGGGGTGTGACGGTGGGTTTTGGATCGAGGGTTTGGAGTGGTTGGGAGTGAGAGTTTTGCGGCGTCTTTGCGGGAGGAGTTGGCGCGTTGGGGCGGGTTTCGATGCGGCGGATGTTCGGGAAGAAGGGGGTGTTTTGCGTGGAGGTGATGTTTGGGAGGGGGATGCGTTCTGTTCTCGGGCGGATGGGGGGAGCAGGGCGGCGTTTGCGGAGGCGGCGGGGGAGACGCCGTTGAATTATGTGAGGGGGGGGAGGTGATTGATCTTTCGTTCTGGGCGGAGGAGTTGGTGGCTTGGGGGCGGGTAACTTTGGGGGCGGCGCATAGGGTGGCGTTGGGACGGGTTACCGAAAGCCGGCGTTCACCGTTTACCGGCTGATATCTTGCTCCATGAGCATGCGGATGTAGCGGGTGAAGGGGATGCCGCGCTGATTGGCTTTGGTTTTCACGGCTTGGAGCAGGGTGTCGGGGACGCGCATGTTGATCTGGGCGGATTTCTTTTCAAACTCGAAGCGCATGGGTTTGAACCCGGACAGGTCGTAGTCGGCGAGGTTTGCCGTGTCGACGAAGCGTTCGGCTTCCTCATCGGTGCTGAAGGCCGGGATGGGTTTGAGCGCCTTATCCTCGCTCATAGCGGTCAATCTCCTGTTGATGCATGAATCTGGCCGATATTGGCCGGATCAGGGTTCGGTCTTGCCGCGTTCGGATCATGAAGACGATGAACAGATATCGACCCTCTGCCGTGCGCCCGATGGCGTTCAGGCGGGGCTCGGCGCTGCCCGTCCGGTCTGGTTGGACTTTGGGTTCCCCGGTCAACACGTGTTCGATTTCCGCTTTGGAAACCCCGTGTTTGGCGCATTTTGGCCAGTTGCCTTCGTCCCAATCGAATCCGGATATCGCCATGGCGGGTGGATGCTACAGTTTTGTATATACGTTTGTAAAGTTCTGATTTCGGCCTGGGTCGTGCGTCGCGATTTTCGCGGATGAATGGGGAGTGGAGGGCTCGGGCGCGCTGCTTGGCTTGGTGCTTGCCGCGGCGAGATGGTGGGTTACGCTGGCACCTACTCACCCTACACGATTGAGGTGTAGAAGTTTTTTGGTTCTTTTTTTCAAAAAAGAACGCGCTTGCTTCGGAGCGAAGGAAGCAAGGGAGAGCGCTTTCGCGGTTGCAAGGGCAACCGCTGTCGCTCCCGTCGCCGCGCAAGGGCGCGTCTGGGCGTCAGAACAAAAAATACCTCTGCGCCATCGGCAACACCGTCGCCGGCTCGCACGTCAGCAGCACCCCATCCGCCCGCACCTCATAGGTCTCCGGGTCCACCTCGATATTCGGCGTCGCGTCATTATGGATCATCGAGGCCTTGCTGATGCCGCCGCGGGTGTTTTGCACCGGGGCGATCAGGCGGGAGAGGCCGAGCTTGCTGTGCAGCCCGTCTTCGATGGCGGCTTGGGGGAGGAAGGTGATGCAGCTTGGCGCCATCGCGCGGCCGAGGGCGCCGAACATGGGGCGGTAGTGGACGGGTTGCGGGGTGGGGATGGAGGCGTTGGGGTCTCCCATGGGGGCGCAGGCGATGGAGCCGCCTTTGATCACGAGGTCCGGCTTCACGCCGAAGAAGGCGGGGGACCAGAGGACGAGGTCCGCCAGTTTTCCGGGCTGGATGTCGCCGATTTCGTGGGCGAGGCCTTGGGCGATGGCGGGGTTGATGGTGTATTTGGCGACGTAGCGCTTGGCGCGGGCGTTGTCGGCGCGGGTGTCGGTTCCGAGGCTGCCGCGCTGGGTTTTCATTTTATGGGCGGTTTGCCAGGTGCGAAGGATGACTTCGCCGACGCGGCCCATGGCCTGGCTGTCGGAGGAGATCATGGAGAGGGCGCCGAGGTCGTGCAGGATGTCCTCGGCGGCGATGGTTTCCTTGCGGATGCGGGATTCGGCGAAGGCGACGTCTTCGGGGATCGCGGGGTCGAGGTGATGGCAGACCATGAGCATGTCGAGATGCTCATCGAGGGTGTTGGCGGTGTAGGGGCGCGTCGGGTTGGTGGAGGAGGGCAGCACGTTGGGCAGGCCCGCGACCTTGATGATGTCAGGCGCATGGCCGCCGCCGGCGCCCTCGGTGTGGAAGGCGTGGATGGTGCGGCCCTTGAAGGCGGCGATGGTGTCTTCGACGAAGCCGGATTCGTTGAGCGTGTCGGTGTGGATCATCACCTGAACGTCGAAGCGGTCGGCGACGGTGAGGGCGCAGTCGATGGAGGCGGGGGTGGTGCCCCAGTCCTCGTGGAGCTTGAGGGAGGAGGCGCCGGCGCGGATCATCTCCTCGAGCGCGGCGGGGCGGGAGGCGTTGCCCTTGCCGGAGAAGGCGAGGTTGACCGGGAGGCCCTCGGCGGCCTGGAGCATGCGCATGAGGTGCCAGGGGCCGGGGGTGCAGGTGGTGGCGGAGGTGCCGGTGGCGGGGCCGGTGCCGCCGCCGATGAGGGTGGTGACGCCCGACGAGATGGCTTCCTCGACCTGCTGTGGGCAGATGAAGTGGATGTGGCTGTCGATGCCGCCGGCGGTGAGGATTTTGCCTTCGCCGGCGATAATTTCGGTGCCGGGGCCGATGATGATGGTGACGCCGGGCTGCACGTCGGGGTTGCCGGCCTTGCCGATGGCGGCGATGCGGCCGTGCTTGATGGCGACGTCGGCCTTGATGATGCCCCAGTGGTCGAGGATGACGACGTTGGTGATGACGGTATCGACGGCGCCCTCGGCGTTGGTGAACTGGGACTGGCCCTGGCCGTCACGGATGACTTTGCCGCCGCCGAATTTGACCTCGTTGCCGTAGGTGGTGAGGTCCTGCTCGATTTCGATCAGGAGGTCGGTGTCGGCGAGGCGCACGCGGTCACCGGTGGTGGGGCCGTACATGTCGGCATAGGCGCGGCGGGTGATGCGGGCCATCAGAGGGCTCCCTGGATGGTGGCGCGAAAGCCGTAGACGTGGCGGGTGCCTTGGAAGGGGACGAGGGTGATGTCACGGGTTTGGCCGGGCTCGAAGCGCACGGCGGTGCCGGCGGCGATGTCGAGATGCTGGCCACGCGCGGCGGTGCGGTCGAAGGCGAGCGCCGGGTTGGTCTCGGCGAAATGGTAGTGCGAGCCCACCTGGATCGGCCGGTCGCCGGTGTTGGCGACGGTGATGGTGGTTTTCGGCAGACCGGCGTTGAGCTCGATCTCGCCGTCATTGGTGATGATTTCGCCGGGGATCACAGGTGCTTCTCCATGAAGACGCTGAAAGGGTCTGGGGAACGCGGTCGATGCTCAACGTCACCGGATCGGCTCATGCACGGTCACCAGCTTGGTGCCGTCGGGGAAGGTGGCTTCCACCTGCACGTCGTCGATCATCTCGGCGATGCCGGGCATCACCTGGTCGCGGGTGATGACATGGGCGCCGGCCTGCATGAGGTCCGCCACCGTGCGGCCATCGCGCGCGCCTTCCACCACGAAATCGCTGATCAGCGCGATCGCCTCGGGGTGGTTCAGCTTCACCCCGCGTTCCAGCCGGCGGCGGGCGACCATGGCGGCCATGGAGATCAGGAGCTTGTCTTTTTCACGGGGGGTCAAATGCATGGTGATCTCCTCAGCACATCCAGACGCGCGGCAAGGGGCGGCCGTCGCGGAGCAAGTTCAGGGCCAGTGTGACGGTCGCGCGCAGGCGGGCGGCGTCCGGCGCCAGGATGCGGGCGATCAGCATCCCGTTCCAGGCGCTGGCGCCCATTTCCGCGGGGGCGTTTTCGCAGGCGGCGCGCAGCGCGTCGAGCCGGGCCGGGGCGTTGGGGGCGACGTGGAACAGGGTTGCCATCGCGCGGTTGGCGTTGGCGCCCGCCTTGGCATCGAGCACCGCGGCGTCACCATCGAGGCGGATCGCGTCATGCAGGATGAGGCGGCCGTCGCGGCGGATGCGGATGGTGTCACGCAGGCGGGCGTGGCGGATCGTCTCGCCCATGGCGGTGCGGCCGAAGACGAGGGTTTCGAGGCCGAGCACCGAAGCATCGCCCGCGAGATCGATGGAGAGCACCCGGTCGGCGGCGCACGCCTCGAACAGGATGGTCTCCTGCGGCAGCCATTCGGCTTGGGCGCCGGCGCCGATGGTGAGCGTGGTGCGGACATGGGCGGGGGCGCTGGCGGGCAGCGCGCGGTAGAAGCGTTCGGCGGCCTGGGAGGCGAAGATGGCGGCCGCGCCTGGCTCCACGCTGAGATGGGTTTCCAGCCGATCGCCGCCGGTGATGCCGCCGGAGGTGTTGAGCGTCACCGTCTCATGCACGCCGTCGACGCGGGGAAAGCGCGCCTTCATGCAGCCTTGCTGGCGCAGATCGCGCAGCACGGTGCGCCCGTCGCGCAGCCCGAGGCTGACCCGCAACTCCCCCTGAGCCCGCTGATGCGTAGGCAACACCTGCAGCAATTTTACGCCCTAAATTTGCAAAAGTTTTTTGGTTCTTTTTTTCAAAAAAGAACACTCTTTCTTGTCTCAAACCGACACCAACCGCCGAACAGCCTCCTCATCCAACTCATCCCGCCGCCCATCGAGCACGATATCCCCGCGATCCATCACCGCGATGCGGCTGGCGAGATCGCGCGCGAAGTCGAAATACTGCTCCACCAGCAGGATCGCCATTTCGCCACGGCTGCGCAGGAGTTCTATGATGCGGCCGATATCCTTGATGATGCTGGGCTGAATGCCCTCGGTCGGCTCATCGAGCACGAGCAGGCGGGGCTTCATCACCAGCGCGCGGGCGATGGCGAGCTGCTGTTGCTGGCCGCCGGAGAGATCGCCGCCGCGGCGGCCCAGCATGGTTTTCAGGATGGGGAAGAGATCGAAAATCTCATCGGGCACAAGGCGCTGGCCGCGCGGCAGCACAGCGAAGCTGGTTTCCAGGTTCTCGCGCACGGTGAGCAGCGGGAAGAGGTCGCGCCCCTGCGGCACGCTGGCGATGCCGCGGCGCGCGCGGTCATAGGTCGGCATGCGCGTGATATCGGTGCCTTCCCACAGGATCTGGCCCTGGCTCACCGGGTGCGCCCCGGTGATGGCGCGCAGCAGTGAGGTCTTGCCCACGCCGTTGCGCCCGAGCAGGCAGGTGACCTCACCGACCGCGGCGGTGAGCGAAACGTCCCGCAGCGCCAAAGCGGCGCCGTAGTGGAGGACGACGTTCTTCACTTCGAGCATGGTTCAGCGTCCCAAATAGACTTCGATGACGCGCGGGTCATTGCTGACATGGTCGATGCTGCCTTCCGACAGCACGGAGCCCTCGTGCAGCACCGTCACCTTCACTCCGAGGGCGCGGACGAAGTGCATGTCATGCTCCACCACCACCACGCTGCGGGTCTTGTTGATTTCGCGCAGAAGCTCGGCGGTCTGCTCGGTTTCGGCATCGGTCATGCCGGCGACGGGCTCATCGACCAGCAGAAGCTGCGGCTCCTGGGCGAGCAGCATGCCGATTTCCAGCCACTGCTTCTGCCCGTGGCTGAGGTCCCCGGCGGGGCGCTTGATGTGGTCGGCGAGGCGGATGGTGCGCAGAATGGCCTCGATGCGATCGCGCTCCTCGGAGGATTGACGCGCCCACAGGGTGAAGCGGGGGCGGCGATCGCCGGCGAGCGCGAGGAGCAGATTGTCCCACACGGTATGCGGCTCGAACACGGTCGGCTTCTGGAATTTGCGGCCGATGCCCAGCGCGGCGATGGCGGGCTCGTCGAGGCGGGTGAGGTCGGTATCGCGGCCGAACACCACCTTGCCCTCGTCGGGCCTGGTCTTGCCGGTGATGACGTCCATCATCGTGGTTTTGCCGGCGCCGTTGGGGCCGATCACCGCGCGCATTTCGCCGGCCTGGAGGAACAGCGAAAGGGCGTTCAGCGCGCGGAACCCGTCGAAGGAGACGGTGACGTTGTCGAGGTAGAGGAGAGTATCGGTACTCATTTTGCGGGCTCCACCACGGGAGGGGCCGGGCGGGCGGCACGGCGGGCGAACAGGCCGAGGATGCCCTTGGGCAGCAGCAGCGTCACCAGGATGAACAGCGCGCCGAGGGCGAACAGCCAGAGTTCGGGCAGGGCGCCGGTGAAGTAGGTCTTGCCCGCGTTCACCAGCAGCGCGCCGAGAATGGCGCCCACCAGCGTGCCACGGCCGCCGACGGCAACCCAGATCACCGCCTCGATGGAGTTCGCCGGGGCGAATTCGGAGGGGTTGATGATGCCGACCTGCGGCACGTAGAGCGCCCCGCCAATGCCGGCCATCACGGCGGAGAGCACGAAGACGAACAGTTTGTAGCGCTCCGGCCGGTAGCCGAGGAAGCGGGTGCGGCTCTCGGTATCGCGCACCGCGATCAGCACCTTGCCGAACCGGCTGGTCACCACGTAGCGCGCCACCACCAGTTGCAGCGCGAGGAACCCGGCGCTCGCCAGCAGCAGGCCGCGCCGCACGCCGTCGGATTGCAGGGAGAAGCCGAAAATATCCTTGAAATCGGTCAGCCCGTTATTGCCGCCGAACCCCATGTCATTGCGGAAGAAGGCGAGCAGCAGCGCATAGGTCAGCGCCTGGGTGATGATGGAGAGGTAGACGCCGGAGACGCGACTGCGAAAGGCGAACCAGCCGAACACGAAAGCGAGCAGCCCGGGCACGGCGAGCGCGATGAGAATGGCGAAGAGCGGATTGTCGAAGCCGTGCCAGTACCAGGGCAGCTCCTTCCAGTTCAGGAACACCATGAAATCCGGCAGGACCGCGTTGCCGTAGACGCCGCGGGTGCCGATCTGGCGCATCAGATACATGCCCATGGCGTAGCCGCCGAGGGCGAAGAAGGCGGCGTGGCCGAGCGAGAGAATGCCGGCGAAGCCCCATACCAAATCCACCGCGAGGGCCAGCATGGCGTAGCAGAGATATTTGCCGACCAGCGAGACCGCATAGGGCGGCACCGCGCCAGTGGCGTTGCCGGCCGCGAGCAGTCCGGCGCCGCCGAGGATCAGCAGCAGGCAGAGGGTGGTTGAAATCCGGCTCATGATTCGACCGCCCGCCCCTTGATGGGGAACATGCCGCGCGGTTTGCGCTGGATGAACAGGATCAACAGCACCAGCACGGTGATCTTGCCCAGCACCGCGCCGGCCAAAGGTTCGAGGAATTTGTTGACGGTGCCAAGCGTCAGCGCGCTCACCACCGTGCCCCAGAGATTGCCCACGCCGCCGAACACCACCACCATGAAGCTGTCGATGATGTAGCCCTGGCCGAGATTGGGGCTGACGTTGTCGATCTGGCTCAGCGCGACGCCGGCCATCCCCGCCACCCCCGAGCCGAGGCCGAAGGTCAGCGCGTCCACCCAGGGGGTACGAATACCCATGGCGGCGGCCATGCGGCGGTTCTGCGTCACGGCGCGCATCCTGAGGCCGAGCGCGGTGTAGCGCAGCGCCGCCATCAGGGCCGCGACCACCATTGCCGCGAAGACGATGATCACCAGGCGGTTATAGGTGATGGTGATGCCGCCCCATTGCGTCGCGCCGCTCATCCATTGCGGCGTGCTGACCTCCCGGTTGGAGGCACCGAAGATGGAGCGCACGGTCTGCTGCATCGCCAGCGACAGGCCCCAGGTCGCCAGCAGGGTTTCGAGCGGGCGCCCATAGAGGAACCGCAGCATGCAGCGCTCCACCGCGATGCCGACCGCGCCGGCGACCAGGAAAGCCAGCGGCACGGCGATGAAAAGGCTGGCTTCGAACAAATAGGGCGCGTGGGACTTGATGACGTCCTGCACCACGAAGGTGGTGTAGGCACCCAGCATCACCATCTCGCCATGCGCCATGTTGATTACCCCCATCACCCCGAAGGTGATCGCAAGGCCAGCGGCGGCGAGCAGCAGGACGGAGCCGAGCGAAAGCCCGTAGAACACGCCCTGGGCGAGCCCCCAGAGCTGCAACATGCGGTCGATCGCGATCACCGCGGTGGCAGCGGCCTCGGCAACGGCCGGCGGCTGGGCGGTCAGCGAGGCAAGCATGGCGCGGGCATCGAGATCGCCGCGGGCGCGCAGCGTGGCCACCGCGGCGAGGCGCTCGGCCTCAGGGGTTGCGGGCGTGGCGAGCAGGGCCGAGGCGCGAGCCTGTTCCATGATGCGGCGCACGCCGGCATCGCTCTCCTTGGCGAGCGCCCGGGTGAGGCCTTCGAGTGCGGCGGGGTCGCGCGATTTCAGCACCGCTTCGGCGGCGTGGCGCCGAGTGGCGGCGTCGGGCGAGTAGAGTTCCAGGCTGCCCATCGCGGCCTCGGCGGCGCGGCGCACGCCGTTGTTCATCTTCACCGGGTTCAGCGCATCCTCGGCGACCTCGGTCGCGGGCTTGCCGGAGCGGGCGTCGAGCCAGCCGTCATCGGTCTTGATGAACAAGGCGGCGTCGGGGCCGGCATAGAGGTTGCCCTCCTGGAGGGCGGCGATCACGGCAGCGGCTTGCGGCGCGCCGGAGGTGGCGAGCGTCTCGATGCCGTGGCGGATATCGTCGAAGCTGTCGCCGGCGAGCCCCGCGAAAGGGTCATCCTGCGCCATGGCCGGCTGCGCGAGCGAGGCGGCGATCAGCGCGAGGATAAACAGGCGGCGGAGCAGGGGCATGAGCGCCTCTTCTTGTGGGGTGGAAAAGGGCGGGCTTGCGGCCCGCCCCCTTCGGACGTGTTCAGGCTTCGTCAGCAGGCGGCTACTTGGCGCCGCCGCACTTGCCGGTCTTGACGTTGAAGTTTCCGCAGGACATCGGCGAGCGCCAGTCGGCGATCAGGTCCTTCGAGCCTTCGAGGTAGGGCGACCACTCGTTGGCGACCACGGTGCCCTTGGTCTGCCACACCACGTTGAACTGGCCGTCGGCCTTCACTTCGCCGATCAGCACCGGCTTGGTGATGTGATGGTTCGGCATCATGGCCGAGTAGCCACCGGTCAGGTTCGGCACGGAGATGCCGATCATGGCGTCGATGACGGCCTTCGGGTCGGTGGTGCCGGCCTTCTCGATCGCCTTGATCCACATGGCGAACCCGATCACGTGGGCTTCCATCGGGTCATTGGTGACGCGCTTCTGGTTCTTGGTGAAGGCCTTCCACTTCGCGATGAAGGCGGTGTTGTCGGCGCTCTTCACGGACTGGAAGTAGTTCCAGGCGGCGAGGTGGCCGAGCAGCGGCTTGGTGTCGATGCCCGCCAGCTCTTCTTCGCCGACCGAGAACGCCACGACCGGAATGTCGGTCGCCTTCACGCCCTGGTTGCCGAGTTCCTTGTAGAAGGGAACGTTGGCGTCACCGTTGATGGTGGAGACCACGGCGGTCTTCTTGCCGGCGGTGCCGAACTTCTTGATCGAGGCCACGATGTTCTGCCAGTCGCTATGGCCGAACGGCGTGTAGTTGATCATGATATCCTCGTCCTTGACGCCCCTAGACTTCAGGTACGCCTCGAGGATCTTGTTGGTGGTGCGCGGGTAGACGTAGTCGGTCCCGGCGAGAACCCAACGCTGCACCTTCTCTTCCTTGGCGAGATAGTCAACGGCGGGAATGGCCTGCTGGTTCGGCGCGGCGCCGGTGTAGAACACGTTCTTCGAGGATTCTTCGCCCTCATACTGCACGGGGTAGAAGAGGATCGAGTTGAGCTCCTCGAACACCGGCAGCACGGACTTGCGGGACACCGAGGTCCAGCAGCCGAACACCGCGGCGACCTTGTCGACGGTGATGAGCTGGCGGGCCTTCTCGGCGAACAGCGGCCAGTTGGAGGCGGGATCGACGACGACGGCTTCGAGCTTCTTGCCGAGAACGCCGCCCTTCTTGTTCTGCTCCTCGATGAGCATCAGCATGACGTCCTTCAGCGTGGTCTCGCTGATCGCCATGGTGCCGGAGAGCGAATGCAGGATGCCGACCTTGATGGTGGTCTGCGCCTGGGCGTCATGCGCTCCAGTGAGCAGAGTGGCGGCGGCGGCGGCGGCCATGCCGGTGCCACGCAGCCAGTTGCGGAAAGATGCCATGAGTCTCCCTCGTTCGTAACGTGCCTTCAACGCGGGCTGCGTCGGGGCTGAGGGTTTCGTAGCAACGGCCGTGCCAGCTAAAATTTGGGCAAACTCTGCTGTCGAATTGCTGGCGTGCCAAAGGGGCGACGGCTTATTCGTTCATAAATTCATCAATTGCCTAATTTTTCGACGGTTTTCACACCTTCGCCAGTTCACCCGCATACCAGCGCCCGAGCACCTGCCAATCGCCCCGGCGTCGCGGAGATTGTCGCCAAGGCGGTGCGAAACCCCTGGATTGCCACAGCTTCGACTCGCAATGACGAAGCCCCGCACAGACCGTTCTGCGGATCGCCAAGTGGGCCGGGGAGTTCTTTTTCCGAAAAGTGCTTGCCGCTGCTTGCCTTCAATTGGAATGTTATAATATAACATATGAACCACAGGAGACCCAGAATGCGCAATCCCTTGATCCCGGTTCTCGTCGTCGCTCTGCTGCCGGTCGCGGCGTGGGGGAGTGTGTTCGATCAGGGGGTGGTGGAGACGCGGGAGTTTCGCAATCCCGTGCTGGCACGGGCGGCTTTGGCGGAGGGGGTGGAGACCGAGAGCTTGTTCGGGTTCGTGCTGGGCTCGGACGTTGATGCGGCGGGAAGCCGCGGGGTGGCGCTGGAGACGGTGCTGGGGGTCGGCCGGCGTGGCGGGGCGTATCGGGCGGCGGGGAGCAAGCTCGAATTTTCGTACGGGATGACGGACAGCGTATCGGTCTCGCTCGGGCTGCTCGGCGGTTGGCGCGGTATTCGCAACGTGCCGGGGCTGTCGGACGCCAATGCCGTGCGGTTCGACGGGGTGGGGACGGAGCTGCGCTGGCGGCTGCTCGACCGCGAGGCGGCGCCGGTGGGATTGACGCTGCATATCGAGCCTTCGGTCCGCTTCCATGACGAGGTGTCGGGCGAGCGCGGGCAGGGGGTGTCAGCCGAGAACAAGCTGATCATCGACCAGGCGCTGGTGCCCGGGCGGCTCTATGCGGCGGTCAACCTGATGTATGATGTCGAACGGTTTCGCCCCGCCGGCGGGCCGGTCGAAGCGGCCTCGACGATGGGGATCGGCGTGGCAATGACATATCAGGTGAGCAAGGGGCTCTTCCTGGGTGCCGAGACGCGGTATCTGCGCGCCTATGAGGGGCTGGCGTTCGGGCGGTATCGCGGGGAGGCAATGTTCGCCGGGCCGAGCCTGTTCTGGTCGCCGGCGCATGGGCTGTTTGTGTCGGCGGCGGTGGATGTGCAGGTCGCCGGACGGGAGACGGGTTCGGCGGCGGCGCTCGATCTCGCGGATTTCAGCCGTGTGCAGGCGCGGATCAAAATCGGGATGGAGTTCTGAACATGGGGATTTCACGCCGGACGATGCTGGCCGGGTTGCCGCTCCTGCCGATTGCGCTGCCGGGGGGGGCGCGGGCGGAGGGGAAGCTGCGCGTGGTCGCCTCATTCTCCATCATCGCCGATCTGGTCGCCCAGGTCGGCGGCGCGCGGGTGACGGTGGCCGCCCTGGTCGGGCCGGACCAGGACATGCACGCCTTCCAACCCCGCCCGTCCGACGCGCAGGCGATCGCGGCGGCCGATCTGCTGGTGATCAACGGGCTGGGGCTCGAGCCCTGGGCGGAACGGCTGGCGGCGGCGGCGGGGTATCGCAAGGCGGGCGTGGTGGCCTCGCGCGGGGTCAAGGCGCTGGTCGGCGGGCATCGCCATCACGGCGGCGGCCAGGCGCACGACCATGGCGCCTTCGATCCGCATGCCTGGCAGGATGTCGCCAATGTGCGCCTCTACGTCGCCAATATCCGCGATGGGCTCATCGCGGCAGACCCGGCGGGGGCGGCGGCCTATCGCGCCGCGGCGGTGGCCTATCTCGCGCGGCTCGATAGGCTGGAACTCGACATCAAGGCCGCCTTCCTGCCAATCCCGCGCACGCAGCGGCTGATCGTCACCTCGCACGAGGCGTTCAACTACTATGGCGACGCCTATGACGTGGATTTTCTCGCGCCGCGGGGATTGTCGAGCGATCATGAGCCTTCGGCCAAGGAGATCGCGGCGCTGGTGGCGCAGATCCGCGCCGAAAAGGTCCGGGCGCTGTTCCTGGAGAACACCGCCGCACCCGGCCTGCTACGCCAGATCGCCCGCGAGACCGGGGTGGCGATCGGGGGCACGCTGTATGGCGATGCGCTCACCGGGCCCGGCGGCAAGGCGGCGAGCTACGAGGCGATGATGCGGCACAATACCGCGACCATCGTCGCCGCGCTGCGTTGACCTGCCATGCCGCGCGATGACTGGTCCATGACATCGATCCGGAGCACACCCGGCGCCCGAATACCGAGGGAGTGAGGGCCATGGATACGATCACCTACTGGCAGGGCGCCTGGCACGACGGCAGCCCCAACGTGATGGGTCCACGCGACCACGCGTTCTGGCTGGGTTCGATCATTTTCGACGGCGGCCGCGCCTTTGGCGGCTGCGGCCCCGATCTCGACCTGCATGCCGCCCGCGCGATCCGCTCGGCGCGGGCGCTCGGCCTCAAGCCCACCATGACGGCCGAGGCGATCCATGCCCTGATGATCGAGGGGATCCGCAAGTTCCCGGCCGACGCCGAGCTGTATGTGCGCCCGATGTTCTGGGCCACCAAGGGCGGCAAGGGGCCGATCTCGATCGACGGCGACAGCGTGGCCTTCCTGCTGTGCATCTATCTCTCGCCGATGCCCAAAGGCGGCGGGCTGACGCTCGGCCTGTGCCGCACCATCCGCCGGCCGACGCCCGAGAGCGCGCCGACGGATGCCAAGGCCTCCTGCCTCTACCCCAACTCCGCCCGCGGGGTGGCCGAAATGCTGGAGCGCGGCTTCACCAACGGCGTCGTGCTCGATGCGCTCGGCAATGTGTCGGAGACCTGCAGCTCCAACATCTTCTTGGGCATCGGCGGCAAGGTGGTCACCCCCGTGCCCAACGGCACCTTCCTCGCCGGCATCACCCGCCACCGCACCATCCAGTTGCTGCGTGACGCCGGGGTGGAGGTGGAGGAGCGCACGGTGAAGCCGGACGAACTCGATACTGCCGACGAACTGTTCACCACGGGAAATGCCGGCAAGGTGCAGCCGGTGATCCGCTACGAGAGCCGCGACCTCCAGCCCGGCCCGCTCGGGCGGATGGCCGGCGACCTCTACATGGCATACGCCGCGACCTGCCGGGTGATGTAATCGGCGGGTTTGAAGCGGCATCCGCGCGGGAGTAGAGTGCCGGCTTCCGATGGGAGGCCGGCATGAACACGTTGCGAGGCAATCAGGGGCCGCGATATCGCCACACCCCGGGCGAGTCGGCACCCTACGAGACCATCCGGGTCGAGAAGTTGACGCCGATCATCGGCGCCGAGATCAGCGGGGCGGACCTCGCCGATCTCTCCAACCGCCAGTTCGATGAGATCCATCGGGCGTTGGCCGAGAACCTGGTGATCTTCTTCCGCGACCAGCGGCTTGCGCCGCGTGAGCATCTCGATTTCGGCCGCCGCTTCGGGGACCTGCACATCCACCCCGCCGCCCCGCATGAGGAGGGCGAGCCGGCGCTGATGAAGATCCATGCCGACCGCAATTCGCCGCGCGCCAACGGCGAGGGTTGGCATAGCGACGTCTCGTGTGACGAGCTCCCGCCGATGGGAAGCGTTCTCTACATCAAGCAATGCCCACCCGATGGCGGCGATACGCTGTTCGCCTCGATGTATGCCGCCTACGAGGCGTTGTCGGATCGGATGAAATCCTATCTCGACGGCATGGTGGCGGTGCATGACGGCGAGGAGGTCTATCGCGGCACCTACGCCAATTTCGGCGTGGCCGATCGCCCGAACTACCCCAAGGCCGAGCATCCGGTGGTGCGCACCCACCCGGTCACCGGCCGCAAAGCGCTCTACGTCAACCGCGGCTTCACCCGTCGCCTGCTCGGGGTGCCGCGCGACGAAAGCGAGGCGATGCTGCGCTATTTGTTCGAACACGCGGAGAACCCGCTGTTCCAGTGCCGCTTCCGCTGGAGCGAAAACACGGTGGCCTTCTGGGACAATCGCTGCACTCAGCATCGCGCGATGTGGGATTACTGGCCGCACACCCGCAGCGGCAACCGGGTGACGATCCTGGGCGAACGGCCGGTGTGAGGGGGCGGCGCGCCGGTCGGTTGGACCGGCCTCCCGCCGCCAAGCTTGCCGCCGTGAACCCGCCCACGCGCCTCGATTGCGGCGACTGGCCGAGGGGCGCTACGCTCGCCGGCACGCGTTACCGCATTGCAGCGCGGATGGCGCACCACCGAGGAGGAACGCGACCATGAAGGTCGGGATGTCGATGAATATGCTGACCAAGCCTGGCCGCTCCGACGCCTCGGTGCTGGCCGATCACCTTGCCCTCGGCGCGCTCGCCGAACCGCTCGGCTTCGACTCGCTGTTCGCCCTCGAACACCATTTCACCGGCTACGCGATGTCGCCCGACCCGGTGCAGCTGCTGAGCTATTTCGCGGGGATGACCAAGCGCATCACGCTGGGCACCTCGGTGATCGTGCTGCCGTGGCATGACCCGATCCGGGTAGCGGAACAAATCGCGCTGCTCGATATCCTCTGCGGCGGGCGCTGCCTGTTCGGCTTCGGCCGCGGGGCGGCAAGTGTGGAATATGCCGGTTTCCGCGTGCCGATGGACGAGGCCCGCGCCCGCTTCGTCGAATCCGCCAAAATTGTCACCTTGGCGCTCGCCGAAGAGAGCTTCGAATACAAGGGCGAGTTCTTCGACATCCCGCGCATGTCGATCCGCCCGCGGCCGATCTCGCACCCCGAACGGCGGTTCTTCGCCTCCTCGGTGAGCCCGGAATCGGCGGAGGTGATGGCGCGGCTCGGCTTCGGCATGCTGGTGATCATGCAGAACGAGTGGAACAAGGCCGCCTCCGACATCCATCGCCACCGCGCCCTGGCCCTCGAAATGGGCCATGCCCCGCGGCCGCCGGTGGTCTCCACCAATATCTCCATCGCCCCCACCCGCGCCGAGGCGCGCGACCGGGCAGCGACCTATCTCAGCCGCAAGTGGGATTCCATCGACGCCCACTACAAGTTCTCCGACGGGCATCTGGGCAGCGTGAAGGGCTATGAATCCTACGGCGCGGTGGCCAAGACCTACTCCAAGCTCAAGGAAGCCGAGCACCGCGCCAAGGCGACGGACTTCTACGTCTCCATCCAGGTCTGCGGCACGCCCGATGACTGCCTCGAACAAATCGGCGAGCTGACCCGCCTCACCGGGCTCGATCATCTCACCGCCGAGTTCTCCTTCGGAGGCATGCCGACCGAGGATGCGGAGCTCAACCTGCGCCTGTTCGCCGACCGGGTGATGCCGACCTTGCAACGCGACCCCGCCTTCCGTGGCGGCGGCGAACCCCAGGCGGCGATCGCCGATGCTACGGCACCCAAGACCAAGAATATTTTTGCCCCGGCGTGAGGAAGCAAGCGCTTCTTTTTGAAAAAAGAAGCAAAAACTTTTTGCCCGTTCGCTTCGCCCTCTCCCAGCAGCGCAAGGAGAACCACCAATAGAAGTTCAGAGGGGCTTTTTCAAAAAGGGACCACTTCCTACTTCGCCGGCGGCGCCCCCGGCCGGCGCATGAACAGCAGCAGAATCAGCGGCACGACGACGACGAAGCTCATCATCTGGTAGTCGTTGCTGTAGGCGATGATGTGGGCCTGGCGCTCGATCATCGCGTCCAGCAGCCCGGCGCCGCTCGGGATGTTCGGGTCGAGGAAACGGCCCACCGCGTCGTGCTGCTGGAAGATGCGGTTGAACGGGGTGATGTTGCTCGCCATGTCGGCGTGGGAGATCTGGCTGGTGCGGACCAGGGTGAAAGAGGTGACGGAGACCCCGATCGCCGCGCCGATGTTGCGGGCGAGGTTCTGCATCGCCGCCGCGTCGGCCCGGTAGCGCGGCGGCAGGGTGGCGAAGGCCACAACGGTCATCGGGTTGAACACGAAGCCCATCGCGAAACCCTGGAATACCAGGGTCGAGATCATCGACCCCGTCGACATGTCCGGCGTCCAGGTCGCCATCATCCGCATCGAGATGAACAGGCCGACGAGCCCGAAGGCCATCAGTTTGCGCTGGTCGACGTAGCGCCCACCGATCCGGCTGGCGATCACCATCGCCACCATGGTGCCGAAGCCGCGCGGCGCCATGGTGGCGCCAGCCGTCGAAACCGGGTAGCCGGCGAGGTTCTGCAGGAACGGGGCGATCAGCGCCGAACTCGCCATCAGGATGGTGCCGGTGAAGAACATCATCGCGCACGATGCAGCGAAATTGCGGTCCTTGAACAAGGCCGTCGGCAGGAAGGGCCGATCCGAGGTCAGCATGTGGACGAGGAATAAATAGAGGCCGAGCCCCGCCAGGACAAATTCGATGATGATTTCGCGCGAGCTGAACCAGTCCTCGGTCTGGCCACGGTCGAGCGCGAGCTGGAGGGCGCCGACGCCCAACGCGAGGGCGGCGAAGCCGGTCCAGTCGAAATTGAGTTCCGCCCGCGCCGGCGTGCTGGGCATGAATATGATCAGCCCGATCGCGGCAAGCACGCCGAAGGGGAGGTTGACGTAAAATACGTAGCGCCAGTCGAGCGCGTCGGTGAGGTAGCCGCCGAGGGTGGGGCCCATGATGGGGCCGACCATGATGCCGATGCCGAAGATCGCCATCGCCTGGGCGCGCTTCTCGAAGGGGTAGATGTCGAGCATCACCGCCTGCGACAGTGGCGCCAGCGCGGCGCCGCAAATGCCTTGGATGATGCGGAACGCCACCATCTGCTCCAGCGTCTGTGCCGCGCCGCACAGCATGGAGAAGCCGGTGAAGCCGATCATCGAGGTGACGAACAGGTTCTTCCGCCCGAAACGCTGGGCGAGCCAGCCGACCGGGGCGGTCATGATGGCGGACGCGATGACATAGGAAGTCAGCACCCAGGTGACCTGGTCGAGCGTGGTGTTGAGGCTGCCCTGCATATAGGGCAGCGCGACGTTGGCGATGGTGCTGTCGAGGATCTGCATCAGCGTGGCCGTCATGCAGCACACGGTGAGAAGCGTCCGGTTCGGCACCGGGTGGACGATCGCGGGCGGGGCGGCAGCCGTGGTTGCGCTCAATAGGGTGCGTC